>JAWOCF010000270.1:0-8021 GCA_046483935.1 Bacteroidales bacterium | reverse complement strand
TGCAGCATTCGCCACATGCCTTCCACGTATTCGGGGGCATAACCCCAGTCGCGTCGGGCATTCAGGTTTCCCAGCAACAGGATGTCCTGTTGCCCTGACATTATTTTTGCCACTGCCACGCTGATCTTGCGGGTTACAAAAGTTTTTCCCCGACGTTCGCTCTCATGATTAAACAAGATGCCATTGCAGGCAAACAGGTTGTAGGCCTCCCGGTAGTTCACCACCATCCAGTAGGCATATAGTTTAGCAATGGCATACGGGCTGCGGGGGTAAAAAGGAGTCTTTTCGGTTTGGGGCACCTGTTGCGCCAAACCAAATAATTCGGAGGTAGAGGCTTGATAAAAGCGGGTTTTGACACCTGTTTCCTTAATGGCATCCAGAAAACGCAAGGTGCCGATGCCATCAACTTCTGCAGTATATTCAGGCACCTCGAAAGATACCTGCACGTGACTCTGGGCACCCAGGTTGTATATCTCGTCGGGTTGTACTTTTTCAACCAGCCGGTTCAGGTTGCTTGAATCAGTCAGATCGCCATAATGGAGAAAGAACCTTTTGTTCAGCAATTCAGGGTTCTCATAAAGGTGATCTATTCTGAAAGTATTAAACGAACTGGCCCGGCGGATGATGCCATGCACCTCATACCCTTTTTCAAGCAGCAATTCTGTTAGAAATGAACCATCCTGTCCTGTGATACCGGAAATCAGAGCCACTTTTTTTTTCATTCTTTCTTGTTTTGATGTTTTAGAGTTAAAATGCTATCAATGATCCAATAGCACATAAAGATAGCAATTATTATATTTTTAATCTATTAACCCGATGCCTGATGCTTCATCGCTTACCCATGCTTAATACCATCTTGCGAAGGAAAAGCAAGCTTTGAAGAACCGGTCCCTTGAGTTCAAAAAGCAGGAAGACCACAAAGCCCAGCAATACCAGGAGCCTGAACTCCCAACCCAGATATTCAATGGCCCCATACAACAGGATGCCAAACAGGAAGGCGGGTGTAAAGAACCGGAGAATCTTTGAGGGTTTAAAGCCAAAGGACTTATAAAATCCGTAATACAGGTAAATAGGCAGGGTTAGTAAGATCTGCCCCAGGGCCAGGAATTTAAGGATGTGCAGCATAGAAATCAAAGCACCGGCTACCACCAGTGAAAGGGTAATGAGGCTGTTGGCCAGGTGAACATAAAACAACACCCTTTCTTTTTTGAATAGAATAAATACCGAAGAAGAGGTGTTGATTAAAGAATTGAACATCATCATCAGGCCAATATAGGGAAGAAAGGGAGCTACCCTTGTCCAGTTCTCTCCCCATAGAATCAGCACCAGGGTTTCGGGAAGCAGCACCAGAACAAATACTACGGGCAGGGTAAACAGCACCACCACCTTAATAATGTCCATGTATTCTTTCTGAACATCACCCTTTACTTCCATGAGTTTTTTCAAAGAGGGAAACAACACCGTGCCAAAGATACCGGCAATCAGCTGGTATGTGAGCCTGAGGAACCTGAAGGCCCTGTTATAAATGCCCAGGTCTGCCTGAGAATAAAATTTACCGATCAGCACCTTGTCGGTGTTCTCCGTCCAGTAGGCTACCAGGTTGATCAGCGATAGGTTGCCCATCAGCGACCGGATGATGATCAGGGTTCTTTTGGTGGCCTTCCAGCCATAGATTCTAAGGGGCATCTGAACATATTTCTTCAGTAATGCATATTGGATGATAGGGTTGATGATCAGGGGGATAATCAGCGACCAGTAAGAGAATCCAAGGTAGGCCATGATGATGGTGATGATTATCTGAATGAAAGTACCCCACAACCTGATCTTTCCAATCAGGTTGAAGTTCAGCGCCTTGGATAGAATGGCAAATGGAATGTATAGCAGTGAATCGAAGATAAACTTGATGGAGATGACTAAAGTAGGAATGACCAGGGCCATATTATCAAAGAACACACCAATGGGATATGCCAGTAGCATCAGGATGGCCGAGAGGGCAAAACCCATCCATACCGACAAGCTATATAATAACTTGTGAAAAGTATACCCATAGTCGCTGCGCACCAGCGAATGGCCAATGCCTACATTAGAGAATAATCTGATAAAGCTGGCAAAAATATGTATGATAGCCACAAAGCCGTATTCCTCGGGTAGAAGTAGTCTGGACAGTATGATCGTGGAAAAAAACTCCAGGGCCTGGGCCAGATAATTGTATACAGCAAAAGTGGAAACACTCTTATAAAAAGTTTTCTTAAAGGACATTACCGCACCGGTTTAGAATCCAATGAAAGATGTTGTTTTGAAAAGGAGCATTTGACGGGAAAGGAGATTGCTAAGGATAAGAATTTTTTTGTTATATTCCATGAAATGTGGCTTTTAAGTAATAAGAAGATCAAAAATCTAGTTTAAAGATAATAAAAAACAAGTTGATAAATATCAGGGATGTTAAAAATCCTGAGAAGGATGCCTGGTTAACTGGTGTAAGTGTTTCGGATTTCGTACAGAATCTGTTGCAATTGATCCACCCTGGACTCCAGCAGAGATTCATTACTCAGAACAGGCTCCTTCTCCCTGATGGCCTTCAGCTCTCTGATAAATTTCTTTTTCTTGTACAAATCCTGATATTTCTTGTAGGCAGGCGTTAAGGCGCTGGCTATGATTCCTTTTTTATCAAAAGGAAAGCGCTCGGTAGAGATCATATGCCTGATCCAGGAGTCACCAAACAGCGAGGATAATTGGTGCGGAGCATATTTCATCTGCATGCTCAGCATCCAGTCCTGCCATTTGAAGGCATTGATGTGCTGAAACATCTTCACGGGAATCCAGGGGATGCGGAAAGCGTCGGCGATAATGGCCCCATGCATCGCTTCTGCGACGATGCATTCAGATTGCCGGATCTGGGTGATGGCCTGGTGGGCTTCCAGCCGGGGACTGATGTAGTGCATGTCGACTTCAGGGAGAAGCTCCTGCCATTGATCATAAACCTTTTCGCTATGATGATGGGGGATGAAGGAAAAAGGATATTTTTTGGAAACAGGGACTTTAAATTCATCCAGCAGGCGCAGCAAGACAGCCCCGTCGGTAACGGCCAGGTGGGCCGGCAGCTTCAGGGCTTTTGCAGTTAGAGGGCCCCGCACACAACGGATATCGTACCTGTGATTGAGCTCAGGCATTTGTCCGTAGGCAAAGCCGGAACTGCACACCACAATCCTGCGTGTATTGATGCTGCCATGAAATAACCCCAGGATGGAACCGATCCCTAAAAACAGGCTTTGATCCTTCTGATCAAAAAAATCTGGTAACAACTGATTAAAAATTAGGGGGTTGATAGCATCCCCGAAGTTGGGCTCCTTGTAGTAGGTCAATATCATGATCAGTTGTGGTTAAACAAGATTATTAAACAAAAAGTCAACAGGTGGTAACATTCAGTGTGGCTTTGATGAGAATGGTTAATCTTTTCCTTGTTAACATATTATGCTTGCCGGTAGTTCATTTGTCCTGACATTATTCTGCTTTTTCAGATTCCGGGCTTTGCAGTAAAGCATCCCGCAGGCCCGCCTCCGGATCGCTGGCCAAGAGCTCTGCAATTGACAAGTAACAAAAAAAAGAAACAGTCATGCCCGGTTCAGCTGTAAAAAGACATAAATGATAATATATTGTTTTTGTCTTTCATAATTTTTCATTAATTTTAAGTTACAGTTAATCTGTCAATAAAATTAAGAATGACCCATGCGAGTAGATAATCTTCAAAAATACATTTCAGATGGTAAAGCCGTTATTTCTGCAGATATAGAATTTTCATCGTATGCCAGGCCCAGGACCATCTTCTTTGCTTATCCCGAAAAATATTACGATTGCCTTCCTGATTCTGCTGATCCGTTTTTTGCTGCCGTGTTGATGCCGGCTATGATCGGGGGGCAGCCGCTGGAAGTGGGGGGAGGGCTGTCGGCCAGGATCATGAAAAACCAGGCGGTGATCCAGGACATCTTTTCGGTATGGTACCCCGAAAGGTTCAGCAAGATCAAAGTTCTGGCTGCTGAAGCTACACCACAGGCTTTTATGGCTGAACCCGGAAATGCCACCTTCTTTTCCCTGGGGGTTGATTCCATGTATACCATGCTAAAGTATCTGCCGCAGAACCGCCCTGACCCTGACAAGCAACTGACCAGTCTGGTATACATGAAGGGCTTGGAGTTGCCACTGAGTCATTATGCTGCAGGACAGGATCAGGAGGTGATCCGTTCGGTGCAGCGGGTGGCTGCACATTACAACCTGGAGGTGATTGCGGGCGAAACCAATATCAGGGATGTATTCTCTTTGTCATGGGAGGATTATTATGCCGGACCTGGCCTGGCTGCATCCGCTCTATCCTTGTCAGGAGGGTTTAAACATTTCTTCATCCCTTCTACCCACTCTTATGCAGTTTTTTTTCTGTTGCCCAGCAGCCCACTGACCGATCACCTGTGGTCGAATGAGTTGATGGAGATTTCGCACGATGGTTCTGAAAAAGAACGGGTGGGGAAAATTGCCGATATGATTGTCCAGGATGATTTTGCCTTACAGAACTTACGGGTATGCGTTTCCAACAACGGGGGTGATTATAACTGTGGGAAGTGTTGGAAGTGTATCCGCACCATGATCTCCCTGGAAATTTTGGGCCGGCTGGAAACCAGTGGGTGTTTTCCTGAAAAGTTGCCCCGGAATTTCAGTGCCGAATTAAGGACCTATGATCCCATCTCCCTGGAGTTCAACCGCGAGAATCTGAAGCTGGCCACCCTGCTAGGCAACAAGAATCTGAAAGAGAAACTCGAGCGGGAGATCCGTTTGGGCTCACTGGATGTTTATAGAAACGGAAAACCCATGGCGGGATTCTTAAAAGAGATTTTATCCTATTTGTATCTGAAAATGGTGAAGAGGACCGGCCTGGCCGATTGATTGAACAATAACAGGAATCCACTTCACCAATACTCTTCAAATCCTTCTTATAATAGAAAAAGGGTCGCAAATGGAGCTGTTCGATGTCCGTAAATATGTCTCTGAGGGAAAAGCCTTCCTTTCTGCTTATGTAGGCTCTTCTGGTTTTGAGCAACCCCAGGAGGTCTTCTTTGCTTATCCTGAAAAGTATTTTGATTATATACCTGTCTCAGCGGATGCTTTTTTCCCGGCCATCCTGATTCCTGCCATGCTCTCGGGGCAGCAGCTTGACATTAAAGCCCCATTGTCGGCCAAAATGCGTAAGAACCAGAACACTATTCAATCAGTATTTACTTCGTGGTATCCCGATGATTTCAAGCACATCAAGATCACGGCAGGTGAATATATTGAAGATGTGCCCCAAAAGATGAAGCCCAATGCGACCTTTTTTTCATTGGGGGTCGATTCAACGTACTCCATGCTCAAGCACCGCCCACCCCATACTTTCTCGCCTGATAAGCGTGTCTCGTGCCTGGTATACATGAAAGGGCTGGAACTGCCCTTAAGTGTCTATTCAAAAGGGCAGGACCAGGCTGTTATTCAGGACATTCATCAGGTTGCGTTGCATTATGACCTGGATCTCATTGTGGGGGAAACCAACCTGCGTGATGTTTTTCCATTGGTATGGGAGCAGTATTATTCGGGGCCCGGGCTGGCTGCTACGGCGCTTTCCCTGTCGTTGGGATTTAACAACATCTATATCCCTTCTTCACACTCTTATGCCAACCTTGCGCCCAATCCCAGCAGCCCCCTGGTGGATTACTTGTGGTCAAATGAGCATGTTAGTATTGTTCATGACGGAGCAGAAACCGAACGGGCCAGAAAGATTGCTAATGTGATTGCCCATGATGCATTTGCCCTGAACAATCTAAGGGTATGTGTCAATAATGAAGGAGGTAACCATAACTGTGGCAGGTGCTGGAAATGCATCCGCACGATGGTTACCCTGAAAATCATCAACCGGTTGAATGATGCCTCCTCGTTTCCCCATGAGTTGCCCGCGCATTTTAACAGGGAGCTGCGCACCTACAAAACAGGATCCATGAAATTCACTATGGAGAACCTGAGGCTGGCGCGTGAATATGGAGATAAAGAGATGGAAAAGATCTTGTTGCGGGAAATCAGGATCGGGAAGCTGGACTTGTTTCGCGAAGGAAAATCCTTCAGGCATCTGATGGCCGAGATGATCTATTACACCTTGATCAAAGCAGGGAGGAGGCTGAAAATGATCTCCTGAAGAGATCTTTTCTCAAAAGCAATTGGAAGAATGAAGTTATTGTTTTGTCTGATGTATATTTTTGGTAATTTTAACCAGGGATGTTTTTTTGTGACACAATGAAAAAGCTCAAAATGACCAGATGAGTCATTTTATATAAGGTTTAATATTATGAAGTTACTGGAGGTAAAGAAATTCATACGGGAAGGGAAAGCAGTAATCTCAGCTGAAATTGTGTCCTCTCATCTGAAAGAGGGCAAAACCATCTTTTTTTCATATCCTGAAGAGTTTTATGATTATTTACCTGACACTGCCGATCCCTTTTTCCCGGCGATCCTGATCCCGGCCATGCTTACCGACCGGGTGCTGGAAGTGATACCCCCCTTTTCACAAAAAATGTTCGACAATCAGGCTACCATTCAGGACATTTTTGCCGCCTGGCATCCTGGCGATTTCAAAAAGGTAAAGGTTGTGGCGCAGAATCTTCATAATGATCCAAAAAAGGAAACAGTAAAAAATGCCACCTTTTTCTCCTTAGGGGTCGACTCTATGTATTCTATGCTTAAATACCTTCCGCAGAACAATCCCCCGGCCGGAAAACAACTTACCAGCCTGGTTTACATGAAAGGCCTTGAGCTGCCTTTAAGCGTTTATTCCAGGGGGCAGGATCAGGATGTGATCATTGCTGCCAGAAAGGTTGGTGCGCACTACAACCTGGATGTCGTTGTGGGAGAAACCAACATCCGCGATGTATTCCCCCTGGATTGGGAAGATCATTATTTCGGGCCCGGGCTGGCAGCTACCGCTCTGTCACTTTCCAATGGCTTCAGGAATATTTACATCCCTTCCTCTCATTCCTATGCCATCTTTTTTCACGACCCCAGCAGCCCTCTGATCGATAATTTATGGTCCAATGAGCAGACCAATATCTTTCATGATGGATCAGAAAAAGAAAGGGCTGAAAAGATTGCTGACCTGATTATCTATGACTCCTTCGCCCTGAATCATCTCAGGGTATGTGTTTCTAATGAAGGTGGAGGATATAATTGCGGGAAATGCTGGAAATGCATCCGCACGATGGTGACCCTTGAAATCCTTGGGGTGCTGAAAGATTCCACCACCTTTCCCAACAAGTTGCCCAGGCACTATTACACTGAGCTACGGACTTATATCCCGGATTCACTGGAATTTACACGCGAGAACCTCAAGCTGGCGCAACGGCATGGGAGAAAAGATCTGGAAAGCAGGCTTCAGCGGGAAATAGATATCGGCACCCTGGATATTTATAGAAACGGCAAGTCAGTACGCAGTTTTTTCAAGGAGGTCCTTTTTTATTGTTTTGTTAAAGCGGCCCGAAAAACCGGATTTTATTACTGACCTGGCGTAGGGAATCTTCTTCTTTATAGAACATACAGCTGAACGCTTCAATACCGGTCGCGGTTTCTTAATATCCATCCCAGGGCCTGAAGCAAGCTCTTTTTAATGGCCCAGGGAAGAAGCAAATGTTGCACAAAACGCTTTAATCTCATTATATGGTTAAGGTAACAGGCCGGGGGAAAAAGAAAATCAGTTGATTGTTCGACGCACTCTCTGGCAGTAGCCCCTATGTTTAACTTGAATCTCTTGATGCCCTGGTTCTTCCTTCCCAATGGTACTCCACCCATGTTCAGACAAGTGAACCCTTGTTGTTTCAGCGTCCAGAGAGTTTCATGCGTTAAGAAGTACGGAGCTGCAATCTTGTAGCCTTCCGGATTCGTTCCCATCCAGATGCAATATGCTTTTTGAACAAGAATGATCAAAAAAGACATGCTTAGTATCTGGCCTTCTTTTTCAA
>JAWOCF010000220.1:0-2784 GCA_046483935.1 Bacteroidales bacterium | reverse complement strand
TGTTAATGATGTTGTACTGAGCGACGCAGCAATAATGTGAAGCAAATCTTACAGGAAGGTGTTCAGGGATATTTTTAGCGGAGGTCAGTACTTTTGTTATTTTAATTCTTAGCAAAGGTAAAGAAAAAAACAATACAGCCCCAATTTCTTTAAAAAATGTTTTTCCTCTGATGATTCATATCAAAAGATGGGTTGGATCATGATGCTTCGCGGAGCATTCGGGAAACCTTCCTGAAGACGTACATGGCTTATATTTCCGGAGGTTGTTATGTATGAGTCTGTGGCACAGAATGATCTGTTATATGATCGTATGCGGGAGCCTGATTTGCAGATCAGCCTGATACCACAGTCCACTTATCAAGCATCAATTGCAGATCTTTTCGTGAAACAGGTTTGGCCAGGTAATCATTAAAACCACTGTTCAGATAGTGCTGTGCATCGCCTTCCATGGCATTGGCGGTAAGGGCAATAATGGGAGGAAGGCTGACATGTTTCTGATGAAGGGTTTTCATGGCAGTCACCCCATCCATCACTGGCATCATGATATCCATAAACACCATCTGGTGTTTTTCGGGAACAAATTTTGTGAGTGCCTCCTGCCCATTGCAAGCTATCTCTACTTCACATCCTTCGCCCTGCAGCATCAGCGAGAGCACTTTCTGATTCACCAGTTTGTCATCAACCACCAGCACAGAAAGACCAGCAGATGCTTTCACGGTGCGCGCGGATAATCCCTCCATCTTTTTGGCAGGCTCCACGGCCGTTTGAAGCGGAATGGAAAACCAAAAGGTGCTTCCTTTGGCAGGTGTGCTGGTTACGGCAATTTCTCCATTCATTAGTTTTACCAGTTCACGGCAGATGAAAAGGCCCAATCCTGTACCACTGGTTCCCCGGGTGAGGGAGTTGTCCAGCTGAGAAAATTTCTGAAACAATCTGGCCTGATCATCCGGATTAATCCCCATGCCGCTGTCTTTTACTTCAAAGCGGATCAAATGTCCCGAGGAATCCAGAGCATTGGAGGATAGACTCACAAGGACCGTTCCCTGATTGGTAAACTTCAGGGCATTGGAGATCAGGTTCAGCAAGATCTGTTCAATGCGCTTCTTGTCGCCATGAACCCATTCGGGAATGTCATGGCCAAGGTTGAATTGCAGTAGCAGGTTATTATTGCGGGCTATGGGGTAAAACATTTTGTTCAGGTGATCCATCATGCTGGGCAGGTTGAATGCCTCAGGCCTGAGCTGCATCTTTCCTGCTTCAATTTTTGAGATATCCAGGATGTCATTGATGATGTTCAACAGGACCTGGGAGGATTCTTCAATGGTTTTCAGGTATTCCTTTTGCTGGCTGCTTAGCGAGGTGTGCGACAACACATCTGCCATTCCCATGATTCCGTTGACAGGGGTTCGGATTTCATGACTCATGTTGGCAAGAAACTGGTTTTTTGTTTCTGAAGATTTGCGTGCCACCTCTACCTCATTCTGATATTCCAGGGAAAGCTTGCGATCGGTAATGTCCTGAAAAAAGCCTTCAATCAAATAATCCAAGGGGCCTCCAGCCTGACTTTTCCAGGCATTGACCATTACCCATATTTTTTCGCCATTGATTTTATGGGCTTCAAAGGAGAAATTATGAACCGACTCTTTCTGTTCAATTTCTTTGAAGAAATAGAGCTGGTCTTCCTGACGCGAAAAAATTCGTTGGTAGATACCTGCTTTTTCATTTAGCAGGTTTAGGGCACTTTCATATCCGAAAATCTGGGCGAAGGCATTATTTGCATTGATAACCTGACCCTGAGGGCTAAGTTGTAAAATACCCGTGTTGGAGTTTTCAAAGATCTTGCGGTAACGTTGTTCGCTGCGGGCCAAAGCCTCCTCAGCAATTTTCCTTTTTGTTATATCAAAGCAAGTTCCGATGGCAGCAACCTCCCCTTGATACATGGTGATGCCCGTTGAGTAATCAACCCATTTTTCATGGCCCTCTTTGGTGATGATCTTAAATTCATAATGTGATGATTCGGGAAGGCCCATCTGACGATTCAGGCCCCGGTTTTTGACCAGCTGCCGGCTGTCGGGGTGAATGACATCCCAAAAATTCATCTGTTTCAATTCTTCAGCAGTATATCCGGTCAGTTTTTCGCTGGCCGGGTTCAGATAAATGAACTGCGGACCCTGATAAATAAATACTGCTGCCGAGGTGGATTCTGTGAGGGTGCGGAAGCGGGCCTCACTGTTCTCCAGTTCTTTTTGCATCTTCTTCCAGTCGGAGATATCACGTCCGATACCCAGAATGCCCAGCATCTTTCCCTGATTGTCCAGAAAGGGGACCTTGGAAGTCAGGACCCAGCGCTCTTTTTCTTCTATTCCCGGCAATAACTCTTCCTGATCCAGCAGGGGTTGTCCGCTCTGCAACACCTTCTGATCGTTGGCATAGAGCCTGGAAGCCAACTCAGGGGGAAAAAGCTCTAAATCTGTTTTGCCCAGGGCTTCGGATTCATGTTTCAGACCCATGTATTGCAGGTCGGCCTTGTTCGCCAGGGTTTTACGGCCCTGAGTGTCTTTTACATATACTGACACCGGCAGGTTGTCGATCAGGGTACGCAGCAGGATTCTTTCGTTTGAAAGGGCTTCTTCATCTTTTTTACGCGATGTAATATCACTCAGGGTGATCAATCGTCCCAGCAGCAACCCTTTCTTGTTAATCAGAGGTCGCTGCCAGATCTCAAACCATTTAGGTGCCTCGGGTTGCTGATCCCAGAAAACCTCCATGGTCTGTACCTCATCG
>JAWOCF010000216.1:0-4504 GCA_046483935.1 Bacteroidales bacterium | reverse complement strand
CTCCCGACCCTTCATATAGTATTCATGATTACCAGGGGCTCAAGGTGTTTCTGAAGCCCGGCACCAACCAGCAGCTTGCGGGTGCGGTGCTGGATTATTTTCCCCACCAGGAAAATCCGGCTTTCCGCATCCAGTGGCCAAAAGATTCAAAGCCCGACAATTGCGGCTGTCATTAGGGTTTTTGTTGCTATGTCAAAAACCTATCCCAACATTTTACTCATTGCAGGTACCGGCCGCAAAGTAGGAAAGACTGCCCTGGCTTGTGCGATACTACAACAAGTAACCCCGGGCCACGAGGTGGTTGCCGTGAAGCTTACCCCGCACAAACATCCCGATCCTGAAGGCATGGTGTTGCTGCATCAAAGCCATGGCTGGTCATTATACCGTCAGGTGGATGTATTTAGCAGAGACAGTTCGCGCATGCTGGCCGCCGGCGCTTTTATAGTATACCTGGTGCAGGGGCCTGCTGAAAAGCTCCCTGGAGCATTCCGTGAGATCATGCGGCGCCATGATCCTCATACCTGGTTCCTGTTTGAATCAGGAGGGCTTCGTCAATTTATTGAACCGGGCATCTTTCTGGTGGTTACCGATACCCGGTTTCCTGCCAAAACAATACCCGAGGCCCTCTATGCCGACGCCTTGCTGGATGAAAATGTTGGCTTTAAAACCTTCGCCAGAAGGATCTCACTGCCTGGGAAGGGTTGGAAGCTCTCTCAGACCTAATAGAACGAAGGATGGTTTTTGTTTTTTTAGCTTTTTAATCGGCCGATCTGTAAATGGATTTGATGCTTTTTGTGTAATTTTACACTAAATTGTTTCATCATTATTTTCCCTGGCATGTGCATGATTAAGAGATTCTTCCTACCCCTTTTATTGTTTTTTGTGGTTGCCGGATTTACCGGCTGCCAGTCAAAGTCCAAACCGGGCCTCAGGGATGGGAGACACTGGGTAGAACAACATTTTTCCAAAGAAATCTATCAGGGGCTGGTCGATGTGGTGGATGTTGACCTGCTGGATGCCGTGGAAGAAACTTATCCTGACGGGCAGTACCGCAACCTGAAGCTTCAGGCTACCATTGATGTGAAGGAAGACTATGTGATATCCCGCCTGTTTACCTTCAACAGCTTTGAAGTCAGTGAGCAGTGGCCCAGGAACTTTGAGGCCCAGATGGGCGCCGCCCAATCAGAAGAGGAAAGAGAACGAATCAGAACCACTTTCAATTCTTATGCTTTCAGCAAAGGGCACCATGAAATTGCAGTGGATGTAGAGTATATCTTCATGGATGATACCTGGAAGGTCTTTAGCTCCAACATCAGCGCCCTGAGCCTTGAACAAAAACCCATGATGCCTTCCTGAGGACTCCGGCATTCTGCGTCTTAATTACAGGGCAGGATGGTATAGCTGGCCTGAGTCTTTTCGTTGAACGACAGGATGCCCTATGAAAAATTAGTGTCAGGATCATGACAGTTGTGTTTACTGTCTTCATCCTGACATTTTTATGCCTGCTGGTTTTAAAATTTTCACCAACTTTGCCTCATTAATTCATTCCAATCATGGCCAAAAGTCCACACAAACACTGGGAACAGATTGCTCCTTTGCTGCAGACCCTGCCTGCAGCTCCGGGGGTATACCAGTTTTTTGATGAAAAGGGCCAGATCATTTACATCGGCAAGGCTAAGAATCTTAGAAAGCGGGTAACTTCCTATTTCAACCGTGATCATTACGACAGCGGGAAGGTAAGGGTGATGGTGGCACGCATTGCCGATCTGAAGTATATCATCGTGGATACCGAGCTGGATGCCCTGCTGCTTGAAAACAACCTGATCAAGAAATATCAGCCACGCTATAATATCCTTCTGAAGGACGACAAGACCTTTCCCTGGATATGCATCAAGAATGAGCCTTTCCCACGCATCTTTCCCACCCGCAACCTGATACGCGACGGCAGTAAATATTTTGGGCCCTATGCCTCGGTAAGGACCATGCATGCCTTGCTGGAACTGATCAGGCAGTTGTTTCAGTACCGCACCTGCCGGTTGAACCTGACTCCTGAGAACATTCGTGCAGGCAAGTTCAAGGTATGCCTGGAGTATCACCTGGGAAACTGTAAAGGCCCCTGCGAAGGACTGCAGGACCTGGAAGATTACAACCAGACGGTGAGCCAGATTGAGCTGATATTGAAGGGCAACCTGGGGGTGGTTACCAATCATCTGAAGGAAATGATGAAGGAATTTGCCGGACGGTATGAGTTTGAGAAGGCCCGTGTGGTGAAGGAGAAAATTGACCTGCTGGAGAAATTTCAGGCCAAATCGATGGTGGTAAGTGCCTCGGTGAACAACGTAGATGTTTTTTCCATCATCAGCGATCAGGATCATGGCTATGTCAACTTCCTGAAGATCGTGAGCGGGGCCATCATCCAGTCACATACTGTAGAGATTAAAAAGAGGCTTGATGAGTCGGATGAGCAGCTCATGGAGATTGCCATCACCAACATCAGGGAGCGCTTTGGCAGTGATGCTCCCGAGGTGGTAGTGCCCTTCAGGCCAAAGATCCCCATGCCTGGGGTGAAGTTTGTGGTACCCCAGATCGGTGACAAAAAGAGCCTGCTGGATCTCTCCCAACGCAACGTGAAGTACTACCGTCTGGAGAAATTAAAGCAGAAGGAGCTGGTTGATCCTGAGCGGCACACCCGCCGGGTGCTGGAGCGGATGCGTGCCGACCTTCACCTTCAGCAGCCGCCCGTGCACATTGAATGCTTCGATAACAGCAACACCCAGGGTACCTATCCGGTAGCTGCCATGGTGGTATTCAAAAACGCCAGGCCCTCCAAGAAAGAATACCGTCATTACAACATAAAGACAGTGGAAGGCCCTGATGACTATGCTTCCATGGAAGAGGTGGTTTATCGCCGGTACAAAAGGCTGCTTGACGAGAATCAGCCCCTGCCGCAGCTGGTGGTGGTTGATGGTGGCAAGGGGCAACTCAGCTCGGCAGCCACCGCCCTGGAACGGCTCGGGCTGCATGGCAAGCTGGCCGTTATAGGTATTGCCAAGCGCCTGGAAGAGATCTATTTCCCGGGCGACAGCATCCCCCTGTACCTCGACAAGAAGTCGGAGAGCCTGAAGATCATCCAGCAGCTGCGCGACGAGGCCCATCGCTTCGGGATCACCCATCACAGGCAACGGCGCCAGAAAGGAAGCCTGAAGTCCCAGCTCTCAGAGATCAAAGGGGTGGGGCCCCAGAGTGCCCAAAAGCTGTTGCAGGTCTTTAAGTCGGTGGCAGGAATCAAAAAGGCTTCTTCCGAAGAGCTGGCCCAGGTGGTGGGGCCTGCCCGGGCCGAAATAATACAAACGTTTTTTCAGCAGAACACATAATGATTTTTTTAAACCCTTTATTTTTCGGATATTAGCGCCCTCAAAAATACACTCCCTTTTTTATCATGGAACAGCAGCCCTGGTCAGACCGTTTTATTATCTGGCGTCAGAAAAACATTAATGACAAGCATTTTATCCTGATATTGTGCGTGATTATTGGGTTGCTGGCTGCTGTAGCTGCCATCATTCTGAAAACCTCCGTACACTATCTGGAACAATGGGTCAGGAGCATTCCCGGGCGACACATGGAAAACTGGTTCCTGCTGGTATTTCCTGTCATCGGCATCCTGATCACGGTGATTTATGTTCGCCGGTTTGTGAAAGATGATATCAGCCATGGCGTATCAAGAATATTATACTCCATCTCGCGCAACCGTGGGGTGATGAAGCTTCACAACACCTATTCTTCTATTATTGCCTGTACCTTTACCGGGGGCTTCGGCGGCTCGGTAGGGATGGAGGCCCCCATTGTGTCAACCGGGGCAGCCATCGGCTCCAATATAGCACAGGCAGCACGCTTCGGATTCCGGCGCACCAACCTGTTGTTGGGCTGCGGGGCCGCAGCAGCCATTGCAGCCATCTTTAAAGCCCCTATCGCCGGGATGATCTTTGCCCTGGAGGTGCTCATGCTCGATCTTTCTACCGGGTCCATCATCCCCCTGCTGATAGCTGCCGTTACGGCTGCAATTATCTCTGCCCTCTTTCTGGGCGAGCAGGTGGAGTTTTACTTTACCCTGAAAGAGGTGTTCAACTACGATCACATCCCTTTTTATGTATTGATGGGGGTGGTTACCGGGATGGTTTCCCTGTATTTTGCCTGGATGAACAGTAGAGTGGAAAACAGGATGAAGAGAATTACCGACCCTTACAAGCGGTTGCTGGTGGGTGGGGTGCTGTTGGGAATGTTGATCTTTATCTTCCCGCCGCTGTTCGGTGAAGGATACATCACCATGCGCAGCATGTTGTCGGGGCAGCCTGAGCAGCTGCTTGCCCAGAGCCCCCTGGCCTATCTGGTAGATGATTCCGGCCTGGACATTGGCGATGACGCAGGGAATTTCGGCCATGCAGGCATACCCCAGGGCCTCTTGTTTCAGAGAAAATCCCGGCCCGGAGGTGGCGGTCATCACTTT
>JAWOCF010000178.1:0-12395 GCA_046483935.1 Bacteroidales bacterium | reverse complement strand
TGCAGCCGATGTTTTACAGGGAGATTCCGAATTGCTGGGTATCCTCACCGGGGCATTGGGTGCAGGAGCACTTACCGGGGCATTTTACCTGGCTGCACGCAAAAAGGTTGCTACCATTCCGGTAACCATATTCCGCACCGCCCTGATTTTTTCCCTCGCCCTGGGACTGTTTGCTTTGTCATCCAACCTGTATCTTTCAATGGCCGCTCTGGCAATTACCGGCTTTGGCATGATCGTACATTTCAACAGTACCAATACCATACTGCAGATTATCAGCCATGATGATAAACGCGGGAGGGTGGTTTCGCTTTACAGCCTTACCTTTATGGGGATCACGCCACTGGGCAGTCTTCTTGCCGGAGGGGTTTCGGAAGCTATCGGCGTTCCTTATACGGTATTTCTATTTTCCCTGGTATGTATCGGATCATCGCTGTTGTTTGGCAAACGACTGCGGGTAGTATTTGTGCAGACGGTGCGCAGTATCCGGCGGCGTTTGACACCTGAGGTTGCGGTCCCCTGAAAAACAATTACTTAATTCTTCCGTGGTATTTTAAGAGGTATGCCTTGCAAAAGGTATGAAAAAGATTCACCTCGTCTTTATTCAATAGCATCAGACGTTCCATGATCCGCGGATATACTGTATCGGAAGGTTGCAGGCCCACATCATCCAGCACCTGATGCGCCTTTTCGCGAACCACCGACAGTTCAGCCACCGGAGGTGACATGACGGCAGTTTCCTTTTTTTCCAGGGTTAGCTTGCTCAGGTAGGCGGCATATACCATCACCGCCTGCCCCAGATTGAGGCTGGGGTAATCGGCCGCCATGGGAATGTTGCTGAACAGGTGGCAGAAAGACAGTTCATCGTTGGTAAGACCTGATTCTTCACGCCCGAAAACAATTGCCACGGTTGAAATGCTGTCACCTTTAGCCAGGATGATTCCGGGTAGATCTTCCACTTTGTGATGATCTTCATATACCGTCCTTTTCTTTGCTGTGCTTGCGATGACCAGATCAATTCCTTCAATAGCCTGCTGAAAAGAATCCAGTACCAGGGCATTTTCCAGTATGTCGGCCGAAGCATGCGCTGTTGCAAGGGCTCTGGTTCCCAGGGGGTTGCATTTGGGGCGTACCAGGCGGAGTTGTTTCAGACCCATGGTTTTCATGGCACGTGCCGAGGCTCCCACATTTTCTTCGCGGGCCGGCTCTACAATTATAAAGATCAGTTCAGGCATGTTGCTAAAGGAATAAAATCAGATTCATTGACCTTTCAAAGGTACTCATTATGGTTGTTTCGATTGGATTTGCGTTACAGGTATTTTTTTTAGATATTTGTAGAAGCAAGGAACAGCAAAATCCTTGCTTCACCTTTAACCCAGCTCCATGAACAAGATACTGAACGCCGAACAAATCCGTGAGATAGATGCCTTCACCATAGAAAGAGAGCCGGTAAAATCCATAGACCTCATGGAGCGGGCTGCCCGCAGGTGTTTTGACTTCATAAAGCAGCGGTTGAAAAGTCAGCAACCCGTTCAGGTGTTCTGCGGCCCTGGTAACAATGGAGGCGATGGGCTGGCCATTGCCAGGATGCTGGGTGGCACAGGCCATCAAACCCAGGTGTTTGTGCTGCAAATGGGCTCACCCTCTGCCGACTTTCAGGTGAATGAAAAGCGCCTGCAGAATGTACGTAACGCCACCATCACCTATCTGGCTGATGAGGACCCTCTGCCTGCCATCGACGCTGATGACCTGGTAATCGATGCCATCTTTGGGAGTGGCCTGAGCAGGCCTGTGGAAGGTTTGCCACTGAAGGTGATACAGCATATCAATGAGTCGGGGGCTGTGGTGGTTGCTATTGACTTTCCCAGTGGGCTGTTTTGTGAAGACAATCAGAACAACAATCCCCGCAATATCATTCATGCTGATTACACCCTTACCTTTCAGGTGCCTAAGTTGTCATTTATGTTTCCAGAGAATGAGGCTTTCATCGGAGCGTGGCACCTGCTGGATATAAGATTGCATCCAATTGCCCTGATGCAGGCCCCGACGCCTTATTTAATGCTGGAGGCATATGATATCAGCTCCTTTTACAAACCCCGCAGGAAGTTCAGCCATAAAGGCCATTTCGGCCATGCCCTCCTGATGGCCTCTTCCATGGGCAAAACCGGAGCGGCTGTATTGGCTGCCAGGGCTGCCCTGAGAACCGGCGCAGGCCTGCTCACAGTGTATGCCCCAAAATGTGCACATCATATACTTCAGACTGCTTTGCCTGAAGCCATGTATATTCCTGATGAAGATGAAAATATGGTGACGGCAGCTCCTGATGTTTCAAGATATAACGCCATGGCTGCGGGGCCCGGCCTGGGCACCGACCCACAGACACAGAAAGCGCTGAAGCTCTTCATTCAGCAATCTTCAGTGCCTCTGGTGCTGGATGCCGATGCCCTGAACATCCTTGCTGAAAATAAAACATGGCTGGCTTTCCTGCCTCCCTCTTCTATTCTTACGCCCCACCCCGGAGAGTTCACCCGTCTGGTAGGAAAGGCCGCTGATGGTCATCAGAGGCTCCAAATGGCCCGCGAATTTGCGTTTAGGTACCAGGTGGTCATGGTGCTTAAGGGAGCCTATACGGTGGTTGTTTCGCCCTCAGGGAACTGCTTTTTCAATCCTACAGGCAATCCGGGAATGGCTACCGGAGGCAGCGGTGATGTCCTCACAGGAATGATCCTGGGATGGTTGGCCCAGGGGTATTCGCCCCTCGAAAGTGCTATGGCCGCAGTATACACTCACGGGCTGGCAGGCGATCTGGCTGCTGGCCGCAGGGGCTTTGAAGGCCTGATAGCGGGTGATATTGTCGATCAGATTCCCAAAGCCATCAAAAAAACTATCTTTTCCTGATTTTTTCTTTTCCTGAAGTAGTTGCCTGAGGTCACATCCCTGAAGAATTAGAACCTTCTTTCGGTTGCTTGTGCCTGATACTTGTCATTTTTAAGGTTTATTATGACATGTTGCTGGCTGTTTTTTTATCCTTATTAAGACCGATTAAAAATAATATTCGTATCTTCGTAATGAACCTGTTTCTTAATCATTGAACTCATCAGAAAACAAAAAAGATAACCAAATGGACATTTCTCTGGAAAAAGAACTACATCAAAAAAAATACTCATTGGATCGCATATCCCGCAAAACCCTTCAGCATTGGTATTATTTGCTGAAACTGGGCAGGGGGCTGGATGAAAAAGCGCCCAACTATCTGAAACAAGCTCTGGGATGGTCATATCATGCACCTTATGCTGGTCATGATGGTATTCAGCTGGCTATCGGGCAAGTCTTCGACAGAAAAACCGATCACCTGTTCCCGTATTATCGCGACATGCTCACCGCATTGTCGGCAGGGGTTACCGCCGAGGAAATTATCCTGAATGGGATTTCCAAAGCCACAGACCTGGCCAGTGGCGGAAGGCACATGTCCAACCATTTTGCAAAACCCGAATGGAACATCCATAATGTCTCCTCGGCCACCGGCAACCATACCCTGCATGCTGCAGGGGTAGCCCGGGGCATGAAAAAATATAATCATCAAGGTGTGGCCATCAGCTCGCAGGGCGAATCTTCCGTTTCTGAAGGATATGTTTATGAAGCCATTAACGGAGCCAGTAATGAAAAGCTACCTGTGATCTTTGTCTTTCAGGATAATGGTTACGGGATATCTGTTCCCAAAAAGGATCAGACTGCCAACCGGCGTGCTGCCAATAACTTCAGAGGCTTTAAAAACCTGCGCATCATTCATTGCGACGGAAAGGACATTCTGGACTCAATGAATGCAATGCATGAGGCGCGCCAACATGCCATTGAGCATAGCGAACCCGTTATTGTGCATGCCAGCGTGGTGCGTATCGGCTCACATTCCAATAGTGACCGGCATGAGTTGTATCGCGATGAAGAAGAACTGGCCTGTGCCAGATCACAGGATCCCTTGCCACAATTCAGGAACCTGCTGCTGGAAGAGAAGATATTTTCGGAGGAAGAACTCTCAGCCATTGATCAGCAAATAAAGAAAGAAATTGTTGATGCCCACAAGAAGGCGGTGAAAGCCCCGGATCCTGATCCGGCCAGCATTTTTGATTTTGTGCTGCCTCAGCCATATGTCAGCACCAAATATCCCGAAGGCATACATTATGCCAACCTGGGTGAGAAAAAGAAACTGATCCAGGCATTGAATGAAACCCTCAAGGCCGAGTTTCGCCACAATCCTGACACCTTCCTCTGGGGCCAGGATATTGCCAATAAGGATAAGGGCGGCATTTTCAATGTGAGCAAGGGCTTGCAACAGGAGTTTGGAATGGAGAGGGTATTTAATGCACCCATTGCTGAGGATTACATCCTGGGCACTGCCAATGGCATGAGCCGTTTTGATGAAAAGATCCGGATCGTGATTGAAGGAGCTGAGTTTGCTGACTATTTCTGGCCTGCTATGGAGCAATTCGTTGAGATGACTCACGACTACTGGCGTTCAAACGGAGCTTTCTCGCCCAATGTGACCATCCGGCTTGCCTCGGGGGGGTATATCGGTGGCGGATTGTACCATTCACAATCTATAGAAGGGGCCCTGGCCACTTTTCCCGGAATCCGTATTGTGTATCCTTCTTTTGCTGATGATGCAGCAGGATTGCTGCGCACCAGCATGCGTTCCGAAGGACCTACCTTATTTATGGAGCCCAAGGCGCTGTACAATTCACGGGAGGCCGAAGCCATCATCCCCGATGATTTCGAGGTGCCTTTTGGCAAGGCACGTCTGAGGCGTCAGGGCAACGACCTTTCTATCATCACCTTTGGCAATACCACCCATCTTTCTTTAAAGGTGGCACAACAGATTGCCGAAGAATCGGGCAAAGAAATTGAAGTGATAGACATCCGCTCCCTGATTCCTCTGGATAAAGATGCCATCATCGAATCGGTAAAAAAAACCAACCGTGCCCTGGTGGTTCATGAGGATAAAGTATTTGGTGGTTTCGGAGGGGAGCTGGCAGCCATTATCGCCGATGAAGCCTTTGCCTGGCTGGATGCACCGGTAAAAAGGGTAGGGTCAACCTTCACCCCGGTAGGGTTCCATAAGAACCTCGAACAGGCTGTATTGCCTTCGCAGCAGAAGATCTATGAGGCAGCCAGCGCGCTGCTGAATTATTAATAATTGGTTCCTGACTTGTTTTTTTGGTTGGTAATGTGAAAGGCTTCCTCCTCCGGGAGGGGCCTTTCTTTTTTGCTGCTTCTCAGTGAAGAACAATCTTACCTAAATAGCTATTTCAGAATAATCTCAGCTATCAACAATAACAAAAAAAGAGGAGGAAAATCATATGATTTTCCTCCTCTTCGGCAATTATGCCTTGATGATTCCCTCAGGCCAGATTTCTAGCCAGCAGAAAGCCGATAAAAACAGCTGCAATACCCAACCCCAGGCTCAGGGAAGTATACATGGCGAAATGAAGATAATCGCCATGGCGCAGCAGGTTCATGTTTTCCAGGCCAAAGGAGGAGAAGGTGGTGAATCCTCCGCAAAAGCCGGTGGCCAGAAAAAAGCGCCAGGTAGCGCCCAGGTGAAATGGTTTTTCAGTAAAGCCCCACAGAAGCCCAATCAGCAGGCAGCCTGCCACATTCACCATCAGGGTGCCCAACGGAAAGGTCCATGGCAGGTGGCGCACCACATACGATTGAACCAGAAACCGGGAGATGGTTCCCAGGAATCCTCCTGTTCCGATCAGCAAAAGGTACTTCAGGGCCATTGAGTTGGATTTACCTGCTCTTTATTTGGTCATCCCCCCGCACACGGCAATCACCTGTCCGGTAACATAATCCGAGAGGCCCGAAGCCAGAAAGACACACACGTTGGCTACATCAGTCGAACTGCCGGCTCTCCTGAGCGGGATCTTTTCGGCCCAGCCTTTTTTCACCTCTTCAGGAAGTCCTGCTGTCATTTCTGTTTCAATAAACCCGGGGGCGATGGCATTGCACCGGATGTTACGGGCACCCAGTTCCTGGGCCACCGACTTGGTAAAGCCGATCATGCCCGCCTTAGATGCTGCATAGTTGGCCTGTCCGGCATTGCCGCCCAGTCCTACCACCGAGCTCATGTTGATGATGCTTCCATGACGTTGCTTGAGCATATACTTTTGTACTGCCTTGGTGAGGTTAAAGACCGACTTCAGGTTTACCTGGATCACCATGTCCCACTGTTCCTCGCTCATTCTCATCAGCAGGGTGTCGCGGGTAATTCCGGCATTGTTAACCAGGATGTCAATACTTCCGAACTCTTCCACCACATCTGCAGCCAGCTTTTCACTGTCGGCAAAGTTACTGGCATCCGAGCCATACCCTTTGGCTTTCACACCATGTGCGGCAAGTTCTTTCTCCAGATCCTGGGCCATCTGGTCATACTTCAGATCCGAAAAGGCTACATTGGCACCCTGTGCAGCAAATGTAAGGGCAATGGCTTTGCCAATCCCTCTTGAGCCTCCGGTAATCAAGGCTGTTTTTCCTTCTAATAGCTTCATTACTAATTTGTTTGATTAGAGTTTCCTTTTATATGCTAATGGCAAACAAGAAAAACTATGGGGTATGTTTTATACCCCATAGCTTCCTGTCAGGCCAATTCCCTGCCCAAAAATATATCATTTATTTCTAACGGCAATGCCTTCTTTGCAGGAAGGCTGGCTGGCCGCTGAATTTACAACCATTTCAGGATGGGAAAATCCTGGCGGTGGGGCATGTCGGGATGCAGCGGAAACATCCGGAAAGCATACTTAAATACTCCCGTTCTGTTTGCCGGTACCTCCCCGCTAAAGGTGATCAGGTCGTTTTCCTGCTTCACGGGATGCATGGGCATGACTGCCACAATTTCGTCTTCTCCTTCAAAGGTCTTCTGAATGAAAACCACTTCCAGTCCAAAGTCGGTATGGCTGATCTCATTCAGGTCGAGGGTAATCTCAGCCTTGAACGACTCGCCCAGGAGCAATGACTTATCGGAGGTGTTCATCAGGTTCATCGATTCTACCTCTATGCTATCCCATGCCCGCGAAACCTTGTACTTCCAGTATGCCATCTCTCTGGCCAGCTGATAGTTATTGGCATTGAGTTTCCCGGAGCGTTCAAACAACTTGTTATAGAACAACTTGAAATAATCATCCAGCATCCGCTTGTTGGCATAATGGGGTGCGATCTGTGCGATACAGTTTTTGATCCATTGAACCCACTGGGTGGGCAATTGATTCTTATCCCTGTTATAGAACTTGGGGATGATCTCATTTTCCAGCGTATTATAAAGGGATGCTGCATCCAGCTCATCCTGCAGGGCCTGATTGTCGAAAGTTTTTTCTTCTTTCAGGGCCCATCCGGCTTCTGGTACATGGCCTTCGGCATACCATCCATCGAGCACACTGAAATTCATCACCCCATTGAGCACGGCTTTTTCACCACTGGTGCCGGAAGCCTCCAGCGGACGGGTGGGGGTGTTCAGCCAGATGTCGACCCCCTGAGTCAGTGCGGCACCCAGTTCCATGTCGTAATCTTCCAGGAAGATTACCTTGCCTCTGAACTCCTTACGTTTGCTGATTTCCACGATATGCTTGATCAGATCCTGACCGGCCTGATCAGCAGGATGAGCCTTGCCTGCATAGATAAATTGCACAGGGAAGTCGGGGTTATTCACGATCTTCGAGAGCCGCTCCATGTCATTAAACAACAGGTGGGCACGCTTATAAGTGGCAAACCGTCGGGCAAAGCCAATGGTCAGCGCCTTGCTGTTGATGGCCTCCATGATCTGGTAGATCTTGCGCGGGGTTTCCTGACGGCGGTCAAGATTCGACAACAACCGCTCCTTAATATACTCTACCAGCTTGCTGCGTTGGTTATTGCGAATGTTCCAGATGGTGCGGTCCGCTACGCCATAGATCTTTTTCCAATGATCAGGATTGGACACATCATGCAGAAAGTCTTTTCCAAAAGTCTCTTCATAAAGCTGCTGCCATTCCTTGGCCACCCAGGTGCCATAATGCACCCCATTGGTGACGTGGCTGATGTGAAGCTCTTCGGGAAAATAGCCCGGATACATGTCCTTGAACATTTCTCTGGATACCTTGCCATGCAGCTTGCTCACCCCGTTCACCTCCTGTGAAAGCTTGGTAGCCAGCACACTCATGGAGTAATGCTCTTCATGGTTGGCAGTGTTTACTTTACCAAGCCCCATGAAAGTCTCCCACGAAATGCCCAGGCGGTCGGCATAATGCGGCATGTAGGTACGCAGCATGTCCTCGTTGAATGCATCATGGCCGGCAGGTACCGGCGTGTGAGTGGTAAACAGGCTGCTGCCTCTGACCATTTCAAGGGCCTCGGAGAAGGTGAGTTTCTGCTCCTGGACAAACATCCTCAGGCGTTCAAGGCCGGCAAAAGCGGCGTGACCCTCGTTCAGGTGATACACATCGGGTGCCAGACCCAGGGCTTCCAGTAGCCGGATGCCCCCAATGCCCAGCAGGAATTCCTGCCGGAAACGGTTTTCCCAGTCTCCACCATACAATTGGTGGGTGATGAACTTGTCGATGGGGTTGTTCTCCGGAATATCGGTATCCATCAGATACAAGGGGATGCGCCCTACATCGATCTTCCAAACCTTGGCAGAAAGCACCCGGCCGGGAAGGGCGATGCTTACCTTCACCCATTTGCCTTGCGCATCTCTTACCGGCACTGCGGCCATGTATGTGAAGTTGTGCGAGTGATAAGTGGCCAGCTGCTCCCCGTTGATCGACAGGTTCTGGCTGAAATAACCATAGCGGTATAACAATCCAACCCCTACAAGATTCACGTTGTCGTCGCTGGCTTGTTTGAGATAATCGCCGGCCAGCACGCCCAACCCTCCTGAATAGATCTTGATGGATTCATGCAGCCCGTATTCCATGCTAAAATAGGCGATCTTTTTGTCGGGCTTATTGGCTGCCTGGGCCATGTAGCTTTCGAACATCTCCCTGACCACCTGGTAATTCTTCATGAACTCCTTATTTTTGGCCAGGCGGTTAAACTGTTCGATGGTAAGATGCTGCAGCAGGATGATGGGATTCCGCTGACTCTTCTCCCAAAGCTTGGGGTCAATAGACTCAAAAAGATCCCTGGCCTGATAGTTCCACGACCACCACACGTTGCGGGCAAGGGTATTGAGCAGCTCGAGTTCCTTGGGGATGCTGATCTCTACCAGTATTTTTTTCCAGCGTGGTTGCATGCTTTCCAGGGGAGGCATCTCAAGGACTCTGGCGGGGGCTTTCTTTTCACGGAAAAGATGTTGACGGTCATTCACTTTATCCACCGCCATTTTATAGGCATTCAGGTAATTCTCTACCAGCTGATCCCAAAGCACGCCCTGTGCTATCTGGGAGGCCTGTTCGCGGCCCCTGATCAGGTTGTGATGCACCAGGCTGTTGGTGTCATTGGCTTCGGCCGTGAGCTGGCCGCTGCCTTCCGAGGAGGCCCATTCCATGATCTTGCCGGTAAGGGCTTCAGTGGCTTGTTGATGGTTTTCGTCGTTGCGGTCAAGAACAAATGCCCCGGCCCCGTGATTCTTATAGTGTTCTCTCACCCATTGGCCAAACCCAGCCTGGGAAGTGGTAATGGTAGGTACATGGAAGGCCACACTCTCCATAGGAGTATATCCCCATGGCTCGTAATAGGATGGAAATATGGTAAAGTCGAAGCCGATAAGTGCATCATAATAATTCAGGTGGAAGGCATTTTCCTCTCCATTCATATAGGCAGGGATGAACACCATTTTCACCTGGTCTTCAGCCCGGTTGTGAAGGCCTGCGCTTTTTATGCGCTGGATGACCGGATCGTAGCCTTCATCAACCAGCTTATGGGTTGTGAATACATCAGAAACAGGGTTCTGGTAATCAGGCTCTTTAATCCGCTGGGCCACTTCAGGACGAAGGCCTGTCTGATTGGCCGGCACCAGGATAAAGGCCACCAGGGGCTGGTTGATGTCGCCAGCTTTATTCACCTGGCTTAATGCGTCGATAAACAGGTCGATGCCCTTGTTTTTAAATTCATAGCGGCCGCTGTGCGCCACCAGCATGGCATTGTCGGGCAGGGGTTGGTTCAGCAGGCCTCTGGCGATGTTCAAAAGCTTATGGCGTGCCAGTTTTCTTTTTTCTGCAAAATTTTCCTGATCCGGTACAAAATCCAGGTCGAAGCCATTGGGTGTTACCACATCAGGTCTTTTGCCCAGCAGCTTTTCACACTCATAAGCCGTCACGGCTGAAACAGTCGTAAAGCTATCGGCATTTTTGGCTGCCAGCTGCTCCAGGCTGAACTTAGAGGTGATTCCCAGCTCCGCGGCCTGGTCTTCCGGATTCACCTGATCCATGATATTGTACAATGGTTTTCCATGTCCGGCCAGTGAGCGTCCCAGAGTGGTGGCATGGGTGGTAAACACCGTGGCCGCCTGGGGTACCTTGTCGCTCAGGTACAATACCCCTGAGCCAGTCATCCATTCATGGAAGTGAGCAATCAACCGGTCACGCGAGGTCAGGTGATAGTCGTAGAAACTTTCAATGACCTGTCCGGCGGCATACCCAAACATGGCTGGTTCCACATAGTCCCACTGCCCACCTAAGGAGTTCAGCCCGAACTTCAGCCACAGATCGGTAAACAACTTGTCTTTCTCTCCAAACAAAGGAGTGAAATCAACCAATATGGCAATCGGTGAGCCGGGAATGTTCCACCGGCCAACTCTGACATGTAGTCCGTTTTTTTCGGCCTGCTGTTGCCAGGAGCTGAACAGCAGTTTGTCTTCCTGAAACTCCGGGTTGCCATGGGTCTCTTTCCAGACATCAGGACCGATGCATATGTAGTTATCGTTGTATTTTTTGCGAAGTGATGCTGCTTTGGTGCTGATCACGGTATGGATGCCGCCGATTTTATTACATACTTCCCAACTTACTTCAAACAAATAATCGGGATTTAATAAGGAATCTGACATAAAACAAAATGATTAAGGTGATATTTCTATTTTCTCAAAAGGCGCGTGAAGATAGTCAAAAAACTTGAAAGCAGCCTCCTGATTTTTTTGATCGACCAGACAGGTACCCCATAGGCATGCTGCTGCTCCTTCAGTCATTTATTCCTATGTCATCACACAACCGGTGGCTCTCCGTGGGCCTTATTGCCTTTAGCGCGATGATCGCTCCTTGACAGAAGACTTCTTCCGGGTGGTGGTGCCGCTGCTTTTGGCTTTGGCGGGCTTTTTTTCCGGCAGTTTGGCTGCTGCTTTATCAACACGGATCATGAAGTCCGATAGAACGTTCATAAAATTGATAAAGGCATCGTAAGGCGAATTGTATGGGTTCATGTACCTCAGAACCATGTTGTCGGAGAACCATTTGGTGTTGATAAAGTAAAAATGATCACTGGTTTGCAGATACCTCCATTGACCCAGCAGCTCTTCATCCTCACAACTTCTTACTTTTTCTTCAATGCTGAACAGCTTTTCGAAAGCTTCCTGCTGCATTTCATTCCCCTGCCAGGCCGTAATGTCACGTTCCTCGTCGGCCCATGAAATCGGGTAGGGGATATGTACCCCGGAAACAGGCTGAAGCACTTCACTCAGTTCATTGGGGGTTTTGAAAGTAAACTCAGAATGCTGGATGATCAGCTTTGGAAAGGCTTTCAGGAATTTGAAGATGCCGCTTTCCTCCCACTGATGTTCTCCAAAGGTCTCATAATCCATAAACAGGTTGACTACTTCTTCTTTAGGATTCATGGCATTGAACCATCCCAGGAACTTTTCGGCCGTCAGGGGCCACTGGCTCCAGCGCCGCTCGGAAAACCGCACCGCGATATCATCTGAAAGCTGAAAGTTGCGCATCAGCAATTTTAACTTGGGGGTCGTGGCGCTACAGTACATGAAATTAGGGCTTTTCCATCCCAGGATATGCTTGGCCCCTTCTGAAAGCATGATTTTGTAGCCCATGTCGTAAACCATCTGTCCGATCTGGTCGGAGTAGATCAGCTCGGTATTGCGGAATGAAGTCGGTTTTTGCCCAAAGAGGCTTTCTATCCGCTTTGAATGGGCGGCTACCTGGCTGGCAAACTCCCGGGGGCTGATCAGCGAGGCCAGCGAATGGCTGTAGGTCTCGGCAAGAAACTCCACAGAACCCGTGGCAGCCAGCTCCTGAAAGCTTTCCAGTACCTCCGGGGCATATTGCTCCATCTGGTCAAGGGCAGTACCCGAAATGCTGAAACTCACCCTGAACTTCTGTCCGTACTTCTTCATCAGACCCAGCAATACCTTATTGGCCGGTAGATACGATTTTTCCGACACCTGCTGCATGGTGAAGCGGTTGGCATAGTCATCAAAATAATCA
>JAWOCF010000076.1:0-3129 GCA_046483935.1 Bacteroidales bacterium | reverse complement strand
GGAAACATGACAACAGGAAACATTAAAACAATCCCTTTATGAATGATAACCTGGACCCTACGGGTGATCAGCTGACCACTGCGGAGAAGGAGTTTGAGAAGGCCCTGCGGCCGGGAAGTTTTTCGAGCTTCACGGGCCAGCACCAGGTGGTTGAGAACCTGAAGGTATTTGTGGGAGCCGCACGCATGCGCGAAGAAGCCCTCGATCATGTGTTGCTGCATGGGCCTCCCGGGCTGGGAAAAACCACACTGGCACATATCATTGCCAATGAGATGGAGGTAGGCATCAAGATTACCTCCGGCCCGGTGCTTGACAAGCCGGGCGATCTGGCCGGGCTGCTCACCAACCTGGAGCCCAACGATGTGATCTTTATTGATGAGATTCACCGCCTGAGCCCTGTAGTGGAAGAATACCTGTACTCGGCCATGGAGGATTTCCGAATTGACATCATGATTGAAAGTGGCCCCAATGCCCGCAGCGTCCAGTTAACCCTGAATCCCTTTACCCTGATCGGAGCCACCACCCGCTCAGGCCTGCTGACTTCGCCCCTGCGGGCCCGCTTTGGCATCAACGCCCGCCTGAATTATTACGATGCTGTTTTACTCAAGAGCATTATTAAGCGTTCGGCTGGCATCCTGAAAGTGGACATTACCGAAGATGCCGCCCGTGAAATCTCGCGCCGCAGCCGCGGAACACCGCGTATTGCCAATGCCTTATTGCGACGGGTGCGCGATTTTGCCCAGATCAAGGGCAATGGATGCATCGACCTTGACATTGCCTTGTATGCCCTGGCAGCCCTCAATGTTGATAAGCATGGACTGGACGAGATGGACAACAAAATCCTGACCACCATCATCGATAAGTTCAAGGGGGGGCCCGTGGGCCTTACGACCATTGCCACGGCCGTGGGCGAAGACTCCGGCACCATAGAAGAAGTATATGAGCCCTTCCTGATTCAGGAGGGTTACATTATGCGCACCCCCAGGGGCCGCGAAGCCACTGAGGCTGCCTACAAACACCTGGGGAGGGTGATGCACCCGGGCAGGAAAACCTTGTTTGACTAATTCTGTCATGACGCATGAGGCCATCCAAATACGAAGCAATGCCATCAGGCAGAAAGCCCTGGAGTTGGGTTTTACCGCCTGTGGCATGGCAAAAGCAGGGCCATTGCATGAATACCGCAGCAGGATGGATTCATGGCTCGGGCAAGGGCATCACGCCACCATGGGATACATGGAAAGAAATCAGGACAAACGCCTGAATCCTGCCCTGCTGGTACCCGGAGCCTCTACGGTGATTGCCCTGGCCGTGAATTATTTTCCCGGGCAGGGCCAGCATCCTGATGCCCGTTACAGAATTTCAAAATATGCTTATGGCCTGGATTATCATGTGGTGATTAAAAAAAAGCTCTTTGCCCTCCTCGACTTTATCCGTGAGCAGTCGGAGAACCCGGTGCAGGCCCGGGTATTCACCGATTCGGCTCCGGTACTGGAAAAAGCATGGGCCCAAAAAGCGGGGATTGGTGCCACAGGCAAAAACTCATGCCTGATCATCCCGGGCACAGGCAGCTACGTTTTCCTGGCTGAAATCATCATTAATCTGGAGCTGCCAGTTGATACCCCTTTCGACAAAGACCTCTGCGGCAGCTGCACCCGTTGCATGAAGGCCTGCCCCACCCAGGCCATTACCGCCCCGGGAGTAATAGATTCTTCCAGATGCCTCTCGTATCTGACGATAGAAAGAAAAGAAGAGATTCCGGAAGCCTTCGCCGGCAAATGCCAGCAATGGATCTTCGGCTGCGACATCTGCCAGGATGTCTGCCCGTACAACAAGGTGGCACAGCCCCACCGGGAACCTGAATTACAACCCCTGCCCTACGTGGCATGGAGCCACGAACAATGGGAAAACCTAACCCCTGAGATCTATCACAAGGAGATCAAAAAAAGCGGATCACCCCTCTCGCGGGTCAGCTTTGAAAAATTGACCAGTAATATTACCTTAAATCAAAAAGGTTAAATCCATGAAAAGATTTGTGATCGGCGACATCCATGGGGCGCATAAGGCATTGAAACAATGCCTTGAGCGGTCATGCTTTGACTATTCCAACGATCTGCTAATCTGCCTGGGCGATGTGAGCGATGGTTTCCCGGAGGTGCCTCAATGTATGGATGAGTTGCTGAAGATCAAAAACCTGGTGTTCCTGCTTGGCAATCACGATCTGTGGTTCAGGCAATGGGTTGAGTCGGGGGCACGCCCTGAAACCTGGGTGCACCAGGGGGGCAGCCGTACCATAAAATCCTACAGAGGAAAACCTGATCCGGCCCATGCCGCCTTGCTCAGGAGGGCAAAGCAATACCATCTGGAAGGGCAAATGCTCTTCGTGCATGGAGGCATTGAACCCGGGCTCCCCCTGGAAGACCAGGATGAACATACCCTGCTATGGGACCGCAAGCTGGTGATGGAAGCCTGTGCCAAAAAAGACCAATCCATCAGCATCACAGGTTACCAGAAAGTTTTTGTAGGTCACACGCCCACCGTACGGTTCAAATCGATGGTGCCGGTCAGCTTTTGCGAAGTGGTACTCATGGATACCGGTGCAGGCTGGGGACAAAAGTTGTCTATTATGAATATCGATAGTGGCGAGCTGTTTCAAAGCGATCCTACTTTGTCGCTCTACGGAATCAGCTACATGAGATAACCCCCTTCATGTCTTCCTTCCCTTAACTTCCTGTTTCAGGCTCATCCTTCCTGTAAGAAACTCCCTATTTGCTTCCACCAGCCATTTAAATTGGACACAAGGTTCTGGCAAGACTGACACAAGACTGAATCAAAAACATTATACAAACGTAGTTCAGACGTTTTCAGACGTTTAAAATACGTTTAAACTACGTCTGAACTACGTTTGAACTACGTCTGAACTAAAAAGATGGTATGGGGATGAATCAGCCTTGCTTCATATTTGAACATACTGATTCATAGGAGATTTCTTCACAATGCGTAGGGGAAAGCAGAAAGAATGCGTGGTTTTTAAAAATCTGCGCGGCTGCGCAGCGCTCCGTGGCAGTTGGCAATTAGCCTTTGGCCAGCAGCATCTGGGGGATGTGTTGCTTGCGTTGGTTGATAAACTCG
>JAWOCF010000064.1:0-6484 GCA_046483935.1 Bacteroidales bacterium | reverse complement strand
CCCTGCCTTCAGGGTCAAAGAAGATATGGTGCCGGGCCTGAAAAACAACCGCATGTGGTTTGAGGCTTCCAAAACCGGCACCTATTCCATCTTCTGTGCTGAATATTGCGGATTACAACATTCGTTGATGACTTCCGAAGTGGTGGTGATGGAACCTGAAGAATATTGGGAATGGTATGCCGACACCACGGTGGTAGTGGCTGATATTCCCGATGAAGCCGACATGTCATTGCTAGGCCGCCAGGTGCTTGAGTCAAAGGGATGCCTGGCCTGCCATTCTCTTGATGGGTCATCCATTATCGGACCTACCTTCAGGGGGCGCTTTGGCACCACCATCACGGTGACTACCGATGGTCAGCCCAGAGAGATAGAATATAACGGTGAATACGTAATGCGCTCCATCTACGAACCCGATCATGACATCTCGGAAGGGTTCAGGGCTGGTCAGATGTTTTCTTATGAGGGAGAGGTGACCATGCAGGAAATCGATTATATCATAGAATTCCTAAAATCATTGAATGAATAAAAATCTTTTTGCTGATAAAACATCAGGATATATTCAACTGACAAAGCCTATCATCATTTCGTCAGTTACTTTATCAGCTGTGGTGGGTTTTGTGCTTGCCAGGGGTGTCTTTTCACAGGGCTGAATGGCCGTATGCATTGGCGTGATGCTGGTGGCAGCAGGATCATCTGTCTTCAATCAGGTTCAGGAAGCAGTTCCTGATAAAATCATGGAACGCACTCGTCGGCGTCCTATCCCTGCAGGAACCATCAGCAAGACACAAGCCATTGTGTTTGCCATCATCATTTCCCTTTCAGGAGTGCTTATTCTCTGGTTTCTGGCCTCTCCGGTTTCCTCATTACTGGCAATCATTACCCTGGCAGGATACAACCTGATTTATACCCCCCTAAAAAGTATCACCTTTTTTGCCCTGATCCCAGGAGCCATGGTAGGGGCCTTGCCTCCTGCCATTGGATGGGCAGCAGGGGGAGGAAGCCTGGGGCATTCCCTGATCATCCTGGTGGGCTTCTTCTTTTTCATGGGCCAGATTCCTCATTTCTGGCTGATCCTGCTTCGTCATGAAAAAGATTACCTCAGGGCAGGTTTCCCAGCTCTGACCAGCTTCTTTAATCAGAAGCAAATCAGCAGGCTGACCATGACCTGGATCCTGGCACTGATGGCAGCGGCAATTTTTCTACCCTTCTTTGGGGTGATACAATCAAAAGCAATCACTACAGTGGTGGTAACACTGACCCTGTTGCTGGTGTCGGTGTTTGTTCACGACCTCACCGGCTCCAAACCCCTCAAAACCTATAGAGCCTTTATCATCCTGAACTCTTATTTTCTGTTCATGATGCTGATTTTGATTGCCGACAGCCTGTTAAGATAACTGCCGGGCAGAATTACCAGGACCATGACCTGAAAGATCCTTCAGCCAGAGATTGTAGCAAAGACAATGAATATCAAACAACCTAAATACCAAACACATGAAAAAATTTCCTGTCACTTCCCGATCCTTCGGCGCGATCATGGTCTTTGTGACCATGCTTATTATGATGCTGCCTGCACAAGTATTGGCGCAAAATGATGTTGCCCGGCAGATTACCATCATTGACCGGATACTGGCTCTGTGGCCCTTTATTATCAGCCTGGTCATTATCCTTCTGCTGGTTCTTTGGTACCAGAACATTCAGCTGCGCCGCAGAAAAAGAACATCCACACGCCCTGCCCGGGGCATCAACATCATGGTAATCCTGGGCATTGTCACGGTGTTTATTGTGGTGCTGCTGGCTCTGCCCTGGCTGCTGGAGCGAATGGATAATGGAAGCAACCAGCAAGAAACAGAGCTGATTATTGCCCCTGAAAACCGCCGGGAAGTTACGTTTTCGGTTGAAGGAATGACCTGCACGGGCTGTGAAGACCTGATTCAGCGCAGGGTGGGTGACATTCAGGGAGTAGAATCGGTATCGGCCGACCATCAGCAGATGACCGCTACCGTAGTTTACGACGCCACAAGAACAGGTATCCCCGATATTGTCAGCGCCATAGAAGGGGCGGGATATCAGGTGCCGGAGCCTCCTGAAGAATGATCATCAAGAGCATGATGCTTCTTATTTCCAGGGTTTTGCCTGTGGGCCGGCGAAGGTAAACATTGCTGAAGCAACCACATAAAAAGGATATACCAGAAATACCAGTGGGAAGATCCACATCAGCGCCCTCTTACCATAAAATCCTGTCACCATCCACAGGAGTGGAAACTCAACAAGTGCCTTCAGCAACCAGGCTTGCGGAAGCACTCCCAGGCTATGGTGGGGAACCAGCAATGCCATTACCAGGGCCACGGCCAGCAACAGATTAACTATGGCCACCAGGGCAGCTACCAGCAGCGTGAACCAGTCTTTATAGCCTGTTGATTTGGACGCCCAGCGGATCCTTTGCTTAAAAAATGCTTTGATGGTGGGCACAGGATCTGTCTGAACCATGGCCTGCCGGTCTTTCATGAAAAAGATCTTTCCCTTGCGGGCCTCATAAAACTTATGAAGCAGGAACACATCGTCGCCTGAAGCATAATTCATGTTCCCCTGATAGCCGTCCACTTCCTGAAAGTCATTTTTGCGAAATACCAGATTGGCACCATTACACATCACCGGATGGTGCAGCCCGGCCGCTCCCCCTGTTGTACCTGAAAGGCTGCAAAACTCCAGCACCTGCATTTTCTCAAACAAGGAAGCGGCAGGGGTCAACACTACAGGACCTATGAGCATGGCAGGATCATATGCCTGAATCCAATGATTGATGGTGGCAAGCCATTGAGCACCTGCCCGGCAGTCGGCGTCGGTGGTTATAATGTATTCACCCTGGGCCTGATCGGCAGCCAGGGAAATGGCATGCTTTTTCCCGGACTTGCCCGCAGGGTCCGTTAGGTTGTTCAGCCGGAAATGACTTAATTTCCGGCTGGTAATAAAATCTTGTATTATCGATGATGTTTGATCGGAGGAATGGTCATTTACGACAATCACCTCCAGATAACCGTGAGGATAATCCTGTGAAGCGAGCGATTCAAGGCACATCCTGATCTTTTCCGCCTCATTGCGCGCAGCTACCACAACAGTCAGCCTGGCATAAGCGGTTGATGATCTTCCTGCCCCAGGCAATCGTTTCCAGCCCATGAAGAACAATACCACCAGCACACCATAGCCAAGAGTAAAGAACATTAAGATCCAGGAGAAGGTTTCCATCAGGCTTTGTCTTTTATCCCTGAAATCTTTCCTGAAACCCCCAGCAGGGCGCCTGCCATGGCCGGCAGGGCCAGGTTTACCAGCCACAATCCAAGCATTGAGGCTACCAGCGAGATCTCTACACCGGGGATAATGCCTGACATCCTGGAGAAGAACAATTCGAAGACCACCAGCACTACCGACCCCCTCACGCCGGCCTCTACCACCGCAGATATAGGCAAGGGAGAAAGAAAAAGATAACTGATGGCCAGCAACAGAAAAGCGGTGGCCAGATCCACAGGAACATGAAAGATGACCAGGAACACATAGAACTGGATAATAAAAATCAGGTATCTCAGAAAACTCCATCCGATCAGTGAAATCATCTCAATGGGCTTCAACTCGTGAAATATGGCGAATGGCTTCAGCCAGCGGGGTGCCGACAGATGATTGTTGATCTTGCGGCCAACAGGCCGTGCCCCGAACAAGGCCGCCATCACCAGGATCAGGCCAACCAGGGCGATGGCAAATGCAGGATTCTGAAAGAGAAGGTGGCCGTCGAAAAATGTTGAATCAGGATTGGCCAGCATGATAGCAGCTACCACGGCCAGCAGCCCGAATACCATAGTAATAGAGAGCTGTGAGAGGCTGCCGGCAACATTGATCACCATGCCACGGATCCGGTTGGCAGGAATCAGGATCATGGTTCTGCCCAGGAATTCGCCATATCTTTTTGGAGTCACCATTCCCAGGGTCACCCCATATAAGACGCCATACAAAGACATACGAAAAGAAACCTGCTCGAGTTTGCCCGACAGCATTTTCCATTTCACCGCCTCCAGAGACCAGTTGAAAAAGGACAGGATGATCAACAGCGAAAAAAGGGCTGTAATGGCCGGAGACCATATCAGGTTGTCCTTCCACAATACAAATACTTCAGCAGGAAGCTGCAGCAGGCTATAAACCAGAAAAGCAAAAGCACCCAGAGGAACGACAAACCGTAAAACCCGCCTGAAAAATTTAATTACATTTGCATTACTGGTCATCCGCTGCAGTACCAATATCATGGAGACACATTTAAATTTCGATCGTATTATCTTAGGCATTGACCCGGGTACCAACAATATGGGTATCGGGATCATCGGCATCAACAATAAAAAGGTAGAGGTGCTTGCCATGGATATTCTGGATCTTACCAGATTAACAGATCATCACCTCAAATTAAAAAAGATCTTCGAAACAGTACTGCGCAATATCGATCACTTTCACCCTGATGAGCTGGCCATTGAAAGCCAGTTCTTTGGCAAGAACGTGCAGTCGATGCTCAAGCTGGGCCGGGCCCAGGGAGTAGCCATTGCGGCGGCTTTACACCGCGATATCCCGGTTTTTGAATACTCTCCCCGCAAGATCAAGCAGTCTGTCACGGGCAAAGGTAGTGCTTCCAAAGAACAAGTGGCCTGCATGTTGCAAGGAATTTTACAGCTCAGCACTTTGCCAGAGCTGCTTGATATTACTGATGCATTGGCAGTGGCCTATTGTCATTACAATCAGAAAGGCCTTCCGGGCGGTTCAGCTTCATCCTCCTATACAGGATGGAAAGCCTTTATTGCCAACAACCCCGGGCGCATCGTCAAATAAAAGCCTTATTTGAAGGTCTTGGCAATTCTGGCGGCAATCATGTTAAATTCATCCTCCCCCAACTTGAGCTTTTCCCTGCTAAAGTCAATGTCATAAATGCCGTTGATCGGGATCAGATGAATGTGTGCATGGCGCACCTCAAGGCCCACCACTGCCATCCCCACCTTTTCGCTTTGCACACTGCGGTCAATGGCCAGAGCCACCCGTTTGGCAAAAAGAAACAAGTCTTGAAACTGCTGATCATCAATATCAAAAAGGTAATCAATCTCTTGCTTGGGGATTACCAGGGTATGACCTTTGGCCAGGGGGTTGATGTCGAGGAAAGCCAAAAACCGGTCGTCTTCAGCTACCTTGTAACAAGGAATTTCTCCTTTTACAATTTTCGTGAATATTGTTGCCATATAAATTGATTTGATGATTATCAAAAATACAAAAAAAAGCCAGATGGCTTTTAAGACAAACCATCTGGCAGCACTTTTTTATTCCTGATTCTTTATCTGGAAATATCCAGCACTTCAAAAGACATCACTCCGGCAGGCACTTCTATGTCTACTGTTTCGCCGACACTTTTACCCAGCAGGCCGCGGGCAATGGGCGAACTCACAGAGATCTTTCCGGCTTTGATGTCTGCTTCATTTTCAGGCACCAAGGTATAGGAGAGCTTGGCGTTGTTTTTGAGGTTCTTCAAAGTCACTTTGGCCAGGATAGAGATCTTACTGCCATCCAGCTGGCTCTCGTCGATCACCCGGGCTGCACTCAGAGTTTCCTCCATTTTCGAGATCCGCAGCTCCAGCATGGCCTGTGCATTTTTTGCTGCATCATATTCAGCATTCTCCGACAGGTCCCCTTTTTCCCGGGCTTCGGCAATCTGCTGGGAAATAGAAGGACGTTCCACCGACTTCAGGTGCTCCAGCTCGTCGCGGAGCTTATCGAGCCCCTCTTTCGTAAAATATTTTACCTGGTTCATTTCCGTAAAAATTAATAATTGTTTACCAAACCTCTTTAGCATGCACCGGAGGCATGTTGTTTAAAGGCGTAAAAAAGATTTAGATTTAAAATAAAAGAATACTTTGATCGCCCCGCAATATTGGAATCCTCGTTCCGGCCAGTGCCTGGGGCAGGAAGATGATTGGTGGGGCAACCCGAACATCAAAAAGTTTATCATTCCCCAGTGGCATCTTCAGCAACTGCCTCCCGCGTAGCAGCAGCCTGGCAAGGTTGGCCAGGCTCTTAACATGGGAGTATGTGATTACAGGTTGCATCAGTATAAGGGCAAAATAATATTTTCAACAACTAAAAGGGATAAAAAAAAACTGCTGACAGCTCAGATGATTGTAGAAACTGGCAACATTTTACATTTTCTGCCCGCAGGCAGGTTTCATTTATAACCCTGTTTAACCTATGAGGTACTAACAGGTAAAGGCATCACTATGGTTGGTTACAAAGCAAAAATACGTAATTATTATTCAAAAACCCAATATTTTTCAGGTATATTTCCGGTTTAATATTTCGGAAAACACCACGGCGGTCTTCAGGTCGAATTCAGGAACATCCTGTTGATCCTGCCGCCCATAAGCCTGCTCTTCCTCCGCTTTCAGGCGGGCATCCTCTGAAGCATGTTTCC
>JAWOCF010000045.1:0-12199 GCA_046483935.1 Bacteroidales bacterium | reverse complement strand
TGCAGCCTATCTGAGCAATCAGTTCAAAAAGGTAACAGGTTATACCCCCGGGCAGTTCAGGCAGACCATGCCCCGGGAACGCCTGGCACTGGATCATGTGTAAATTTTACAACTTTTTCAAGGAATCCTGTAGTAACCAGCAATTCCTGTCCAACTAATTTTACCTTAATTATTTGATGTTTGTTTCACTTAAATTTTAAAACAATGAGAACCCTTCTATTAATATCCGCATTCTTGATCCCTTTTCTGGGCTTTGCTTCTTCAGCAGCCGAAAAAACCACCTTTAAGGTGTATGGCAACTGTGGCATGTGCGAAGCACGCATAGAAAAGGCAGCAAAAATTGATGGTGTCATCTCGGCCGACTGGTCGCAGGAAACCAAAATGCTTACCCTGGAATACGATGCCGAAAAGGTTGACCTTCAGGAGGTGCATCAGGCCATTGCCGATGCCGGTCACGACACCGAAAAGGTAAAGGCCGATGACAAGACCTATGAGGCGCTTCCGGGCTGCTGCCTTTACGAAAGGAAAGAGAGCGCCAAAGAAAATGAAGAAGACCATTCAGGTCACCAACATTAATTTTTTGCCTGACGCGGACAGGGGTATTCCCTGTCCGCCAGGCTTTTAATATTAAAACCACAAGATGATGAAAAAGAAATATGCCATTACAGGAATGACCTGCCGGCATTGTGCCGCTGCTGTTAAAGAGGCTTTTGAAAGCCATCCGGATGTTATTTCTGCTGACGTGGATCTGGACAATGGCCAGGTGCAGGCCGAAGTGAACAATGCTCCCAAAGTCGCTGACCTCAACAAGCTGGTGCAACAGCGGGGAGCCTACGCGGTAACCGGCGAGCATGAGTAAAGCAGATGAGCAGATTAGGAGATTAGCGGATTAGCAGATGAGCAGATTTGGGGATTTGCAGATTGATGGATTGATGGATTGATAAATTGATTGACATCACCCCTCCGCACCCATGCCTGAAGCCTAATACCTAATACCTTAAACCTAAAACCAGGTACCTGAAACCTGAAACCCAACACAGATGCTAAACTCATTAATAAGGTTCTTTCTGGAGAATAAGCTGGTGTCATGGCTGCTGATCCTGTTCTTCATTGGATGGGGGGTCTCGGTGGCGCCCTTCAACTGGCAGATCGATATCCTCCCCAGAGATCCTGTGCCTGTAGATGCCATCCCCGACCTGGGCGAGAATCAACAGATCATCTTTACGGAGTGGATGGGGCGTTCCCCGCAGGATATAGAGGACCAGGTCACTTATCCGCTCACTTCAGCCCTGCTGGGCATCCCGGGGGTGACCAGCATCCGCAGCACCTCCATGTTCGGCTTCTCGGCCATCTACGTCATCTTTGATGAAGACATCGAATATTACTGGAGCCGCTCGCGCATCCTGGAGAAGCTCAATGCCTTGCCTGCCGGGCTGTTGCCCGATGAGGTGATCCCCCAGCTGGGGCCCGATGCCACGGCCCTGGGGCAGGTGTTCTGGTATACCCTTGATGGGCTGGACCCCGATGGAAACATCGTGGGGGGATGGGATCTGCAGGAGCTGCGCAGCATTCAGGATTTTTATGTGCGCCTGTCGCTGGGAAGTGCCCAGGGTGTGTCGGAGGTGGCCAGCGTGGGCGGCCAGGTGAAGGAGTACCAGGTAGATCTGGACCCCGATGCCATGAAGGCCTATGGCATCTCCATCATGCAGGTGTCGAATGCCCTGCAGCAGACCAATAGCGAAACGGGGGCCAACACCATGGAATACAACATGGTAGAGTACCTGATCAGGGGCCTGGGCTATGTAGAATCGCTGGAAGACATCCGCCAGGCGGTGGTGTCGGTGAGCGACAATGTGCCGGTGCGGATTATGGACATCGCCCGCGTGAATATTGGCCCTGCGGTTCGCAACCATGGCGGCATCCTCGACAAGGGTGGCGCTGAAACCGTGGGAGGGGTGGTGGTGGCCCGCTATGGGGAGAACCCCCTGGCGGTGATTGACAATGTGAAGCAGAAAATCCAGGAGATCGCCTCCGGACTGCCATCACGGGTGCTGCCCGACGGCACGGTGTCGCAGGTGACCATTGTCCCTTTTTACGACCGCACCCAGCTGATCTATGAAACATTGGGTACCCTGAATGATGCCATCATCCTGCAGATCCTGATTTCCATCATCGTGATCGTGGTGATGGTATATCACCTGCGTACCTCATTGCTGATCTCTGCACTGCTTCCCCTGGCAGTGCTCATGAGCTTTATCCTGATGAAGTACTTCAGAATTGATGCCAACATCGTGGCCCTCTCGGGCATTGCCATCTCTATCGGTACCATGGTTGATCTGGGCATCATCATGAATGAGAACATACTACGACACATCCAGGAGGCAGCCGGTAAAGGGAAGACCCGGCTTCAGATCATCTATGAAGGAGCCACCGAGGTGGCCCCTGCCATCATTACTGCTGTATCGACTACCGTGGTGAGCTTCCTGCCTGTCTTTACCCTGCAGGCCGCCGAAGGACGCCTGTTTTCGCCCCTGGCATTTACCAAGACATTTGCTTTGGTGTCGGCACTGATCATCTCACTGGCCTTCATGCCCATGCTGGCCCACCAGTTCTCGCACTCCGGTGAAAGGAAAAGATCCTCAGGCTTTTTCAAGAAACCCAAAATCCGAGTCCTGTTCTATGGATTGATCATCCTGGCTGGTTTGTTTGTCAGCCTTTACCTGGTATGGTGGGCAGGCTTGTACCTCATGTTGCTGGGGGCGGCACGCATTGCCGAAAGGCTCTTCCCCGCCACCATCAGCCCAAAGCATAAAATCATCAATCTGGGAATCGTGCTGGTGGTTGTCATGCTGGTTCTGGCCCGCCAATGGCTGCCCATTGGTGTCGACAGAAGCCTGCTGATCAACCTGCTGTTCCTGGTAATCGTGATTGGTCTGGTGCTGGGGCTGTTCAAGCTGTTTATGTACTATTATTCCCGCATCCTGGTGTGGTGCCTTGATAATAAAAAGAAGTTCCTGGCATTGCCGCTGTTTCTGTTGCTACTGGGAGTCAACATCTGGATGGGCTTCGGCAATGTGTTCGGATTGGTGGCTAAAGGGTTCGACAACCTGGGGGTGAACGTGCGTACCACCAGCGTGTGGAGCAACCTGCATCATACCTTCCCGGGCCTGGGCAGGGAGTTTATGCCCACGCTGGATGAGGGAAGTTTTCTGCTGATGCCTACCACAATGCCCCATACCGGTATCGATTACAACCTGAAGGTGCTTCAGGATCTGGACAGGCGCATTGAGGCCATCCCCGAAGTGGAGATGGTGGTCGGTAAAGCAGGACGGGCAGAAAGCCCCCTGGATCCTGCACCCATGAGCATGTTCGAGAATGTGATCAACTATAAGAGCGAATATATTACCGACATCAACGGGCGCAAGCTGCGCTTCAGGGTCGATCGCGACGGGGAATTTGTATACGATGAGCAGGGCGGGTTGATCGCGGACTCGCGCGGACAGTATTTCAGGCAGTGGCGCGACCATATCAAAAGCCCCGATGACATCTGGAATGAGATTACCCGGGTGACTTCCTTCCCGGGGCTTACCTCGGCACCCAAACTGCAGCCCATTGAAACACGCCTGGTGATGCTGCAGACTGGCATGCGGGCTCCCATGGGCATTAAGGTGTTCGGGCCCGACCTGCCGACCATTGAGGCCTTTGGGGTGCAGCTGGAGGGCATCCTGGGGCAGGTGCCCATGATCCGTACCAGTTCGGTGTTTGCCGACCGGGTGGTAGGTAAGCCTTACCTGGAGATAGAACCCGACCGCGAAAAGATGGCCCGCCATGGCATCACCATCGAGGACTTTCAGCATGTGGTGGAAACCTCTATCGGTGGAATGGCCATGACCACCACTGTGGAAGGTCGTGAGCGGTATGACATCAGGGCACGCTATGCCCGCGACTACCGCAACAGCCCCGACAAGCTCGGCGAGGTGTGGATTACTGCTGCCGCAGGATATCAGATCCCCCTAAAGGAAATCGCCCAGGTGACCTTTCGCAGCGGGCCCGGAATGATCAGGGGTGAAGAGACTTTCCCGGTGGCCTATGTTACTTTTGATAAGGAACCCGGCAACGCTGACCTGTCGGTGATCCAGCAGGCCGAAGAAGTCATTCAGCAGCATATCGACACGGGCGACCTGGTCGTGCCCCAGGGAGTGAACTTCCAGTTCTCGGGAAACTATGAGAACCAGATGCGCGCCGAGGCACGCCTGATGCTGGTGATCCCATTATCGATGATCATCATCTTCCTGATCCTGTACTTCCAGTTCCGCTCGGTAGCCACCTCACTGATGATATTCTCGGCCATCGCGCTGGCCTTCTCTGGAGGCTTTCTGATGCTCTGGCTCTATGGGGAGTCATGGTTCATGAATTTCAGTGTCTTTGGAGAGAATATGCGACAGCTGTTCCAGATGGGAACCATGAACCTCAGTGTGGCTGTATGGGTAGGGTTTATTGCCTTATTTGGCATTGCCACCGACGATGGAGTGCTGATTGCCACCTACCTGAAAGACAGCTTCAAACAGAAAAAGCCGGAAACTATCACCGAGCTGAAGGCTGTGGTGCTGGATGCAGGCCTCAAGAGGGTGCGTCCGGCCCTGATGACCACAGCCACCACCTTGCTGGCCCTGTTGCCCATACTCACCTCCGCAGGCCGTGGCTCTGACATCATGATTCCCATGGCCATCCCCGCCTTCGGGGGGATGACCATCGCTCTGATCACCCTGTTTCTGGTGCCTGTATTGTTTTATTCATGGAATGAATCCCTGATCAAAAGAAATAGTAAACGGAAAGAAAATGAACCTTTACCTTAAGCGTGGTCAACGGGCTTTCAGGATGACAGCAAAAAGAATCCTCTTCCTTGTCATCCTGCTGGGCCTTTGGTCAGACCCCTTGTTGGGGCAGCAGTATCCGCTTCAGTATCTGGAGCAGGCCCTGGAGAATAACCCCGGCCTGCGTGCGCAATACCTGGATTATGAGGCTGCCACCATGCAGGTGGATGTAGCTACCGGGCTGCCTGCTCCTGAATTGTCGGCCGGCTTCTTTGTGCCTTCCATGATGCGTTTTATGGGCGATCAGGTGTTTGATGCCTCCCTCATGCAGATGTTTCCCTGGTTCGGCACCTTGTCGGCACGTGGATCGGCAGCCCAAGAGATGGCCGGGGCCGCATACCACCAATACCGCAACCAACGAAACACCCTGTATCTGGAAGTTACCAGCCGGTGGTTTGACTTGTACCAGACCAGCCAGCAGATGAACATCCTGAACCGCTTTATCGGGATCCTGAAAGAACGCGAAGAACTGGTTTACTCCCGTTACGAAGGTGGGGTGCAGTCCGGTGGGCTGGCCCTTGATATTTACCGGCTGGAGATGCAGCTCAATGAACTGGAGAATCGTTACCAACGTCTGCAGGAGGATTACACTGCCCGTGAAAGAAGCTTCAACATCCTGCTGAATCGTGACCCTGACCAGCAGGTTCAAGTTCCTGATACCTTGCTGATGCCTGATGGCCCCGGGGCCGGAGCGTTTCCCGACTCTGCTGCCTTTTGGGCCAATCCTGCGGTGGCCCGTGCCCAGGCACAGGCCCGTGCTGCTGAATACGAACAGGAGCTGGCAGTGCTCAACACCCGGCCTGTCGTGGGCCTGGGGCTCCAGTATTCGCTGCTCACCCCCGGCGATGCTGCCATGGGACAGATGGATGGCGGCTCAATGGTGATGCCCATGGTGTCGGTGTCATTGCCCATCTATGGGAAAAAGAACCGTGCCATGCGCCGGCAGGGCGAGATACGGGCTGAGATGGCAAGAAGCCGCCAGCAAAACCAGGTAAATGATATTGCTGCCCGCTGGGCACAGATCGCTGCCGAGAATAATAACCTTGCCCGAGACAGAAAGTTCCTGGAGTCCCAGCTGGAGGTAAACCGCAGAGCCTGGGAGCTGGTTGTCACCTCCTACTCGGGTGGACAGGAGGGCTTTGAGGAGTTGCTGCGCCTGCAGGATCAGCTGCTTGAGCTGGAATGGAGGCTGCTGGAAACCATTGTTGGGCATCACCAGGCAGCAGCACGCATGGATATGCTGATGGCCCGCGGGGTGTTTGAATAAAGAAGAAACGGGATTGTGCCATTGAGGAATTGTGAATTGAAAAACATTAAAATGAAAAAGCTGGAAAAAAGAACCCTTGTTATATATCTGCTGGTGTTGCTGACAGGCCTGTTTGCCGGGTGGTTACTCTTCGGAACGGGCCAGGCAGAGAGCCCCCGGGAAAGTGATCAACAACAGGAGCAGGCCCTGGAAGAGGTTGACGAATGGACCTGCTCGATGCATCCCCAGGTGCGGCAGGAGCAGCCCGGCGATTGCCCCATCTGCGGCATGGACCTCATACCCGTGGGCGACCAGGGGCAGGCAACCACCGACGATCCCTTTCTGATGACCCTCTCTGAGGGGCATGCTCAATGGGCCAACATTCATACTTCGGTGGTAGAGAGCAGCACCGGTGGGGGGCAACTCACCATGACCGGCCAGGTGGGCCTGGATGAAAGGAGAACCAGACTGATTGCCGCTACCTTTCCCGGAAGGATCGAGCAGCTCTCTGCTGATTTTACCGGCCAGGTGATCCGCCAGGGTCAGCGCCTGGCACGCATCTACTCCCCCGAGTTGATGCAGGCACAACAGGAGCTGATCATCGCCTCGCGCAATAAAGAACAGCAGCCGCGTCTGTATCGGGCCGCCCGGGGCCGCCTGGAGCTGTTCAACCTCACCGAAGCCCAGATAGATCAGATTGAAGAAAGCGGGGAGGCATCGCCCGAAATGAATATTTATGCCACCTTGTCAGGATTCCTGACCAGCCGCGAGGTATCGCAGGGCGACTATGTAAGCACCGGCCAGACCTTGTTTGAAGTTGCCAGCCTGGAGACCGTGTGGGTGGAGCTGGATGCCTATGAAAACCAGATCTCCCTGATCTCTGAAGGGGATTCGGCCACGGTAACCGTGCCTGCCCGGGGCGGACGGCAGCTGGAGGCACGTGTGGAGTTTGTAGATCCTGTGATAAACCGCAATACCCGTACTGCCAGTGTGAGGCTCACGGTAAACAATGCCGGTAACCTGCTGAAGCCGGGGATGTTTGTCAATGCAACCATCATGAATGAACCCCGGGAAGGTGCTGTGCCGGTGATCCCCCAGACTGCCATCCTGTGGACGGGCGAACGATCGCTGGTGTATGTGAAGGTGCCGGGCACCGAGGGGCATACCTTCGAGTTTCGTGAAATAGAAACGGGTGCCCGCTCCGGTGAACAGTACCAGGTGGTTGAAGGCCTGAACATCGGCGAGGAGATTGCCGTGAACGGGGTGTTTGCCATAGATGCTGCCGCACAGCTTAAGGGAAGCTACAGCATGATGTCGCCTCCCGGGGTGGTTGATCTGCCCGAGCCTTTTAAAAGCAACCTGGAGGGGTTGTTTTCCATGTACTTTGATCTGAAGAATGCCCTGGCCGATGATGATGCCGATGCTGCTGCACAACATGGTGAGCAACTGAACCAGCAACTGGAGGTTGTGGAGGAACATGCCCTCCAAGGGGAGCACCACATGTTCTGGATGGGACAGCATGCTGCCATCCTTGAGGGAATCGACCAGTTTATTGAAGCCGGCGACATTGAGCAGCAACGGGTCCATTTTGAACCCCTCTCAGAAGCTTTTATTGAAACTGCCCGCACCCTGGGCGCCATTGGTGAAACCTGGTACGTAGCCTATTGCCCAATGGTTGATGACAATCGTGGTGCATACTGGCTCAGCGAATTCCAAGAGATTCTCAACCCTTACTTCGGAGCCATGATGCTGCGCTGCGGGGAAGTCAGGGAAATGATCCGCCCCGGAGTGGGTGCTGCTGATGATGAACCCAGGGTGATGGATGTTCATGTGCATTAAACACGGACCTAAACAGGCCTGGTATGACAGATTGAAAAAAGGCAAGGTGTTGAAAACTGAAAAATAAGGGGACATTCAGAGACCCTTTTCCAGGTTGCACACGATGCTTGACCACAGGCAGAAAGTCTTGAAATAGGGTGTTAAAATAATCCACAGGGGCATTTTAAGCGGCAAGATGAAGCAGGGGCTTTTGCAATAAAATGTTTCATAACTTTATACCACTCATGAAAAGGAAAATGAAACAATGAGTTTGATATTATTAAAATATAGCCTTTATCTGGCGGCAGCCTTTCTGTTGCATTTTAACGATGAGGCAGCAGGCCGGGAGTTGCCTGAAATAGACAACGAGTGCGAAAGTCACATTTCCATTCACGGTTCATCAAATGTCAATCAATTCCAGTTGATCAACCACAACCCAAGAATTGTAAAGCGTTCAGATCAAGGCCAGGAGGAAGAACGCAGCCAGCGCATCGAGATCCCGGTGAACGAGTTTCAAGGGGACAACAAGCGCATGCGCGAAGATTTTCTTGAATTGGTCAATGCTTCCGAATATCCGTTGATAATTATGACTATCGAGCCCCGTAATCTTGAAGAATGCTTGAAAGCCCGGGGGTTATCTGACTTTAAAACCGAAATTACCATGGCAGGAGTAACCCAACACTATATTGTGCCTTGTGGTGTGGATACCTGCGAACGTTCAGGCTATGTGCTCAGAGGTAGCCTTGAAGTTGAATTAACGGATTTCGGTATTGATCCCCCCAGAAAGTTTTTTGGGTTAGTGAAAGTCAACAATGAAGTGCTTATTGACTATGTTTTCAGGTTTGAAACTGATGACGACATTTTTCAGTTGCCCCGGTAACGTTATCAGAGTTCTGATTATTAAAAAGAATCTCCACAAATTACTCAAATTTTAAGAAGACAATTTTAAAAAAATAGAACGCAGATAACGCAAAAAAAAGAGATTCTCGCTGATAAGAACAATCAAAGCCCCACCTCATACCTGAAACCTGACACCTGAAGCCGACGCCCGACACCTACCCCAGCCGGTAATCGGAAGGAGAGCCACCCGTGCTTTTTTTAAAGAAGTTCGAAAAGTGTTCCGGCTCAGAGAACCCCAGGTTCAGGGCAATTTCCTTGATGCTTTCGTTTGAGAACTTCAGATCACGACAGGCCTGTATCAGGATCTGTTCGGCAATGATCGATTTGGCGGTTACGCCCATCACGGTTTTCACTACCTGGTTCAGGTATTTGGGCGATACATTCAGCATTTCAGCATAATCGGCCACATGGTGTTTCTCATGAAAATGCCTCGACACCTGATGCTTAAAGGCCGACACCATCCTCAGATGATGGCTGTTGCTGTGATGACTCACCCTGATGTTGCAGCTGCTGTCGCAATATACCAGCATCGACTTCAGCAGGGCCGAGGCAGCCTGCTCGCGGTTGGGGATCTGCGACTGAAGAACCTCGGCGATCATCTCGGCCAGCGAGTGGACCCGTTGCCCGATCTTGGGGCTCAGCACGATAGAGGGCAACTGGTTGCCCACCATGAACAGGTCGGCATGGTTGATGTTCAGCCCCTCAAGATACTGATTTCTGAAAAATTCCCTGGAGAACTGCAGCACCCATCCTTTGGGTGGGTCGCAGGCGAACCTTAACCTCAGTCGTTTTCCCGGCAAAAGAAATATAATGGAGTTGGGGAAGAAGGGTGCCTCCTGCACATCGGCCATCAAGCTTTTAATCCCCTGTTCGATCCATAAAATGTGATAATGATCCTGATCGGCAAATAATTTGTTCTTCCTGTCGAGCCGCCTGATATTCAGGGTGCTGATGGCTTCTGAAACGTCCTGCATTGCTGAATGGTTTTAATGATTATCTAGTAAACTCATTGGCAAAGGGGGAGGATGCAACTATGCTTATACCTAAATTTACCCATTTTATCTCTAAAAGACAAGAAACAAAGTCAAAAGAACAGGGCGTGCACGCTGGATGTTACGGCTATAAGGGTTTTTCAGGAGATAAAAAAAGAGGCTGTCCCTGATAAAAACAGCCTCCGCAGATGTTGTCAGTGTTCAGATCAATCTGCAAACTCGCAGCTCACGTTGGGGTTGAAAGGGGAGTACATGCCCGATGGATTGTTTTTCCATACCCATACATGAAGCTGGTAATGAGGAAACGGAGGACCTCCTGACCCGGGGGCGCGGTGATCGTAAAACACCTGGTCGCCCAGCATCGGGAGGGCGTCATTGTTCCAAGAGTCCGCATGAACGATGTACTCTACAGCCACCAGCCGGTATTTCCCGTTTTTCATGGGTTCATACACCAGGGCTTCCGGCTTCAGGGGATCCACAACACCGTCCACCAGGTCAAAGCGTACCGCATGATAACCCATGCCGCCCAATTCCGGGTGTGCCGCACAATGGGGATCCAGCACGTAACCATCAGCCAGGGCTTTTTCAAAATTATGGTATTGGGCCGTTACCGCTTTGATCTGTGCCAGCAGCTGGTTTTGTGATGCCGGAGCACTTCTCAGGTCTATCAGTTCATCTGGTGCCTTACGGTCTGAGGCTCCTGCTTCCAGTTCTTCCATGTTTTCGGTGCTGCATCCTGCCATGATAAAGGCCGTGGCTACCACCCATAGCGACAGGATCATCCATTTTCTGGTTTTTGTTTTCATATCTCTGAATTTTATTGAAAGAATAGATTATCTGCTCACAAAATTCAGAAAACAAGCCAGAAATGTCCCTGCGAAAAAGGCAGCAAGAGATGCAAAAAAGGAACTTTTTTAGATGGCAGGCTTAGCGCAGCACCGTGTTTTTGATTCCCGAAAAAAAGTTCTTCCACCAATAATGGAAGACAAACCTGGATGGGTCTCTTTCGTACTCAATGGGAGCCTCGCGCAGCTCATTGTCTGGTGAAGGGTTGTTGGCGTGATACACGAAGTTGCGGGCGGCCCAGTTCACCAGGTTCTTTCTCAGCTCGCTGCGATCATGCTCCAGGGTGATCTCCAGATCGGAATACCGCATGCGCATGGTGCCCGACGACTCAATGTCGTTGCCCGAAAAAGAGAAGGTGGCGCTGTGTAGTACTCCCTGGTTGACCGAGGCGCCGGCCAGGGGAATCAGCACGGGGTTTAATTTCTCAAGCGGCAGCCCTCCCAGTTCTCCACGGGCCTGATAGCCTCCCCGGGGATCATTCAGGTTGTAGGTAAACTGTGCCTGCAGCAAAGCCTGGTCGAAGGCATGGGCCTGTGCTGTGATGTGCATCAGGCTGTCTTGCTCCAGATCGTGTTTTATGTTGGTGATGTTATTCAGGGTGGCCTGCAGGCCGGTGAACGGAATAAGGCCTTCTGTGTCGCCGTTTTCTGGGCGTTCTATGTAATTCACTGCAAAGTCATTCACGGTGACTGCCCCGATGTTTATGGCCAGCGATGACTGGCGGATCAGGCTCACGGGCAGCTCCCTGCGTTGGGTGGTGTCGAAAGGAACGCTGCGGTCGCGGTACACTTCAAGATGGCCCCCGCCAATCACAATGGAGTCGGCCAGCAGCTGCTTGCTGTTGAGCAGGACCTCCAGGTCAAGCGAAGCGATCACCACCGAGTCAATCAGCATGTCATAGCGGTCCTTCTGGAATGAAATCTTTTTGCTGAAGGCCTCCTTGCTATACCGGGGGCTGATCTGCAACCCTTTCAGGCGCAATCCCTGCTGATCCTGGTGGTAGTTGAGCTGCTGCACACTATAGGTATGTAACTCATCACCGAAGGTAAGCTGGCCGGTGCTGATCGAAGCATCAATCTGGTAGTCCCCGCCCTCTTCCTGGCTGTTCACCGCCAGGTGCCCTTTCATCTGAAGCCAGGAGACAAGCTGCCTGACCACGTCGGGTTCCGCCAGGGGGCGCACCTCCACATCCAGGCTGTTGATGCTGATGTCGTTGATGGCAAAGTGCGAAGGAAATTCTGTTTGCTGCTCTTTTGGCGCAGCCTGCGATTCAGGATTCTCGAACAGCCTGATGGTGGCGCTGCCAATGCTCAGGTGCGGAAAGGTGACGTTCTGCCAGTTCAGTGCCACGGCTGCCAGCCCGCGCGTAGAAATCGAAAGGTTCTGCAGCTTCATCTCCACCAGCCGGGGTGGCATGCCGGCCATCGCTTCGGGGCTGTAGTCCTTGTCGGGCAGGATCAGCCTGACCTCGTCTACGTTCATCCTGCTGAACAACAGGTTAAAATGCAGCCGGGGGATGTCGA
>JAWOCF010000150.1:0-25441 GCA_046483935.1 Bacteroidales bacterium | reverse complement strand
ATTTCCAGGTATTCTTTCAGTACCAGCTCTGCTTTTTCTGGTCCTCTATTCATCAGGGCCTGTGAAATCTCGCCCCCCAGGCAAGCCGAAGTGGCAATAAGCCCTTCGCTGTACATCTTCAGCAGTTCCTTGTCAATTCGGGGGGTATAATAGAACCCTTGCAAAAACCCATAAGAACATAATCTGGAAAGGTTTTCATAGCCCTGGCGATTCTTGGCCAGCAGGATTAAATGATACCCACTACGGTCTTCTTTCCCTTTCTTATCAAAGCGGCTTCCTTCAGCAACGTACACTTCACATCCAATAATTGGCTTTATTCCTTTGGAGCGGGCCAGGATAGAAAACTGCAGCACTCCATACATGTTCCCATGGTCGGTAATGGCTATTGCTTTCATGCCATCATTGACAGCTTTGGTGATTAAGGGGTCCAGCAATGATGCTCCATCAAGAATTGAAAATTGGGTATGTACGTGTAAATGAACAAAATCAGTCATAGCGAAGGATTAAAAATTGGGAAGGATAAAAATATACAAAATCAGGGGGTTATACATACAGGACCCGGAGTAAAAGGCAGGTTTTTTTTCTCTGTTCCCGAAAAGTTTGCTGGTCAAAGAATTACCTTTAACAAAAATTCGCTCCCGGTCAAAAATACTCATGGGAACACTTTTTTAAATGAAAAAAAAACCGGATATTTGCACCCCTTAAAATACATTTAAATTAATCATTAAAATTAGAATTCATGCCAACAAAAATCAGACTACAACGTAAAGGGAAAAAAGGAAGTCCTTTTTTCCATCTTGTAGTAGCGGATGGTCGTGCACCCCGGGACGGAAAATTTATAGAGAGACTTGGCACTTACAACCCCATGACCCATCCTGCAACTATTGACATTAACTTTGACAGGACCTTGTATTGGCTGCAGGTAGGGGCTCAACCCACTGATACTGCCCGCAGTATTTTGTCAAACAAAGGGGTTTTATTGAAAGATCACCTTTTGAGAGGCGTAAAAAAAGGCGCTTTAACCGAAGAGCAGGTAGAAGAGAAATTTCAGGCCTGGTTGGATGAAAAAAACAACCTTCTCGAGAAGATTGGAAAAGATAAAGAACTTTCTGAAAAGGAAGCCGCCAAAAAGGCCCTGGAAGAGGAGCGCAAAGTAAATGAAGCACGTGCTGCTGAACTTGCCAAAAAACGCGCCCAGGAAGCTCAGCCGGAACAAGTTGAAGAAACTGAAGCTCCTGAAGCTACCGAAGAAACCCAGGAAGACACAGAGACCTCTTCAGAAACAAAAACTGAAGAGTAAGCACTTAAAGCCAATGCTTTAGGTTGAAGGCCCGATATACTAAATTGCAGAAAAATCTTCAAATTTTTCCTTCATGAGAACAGAAGATTGCTATTATCTGGGTTACGTCACAAAAACATTTGGCTATAAAGGGGAAGTGGTGATCTATCTGGATACCGATAACCCCGGATACTATAAAAATCTGGAATCAGTTTTCATTCTTATGGAAGGAAAACTGATTCCTTTTTTTATTGAAAAAATTCAACTTAGGGTCAACAGCAATGAAGCAATAATACGTTTTCAAAACGTTGATAACGAGCAGAAAGCGGAGCATATTACCGGCCAGGAGGCCTATCTTCCTTTAACTATGTTGCCGCCTCTGAAAGGCAATAAGTTTTACTTCCACGAAATCATCGGCTTCCAGGTAATCGACAAGCAAAAGGGCATTCTTGGCACGATTGATACCGTTCTGGAATTTCCAGCCAATCCGGTGCTCCAAATAAAGGTTGAATCAAAAGAGGTGCTGGTTCCTGCCCGTGACGAGTTTATTATCAAGTTGGATCGCCAGAATAAGACAATCACCATTGATGCCCCTGAAGGATTGATTGATCTTTATCTGAATGAATAACAAACAAACCAATCCCCCTAAACTGTTTCATTTTAAACGATTTTCACTTTCCGACAGCTTGTGTGGAATGAAAATCGGAACTGACGGTGTATTGCTTGGAAGCATTGCTGCCGGGTATCCATCGGGCCGCATCCTGGATGCGGGTGCTGGCTGTGGGTTGATTGCACTGATGGTAGCTCAGAAAAATAATGGACAAATAACTGCCCTGGATATTGATCCTGCAGCCATCAGGCAAGCTACTGAAAATGTTATCGCGAGTCCATGGGCCGACAGAATCCAGGTGGTCCATTCCTCACTTCAGGATTATAGCCAGAACAGTACCCGGCATTTTGACCTGATAGTATGCAATCCCCCATTCTTCCATAATGGCCTGCAATCGAAATGCAACCAACGAAATACAGCCCGTCATTCATCTATGCTTCCTCCAGGAGAACTGGTTGCAGCAGCCAAAAAGCTGCTTTCTGAAAAGGGCAGAATTCTGTTAATCATACCTGCAGATCAGGATAGCTTGTTCAATGAGCTGGCAAGAAAATACTCACTTTTTATTACAGGCAGATTGTGGATCATATCTGCGCCGGGGAAACCTCCTAAGAGATTAATCCTGGAGTTTTCAGGAAAAAACAATATCACAAAGGAAAACTCCCTGGTGGTGGAAATGAAGGAGAGACATACTTATTCGGATGAATACAAAAAACTGACCCAGGATTATTACCTCAACTTTTAATCTTTCTTAAGCTGCTTTGTTGCTTGTGTTAATATATTCCTCCAGGATCAGAAATTTTTCAATAAGGAATGGCAGCAGAGCTCCAACCTGGTCTTCCTGTTCCTGACCAGAGCAGGATTCAATAGTACTGGCCATCTGATATACCTGCGAAGCGCCCATGGTAGCGCATAATCCCCTGATGGCCATAATAACAGGTTCATAATGACTACGATCTTTTGTTTCGTAAAAAGTAATGAACTGCTTCATGTAATCTTTCAGCTCTTCCAGGAAAGTGTCGTACAATGGTTGCAGAGACAACCCCATTTTGCCTGATTGTGAAAGGATCGTTGAATAGGTCTTCAAGCTGATAACAGGCAGGGTGTCCATTTCCTGATCTAAAAGTTGACTGGGAGAAATATGGGCACCTGAGGAATGTTCTATTCCCAGGCATTTATTGAGCTTCAGAACAAAATCCTTTTCTGACATGGGGAATCCAATAACACAATCGAATCCCATCCCCATGAAATCAAGGGGCTTGAAGGATTGTTCAGGAGTTGTTAAGGCAATTATTGGAGGCAGTTGGGCATAGGTGCTCTTTAAGCGCTTGATGGCCGTAAAACTCTTCTGAGAGGCTGAAAAGACATCAAATATCAGACAATGATATTTCTCACCTCCGAAAATGTTAAAGGCATTCAGTTGAGATTCCTGATAGCATTCCAACAAGGATTCTTCATCCGTCTCGGTCGTCACATTACAGTTCAGTTTTTCTAAAAAGCGGGAGAAACCACCATGTGCATAGTTTCCTCCCTTTAGGTAAAGTATATTTACCTCCTGATTCATTCTAACATTACATTCTTTCCCTGTCATAGCCACCTTTTAAATATAATTATTAAGCTCCTTTTTAAACGCTGTATAGATTTCCGGTACTTTCGGGGCCAGCTCAAAAGCAAGGCTGGAATTGCCAGCCTTTAAAGAGTTTTCTATAATTCGGGCTATTTCCTTCAATTGTAAGGCACCCACCGAACCAGCCACCCCGGATAACGAATGTGCCTGTTGCCGCAATTCATCCTCCTGCTGGGAGCCAACACTTTGGTTGATATCGGCCACCATTTGATCGGCATCAGAAAAGAAAGCTTCATATATCTCCTGAATGATGGATTGCTCACCTCCCGAATGCATCAGTAACATGTCAACAGTACCCTTATCCACATGTGGAACGTCATTTAAAAAATTCAGGGCTTCAGTTTTTTCCATAGCATCATAATTTAGAATGACAACAGAACTTCATGTACATGTCAGATGAGGCTCCTTAGCTTCTCCAAAATTAAATGATTATTAAAACTAATCTGTAGGTGTTTTTACCCGTTTATGATCAAATTATCTAATAGAATTCTATTGGTTAATAAAAAAACCCGGGCTTTGCCGGGTTGTAAATATCAATAATAGCATTCCTGACCAAGAAGATCAGAACCACTGAATGATGGGATTAATCAGTGACGATCTGGCAACAGAACCTCCCAAATGAGATCCTTAAACCAACGTTTCTTCCCCTTCCGATTTGGCGATGATAACAGCACCGCAGGAGTCACTCCACACATTAACCGTTGTGCGAACCATGTCCAGGATACGGTCTACAGCCAGAATCAGCCCTACCCCTTCCAGAGGCAACCCCACTGCCGAAAGGATGATCGTAATGATTACCAATCCTGCCATGGGAATTCCGGCAGCACCAATTGAAGCCATCAGGGCAGTGATCGTTACAATAAACTGTTGCAGAATGGTTAGTTCAATGCCGTATGCCTGAGCGATAAACAATACAGCAACGCATTGATACAAAGCTGTGCCATCCATATTGATGGTTGCTCCAAGTGGCAGTACAAATCCTGTGGTCTTGTTAGAAACCCCACTGTTGACCTCTACGGCTTCAATCGTCAAAGGTAGGGTTGCACTACTGCTGGAGGTAGAAAAGGCCGTAAGAAGCGGCACAGACATTCCTCGGGCATGTTTTACAGGGTCTGCCTTCCCTACAAATTTCATGAGAAGCGGCAAAGTAATAATGGCATGAAAGGCCAAGGCGCCTATGACTGTCACCATATATAATCCCATACTCTTGACAACACCTAATAAGTCGCCAGCATGCTCAGCAGCAAGCCCCGAAACAATACCAAAAATTCCTAAGGGAGTAAACTTTATCACGAACATGGTAATCTTCATCATGATTTCAAATACCGCATTGAAAAAGTTTGTGATTGGTTCGCTATATACTTTAGGAACTTTTGTGGTGAAAAAGCCAAAGAAAATGGCGAAAAAGATTATCGAAGGCAGGTCACCCTGAGCAAGAGATTCCATGATGTTTACAGGAATGATGTTGATCAGCGTCTGACCAAAAGAATCACTTCCTACTTCCAGGCCTTCTACCATTGCACTAAGCCCCAGATCTGCGCCTACACCAGGCTTAATCAGGTTAACAAGAATCAGCCCCGTAATGATGGCAAACAAACTGGTGGTAAGGTAGTATGAAATGGTTTTCAGACTCAACCGCCCTAAATTCTGAGCATTCCCCAATCCCGTTACTCCTGAAACGATAGAGGCAAAAATCAACGGTACGATAATCATTCGCAGGGCCCTTAAAAATACATCACCCATCCAGGTAATATATTCAACATACGATGGGAAATTGGCACCAAAAAGAACTGCTAAAACTAATGCAATAAGAATTTGCCAGTGAAGTTGAATGCGTTTCATGAATTCTGAGTTAGATTATTTAGGGTAAAATCCTGATTATTCCATAGGATACAGGGAATTCCGGGGCAATATTACAAAAACAAACGGCAAAAGTCTAATATTTTTTTTGAAGATCATTGAAATGAAAAAATGGCATCCCATCAGCAAGAAGTACGTCAAAATGGCGGTAATCTAATAGCATTTTCTTTTGGTTTGGATTTTGATCATAAGAAAAATAAAAATCCATCATGAACTTAGACCAATTTACTATTAAATCGCAGGAGGCATTGCACAAGGCACAGGAAATTGCCAAAGGCTTTAATCATCAGGCCATTGAAAATGGACATCTGCTAAAGGGAATTTTATCGGTCGATGAAAATGCTGCCCCGTTTCTGCTGAAAAAGAACAATGTGAATGTGGCTTCTCTGCAACAAGCTTTAGATAGAATTATAGAGGGTTATCCAAAAGTTGTGGGAGGTGAAATCTATCTTTCCTCCTCCTGCAACAATACCGTACAGAAAGCTTTGGGAGTTGCCAAAGAACTCAACGATGAATTCATATCGGTAGAACATTTGTTGCTTGGGCTGCTGCTGGGTTCTGGAAATATTGCCCAGATGCTCAAAGACAGCGGGCTGACGGAAAAAGGGTTGCGACAAGCTATAAAAGACCTTCGCAAAGGCAGTGGGGTAAATAGCCAATCAGCCGAAGACACATACAATGCTCTAAACCAGTATGCGCGAAATCTTAATGATCTGGCCCTGGCCGGAAAGCTCGACCCAGTAATCGGCCGCGATGAGGAAATCAGGAGAATCCTTCAGATTTTGTCGCGTCGCACAAAAAATAATCCCATTCTCATTGGCGAACCAGGAGTGGGTAAGACAGCGATTGCTGAAGGATTGGCCCACCGGATAATTAATGGTGATGTTCCCGAGAACCTGAAATCCAAAAAGATCTTTTCTTTGGATATGGGTGCTTTAATTGCTGGTGCCAAATATAAGGGAGAATTTGAAGAACGGCTGAAAGCTGTAGTAAAAGCAGTAGCTGGTTCCGATGGGGAGTATGTTTTATTTATTGACGAGATCCATACCCTGGTGGGTGCCGGTGCAAGTGGCGAAGGGGCAATGGATGCAGCCAATATTCTGAAACCCGCCCTGGCCCGGGGTGAACTTAGAGCTGTTGGTGCAACTACCCTGAAAGAGTATCAGCGATATTTCGAAAAAGATAAAGCCCTGGAAAGAAGGTTTCAGATGGTGATGGTAGATGAACCAGGCAAGGCTGACGCAGTGAGCATCCTCAGAGGGTTGAAAGAACGCTATGAGAACCATCATCAGGTGCGTATCCGCGATGAAGCGATTGTGGCTGCAGTGGATCTTTCCAAACGATATATCTCTGATCGTTTTCTGCCTGACAAAGCCATTGACCTGATGGATGAAGCAGCTTCCAAATTACGCCTGGAGATGAATTCAGTGCCTGAAGAACTCGATGAGGCGGAACGCCGTATCCGTCAGCTGGAAATTGAGAAACAGGCCCTGATCCGTGAGAAAGACGAGCTGAAGTTAAAAGGCATTACCCAGGAACTGGCCAATCTTCAGGAACAACGCAACAGCCTGATGGCAAAATGGAAAAGTGAAAAAGAAGTGGTTGATCAGATTCATACTACCCGACAGAATATTGAGAACTTCAAATTTGAGGCCGACCAGGCAGAAAGAAACGGAGATTTTGGTAAAGTTGCTGAATTAAGGTACGGCCGAATCCAGGAAGCAGAGCAGCAACTGGAAAAACTGCATGAAAAGTTTCAAAAGATGCAGGTTAATTCCGCTATGATCAAAGAGGAGGTTAGTGCTGAAGATATTGCCGATGTCGTTTCCCGTTGGACAGGCATTCCGGTAAGCAGGATGCTGCAAAGCGAACGTGAAAAACTCTTGCATCTGGAAGAAGAGCTGCATCAGCGTGTTGTCGGTCAGGATGAAGCCATTCAGGCCGTCTCTGATGCCATTCGCAGAAGCCGGGCAGGGTTACAGGATCCCCGGCGCCCGGTGGGTTCCTTTATCTTTCTGGGCACCACCGGAGTAGGTAAAACGGAACTGGCAAAGGCTCTTGCTGCTTTTCTTTTTAATGACGAGGAGGCAATGGTTCGCATTGATATGTCGGAATACCAGGAACGGCATGCTGTAAGCCGTTTAATAGGCGCTCCCCCCGGATACGTGGGATATGAAGAAAGCGGGCAACTTACCGAATCAGTGCGCCGCAAACCCTACTCTGTAATCCTGCTCGATGAGATTGAAAAAGCGCATCCCGACGTGTTTAACATTCTGCTGCAAGTGCTTGAAGATGGAAGACTGACCGACAACAAGGGTAGGCTGGCAGATTTTAAGAATACCATTATTATTATGACTTCCAATATTGGCTCCGATCTGATTCAGGAGAATCTATCCAGGCTCACTGAAGACAACAGGGAGGAGTTGCTCGAGAAAACCCGCCAACAGGTGTTGTCGTTGCTCAGGCGCACCCTGCGCCCCGAATTCATGAACCGGCTGGACGAAACCATCATGTTCAAGCCCTTGTCGCAGGCCGAGATTGAAGAAATTGTCCTCTTGCAGATGGAACAGTTAAAAGAGCGGCTGACCGAAAGCTCCTTGTCGGTTGAGCTGACCCCCGAAGCAGTGAAATGGCTTGCACAGGAAGGATTTGATCCACAATATGGTGCACGGCCCCTGAAAAGAATCATCCAGCGAAACATCCTGAATCCTCTTTCCAGGGAGATCCTGGCGGGTAATTTACAGCCCGGTAGCACGATCGTCATTGATCGGCAGGATGATAAGCTCATCTTCAGATCATGATTGGATTTTCCTTTTGAGGGATTCAATCTTCTTAAAAAACCTGACATCCATCCGCAAAATGCGGCTGAGGTTGTCAGGTTTTTTTGATGATCTCTTTTAATCAAATCAATTTACAGGCATTTGGTTCATGAAAGCTTTGGTTTTTCCCCGAAAGGGGAAAAAATGATACTTTTGTAAAAACAACCTTCGTGAACACATCCTTATTCATTGCCCGGCAGATGGGTAAAACCTACAAAGGCAAAAATTTTACCGGGCTCATCAAGTTTATTTCAATCTTAAGCATTGCCCTGGGCCTTGCTGTGATGATTGTTGCCATGGCTGTTGTAACAGGCTTTCAGGGTGAAATCCGTGAAAAAGTGATCGGGTTTGGTTCGCATATTCAGATCACCAATTTTGATTACAATATTTCGTTTGAAACCCGGCCCATGGAAGCAGAGCAGGATTTCCTTCCGGAATTAAACCATATTCCGGAGATTCGCCATGTTCAAACCTTTGCTACCAAACCTGGGATCATCAAAACAGAAGAAGATATTCACGGAATTATTCTAAAGGGTGTAGGGCCCGAATTTAACTGGTCATTTTTCAGGGAAAAAATGCAGGAAGGTAATGTCATTGAGTTTCAGGATTCCCTGCGTTCCAATGAAGTAATCATCTCCAGGTTTATTGCCAGGCGGCTGCAACTGCATACCCATGATGATGTTATTGTCTATTTTATTCAGGATCCTCCCCGGTTGCGGCGCTTTACGGTTGCGGGCATTTATGAAACAGGACTGGAAGAGCTGGATCAGACTTTTATCCTGGGAGATATTCGTCACATTCAGCGGTTAAACAACTGGGAAGAAAACCAGATCGGGGGCATTGAAATTCAGGTTGCTGATTTTGAAGACATTCAGGATGTTGCCGGTCAGATTAACGAATTTATCCCCTACCACTTACAGGCAAGAAGTATCAGGGATATTTATCCCCAGCTGTTCGACTGGCTGGCCCTGCTTGATATGAATGTCTATGTTATCCTGGTACTGATGGTTCTGGTGGCAGGCATTAATATGATCACCACATTGCTGATTTCGGTGCTTGAAAAAACCAATCTGATTGGCATCCTGAAGGCACTGGGAGGGTCCAACCATTTTGTCAGGAAGGTATTCCTGTATAATGCAGGTTTTTTAATCGCCAGGGGATTGTTCTGGGGAAACCTGGTAGGGCTTGTGTTTTGCTTTCTGCAAGGAAGCTTTGGATTGATCAAATTACCCCAGGATTCGTATTATGTCTCTGAAGTTCCCATAAACATTGAACTGATGCATGTTGTTCTGCTCAACGCCGGAACTTTTTTGATCTGTATGGGCATGCTGGTGCTGCCGTCGTACATCATTACCCGGATCTCGCCGGTAAAAGCCATTGGATTCCGTTAAAACAAGAATCCGATACTCAAAATGTACTGGCGCGGGCGGGTATCAAAAGCAAAGCTGTTGCCATCCACCACGATTCTGTCACCAAAGGCTGTCAGTGCTGTTTCATACTTGAAATCAAGGATGATATTGGCCAGGTCCAGTCCGATGCCTAGCTGCAGCCCAACAGTAACATCATTCATTTCATGGCGCAGCTCCTCAACAGAAGGTAAATCATTGGAGTTGTCCAGCAGCAGGGAGAATACCGGGCCTGCTCCTAATTTTATAGGACCCAGCTTGGCTCCTGCAAGCACCGGAAGCGTAAGATGATCATAGCGTTCGGTGAAAAAGACGTCATCAGAAGTGGAAGGTGCCAAAACCTGACGGCGCATTTCCAGACCGGTGCGGGTATACAGCAGTTCGGGCTGAATGAAAAAACCGGTAAATACAAACTGGCCGACTACCCCAAAATGAAATCCTGTATAAGAATCAGAAAGGGCCGAAAAACGATATCCATCTGCTTCTACATTTTTGGCGGAGGGTAAGGAGGAGAAATTTAAGCCTCCCCGGAGGCCGAATCCAAAATCGAAGGCCTGTGAAGTACCCGGGAGTATCAATAAGACAAGCAACAACATCACTATTCGTTTCATAGCAGGGAGTTTTATAAAAATGATTGAAGAACAAAAACCCTGGAACATGCCTCACTATTTACTGATAAAGTGATTGATAGATTCCAGGGTTAGAATGTTTAACAATTTTGTTGCACGAATGTTTATGACAATGTATCAGGCATCGCGCAGGATCTTTAATTTCTCCTTCATAACGGCAATTTGCTGACGGGCATTTTCAATTTTCTCTTCAAATTCGGCCTTCAACACATCGGCTTTCTTTGAGGAAGCAAAAAAACCGATATTGTTTTCCCAAAGTTTGATATCATTCTGCAGGCTGGTAATCTTGTTGACCAGGAAATTCCTTTCCTTGTAAATGATATTTTCAGCGTTGGGCGAATGCTTCAGGTTTTCTATTTTTGAATGAAACGATAAGGTGGTTTTTACCTTCTTATTGATTCTTAGCTTTTCAAACTGTTCATCGATGGCTTTACGGAATTCTGCCTGAACCTTATCTTTTTGCTTGATTGGCACATGCCCGATCTCCATCCACTGGCGCTGAAAATCTTTCAGCACATTCAGGTTTTCGTTGTTATTCTCGCCATAAGGATGATTCCTCACTTTATCGATCAGTTCCAGTTTTAGCTTCAGATTTTCATCCTGTTTTTCCCCGATATTGGAAAAATGCTTGCCCTTTCTTTCAAAAAAATCATCGCAGGCTGCCCGGAAGCGTTTCCAGATCTTGTCGGAATACTTTGAAGGTACCGGCCCTATCTTTTTCCACTCTTTTTGCAGGGCGATCAGCTCATCGGTGGTCTGGCGCCAGTCATCACTATCTTTCAGAACTTCGGCCTGCATGCACAGGTTCAGCTTCTGGTTATAGTTTTCGGTCTGCTGATCCTTATACTTGCTGAAAAACTCTTTCTTGTTCTTAAAGAAGGTATCTAAAGCCGAACGAAACCGGTTCCAAATCTCATTGTTAACTTTTTTGGGGGCAAACCCAACAGATTTCCATTCGGCAAATAAGGTGTTGATCTGATTGGTGAGCTCCTGCCATTTGCGGGGACTATCAGCAGTGTGTGCGGCCAGTTCTTCTGCTTTTTCACAGAGAACCAGCTTGGTGGCATAATTTTGGCTCTGTTCCTCGCGCAAGGCATCATAATGCTCCTGACGTCTCTTATTGAGCGTGTCGGTAGCCGCTTTGAAACGATCCCAGATTTCATCTTTTTTATCATTGGGAACCGGGCCGACCTCTTTCCAGGCTTCATGCAGTTTCTGTAACTTCTGAAACGACTTGGTAATGGAAGGCTCCAGCAAAAGTTCTTCTGCTTTTTCGCTCAATTCAGTTTTTGCTTCCAGGTTTTTCTTCAGATCCAGGTCTTTCAGCTCCTTGTTGATCTTTACCTTGTCAAAAAACTTCTCAACCAGAAAATGATAATTATTCCACAGGGTGCTTTTTGCTCCCTGGGGCACCTGCCCGGTCTGGCGCCATTTTTCCTGGAGTTCATGAAAATGATCGTAGGTTTTCTTCAGTTCTTCTTCCGATTCAATGAGCTGCCTTAAATCTTCAAGAATGGCTTCTTTGGCAACCAGGTTGTCATGTTTTTGCTTTTCCAGGGTATGGTCGTAAGCAGCTTTCTTCTGCTTGTATATGGCAAAAGCAGCATCAAAGCGAAGGGCGAGCTCATCGGCAGCCTCAGGCTGGCTTTCTGCTTCCTGCTTTTCGGTTTCCAGATTTTTCTCGTAATTGGCTAAATGCTCTTCTTTAAGAATTTTACGAAAAGCCACTTTCAGGAAACCGATATGTTTGCGGATATGATTTACATCCTCTTGCTTTACCAGGTCTTCGGCGGCAACCACCAGTTCTTCTTTCGAAAGCGCGGCATAATGTTCAACCAACTCTTCCTCTGCTTCATGCACATCCTCTTTTTCACCTTCCTGTTCCTTCCTGGCCGCAAGGGTTTCTACTACCTCAGCGATAACAGATGCTTTTTCGGGGTCGGGTTGTTCAAGCTCCTGCGGCTCTTCTGCCACGGGCTGAGGGCTGTTGTCGGCCTCAGAAGGTTCTTCAACAGCAGGCGGAGCCGGGACCTCATGTTCTTGGTGTTCCAGTTCCCGGATGTTCTCTGTATTGTCAGGATCGGGGTCCGTTGGTCCAGATTGCTCATCGGCAGAAGTGGACCCGGGCACCTGTTCAGGCTGATGTTCGTTGGGTGAAACATCTGAAGCTTCAGGTGTTTGTTCAGGATTGGTCCCCTCTTCTGTGTTGGATGCTGCAGAATCAGGTTGCTGGTCGCCTGAAGAGAAATTAACTTTTTCTTCTTCAGGATTAGGTTGCTCTTGGTTTTTCATCGAAAAAAAACGCTTAAAAGTAGTTACTAATTAAAGTTATTGAAGATGGCTACGCTAAAACACTAAACAGTGAGATTACCAGAAAGCCGGTCAGTATGATTATTCCGTTAATATTAGGGCTCCAAAAATAAGGATTTTTTTCTGTAACCCGTGTTTTTTGTTCATTTATAAATCCTTAACTCCTTAATGCTCAAAATTTACAGAAAAGGAATCTCAGGGCTGTTAAATTTGGTTTAAGGCCTGATCCAGATCAGCAATAATATCTTCCACATTCTCAATGCCTGTGGAAAACCTGACCAGACCATCTGTAATCCCTGCTCCCTGTCGTGCTGCGGGCTCCATTTTTGAGTGTGTCATCGAAGCAGGATGCTGGATCAGGGTTTCTACTCCACCCAATGAAACGGCCAGGATACATAACCTGACGTTGTTCATCAGTATCTTACCTGCCTGCAGTCCTCCCTTTACTTCGAAACTAATCATGCTGCCGGGGCCGTCCATTTGTTTGGCGGCTAACTCATATTGAGGATGCGAGGCCAGTCCTGGATATTTAACCCATTCGATCATGGGATGTTTCTCCAGGTATTGGGCTATTTTAATCGCATTTTCCTGTGCACGCTGTATGCGGATTGAAAGGGTTTTCAGGCCCCGGATCACCAGGTAAGCCTGGTGAGGATCCATATTACACCCCAGGCTGATCATCATCGGACGCAACAGGTCGTTCATTTCTTTTTCCCGGGTTATGATAACACCTCCTACGATATCAGCATGTCCGTTGATAAATTTTGTTACTGAATGGAAAACCACATCAAAACCATAATCCAGAGGCTTTTGCAAATAGGGACTGGAAAAAGTATTGTCAGCCACAGTAATCAGATTATGCTTGCGGGCTATAGCAACCACCTTTTCCAGGTCGGTGATTCCCATGGTTGGATTGGCAGGGGTTTCAATAAATATCATCCGGGTATTGGGGCGGATGGCTTTTTCGATATTCGCAACATCAGTGGTGTCTACGTATGAAGATTCAATCCCAAATTTGGAATAATGCTTTTCCATGACCACCCTGGAGGGCCCATAAACAGCATCCGTGCTGATCATGTGGTCACCTTGCTTTAGCAGGCCCATATAGATGGTATTTACCGCACCCATCCCCGAACTGACTGCAATGGCCTTATAGCCATTCTCCAGCTCGGCAATGAGCTTCTCAAGGGCATCTATGGTAGGGTTGTTGATCCGGGTGTAAATATAGCCGGCTGACTCACCTGAGAAACAGGCAGCACCATGATCGGCATCCTGAAATTTAAAGGTACTGGTTTGATATATTGGCACGGTGGCGCTTCCAAACTGGTCTTCAAACATGCCGGCATGAATGAGTTTTGAGTCGAATCCTAAGTTCTTGGTATCCATCAATAAAATATGTTTAAGTTTTATGTTTGTTTTTTAAATGCAATCTTTTGCCTGAATTCAGTAGCTATTTCCACCCAACATCAGCAAGGTGCAGTCTTCTACTACTTCAATTCCTGCTGCCTGGGCCATATCCTCCAGCCTGGGATTGAACGTGCCCGGATTGAAAATGATCCTGCGTGGCTTGAGTTCCAGGATATAATCAAGATACTCTTCCTGGTTGCCGGGGTTCAGGTAAAGGGTTACGGTATGAAGATTTTCGATGAGCGGTTTGTCCTTCACCACTTTTACGCCTGCGATTTCTGTTTCTCTTTTTCCAATAGCAACCACTTCAACGCCATGCGAAACAAGACGTTTTACGGCCTTATGCCCATATCGCATCGGATTGGGGCTGGCTCCGATAACAAGCGTTTTTTTATCCATATCGGTTATAATGTTTTCGTAGTGACAGAAAATGCAGGTCCCTGGACAATGTGTTTTTTTACTGAACAGGCCTCTGCGGCTTTTATGATGGATTGACGGTATTTCTCAGGGAAACTATCGGGCAACCCGATCTCTATATCAATATTCTCAATCATGCGGGTTTCACTATTGCGGTGCATGGTTTGAACTACCTGAATTCCCTCTTCTGAGATGTCACGTTGCTGACAAAAGGATTTTACATAATATCCCGCGCAAGTGGCTACCGAGGCCAGAAAAAGATCGAAAGGAGAAGGAAAAGATCCATCGCCTCCCGAAGATTTTGATTGGTCGGTTTGAATCACAAACCCTTTGTAATGTGCCTCAACTTTTTGATTTTCTCCCAATACTACTTTAATATCCATATCTACTGTTTAAATGGTTCAACATTCCTTCAACCTGATGATCATTTTACCTCATGGGGATTCTGCCTGAATAAGGGTTCCAGTTTTTCAAGAAACCAATCAGGGGCCGCACAGGGTCTTCCACTTTCCTTTTTTATAAAGGCCAGGGTGGTTTCTGCAAGATTCAGCAGCACTCCGGCTTCATTATATACTTCATAATGGAAATGCATGCGGGAAGCAGGCATTTGCCTGACGGAGGTTTTTATGGTCAGCAGATCATCATAACGGGCTGGTCTGATATATTTGGAGCTCATGTTTACGATAGGCATTACCACGCCCCTCTGCTCCATCTGATGGTACGACATGTTCATCTGGCGCATAGCATCAGCACGCGCTACCTCATAATAAAGTGCATAATTGCCATAGTAAACAAAACCCATCTGGTCTGTTTCGCCATAGCGCACCCTTACTTGTGTCTGAGTTACTATCATTCATTCAATTGTATCACTGAGTCAGAAACAACAAGGCCATTTACAATCCTTTACCGTGGCAAACTTTAAACTTCTTGCCACTGCCACAGGGACAGGGTTCATTGCGACCTACTTTTTTCTCCACCCTTACCGGTTCCGTTTTTCGTGGGCCGGCACTTGTTGCGGGGGCATCGCTGCGCCCTGTTTTCATGCGGCTCATGTCGGTTTTCTCCTGAGTAGCCTGCTGCACCTGACTTCCATCCTTAATAGGCAGCCGGGCTTTTACCAGGAAGGAGATGATCTCCTTATTAACCTTTTCAATCATGCGCTTGAACAAGCCAAATGACTCAAATTTATAAATCAGCAAGGGGTCTTTCTGTTCGTAGGCAGCTCCCTGAACCGATTGCTTCAGGTCGTCCATTTCACGAAGGTGATCCTTCCAGGCATTATCAATATTGGCCAGGGTAATCCCCTTTTCGATGGCCAGAGATACTTCCTTGCCCCCGCTTTCGTAAGCTTTCTTCAGGTTGGTCAGCACATTGATACTGCGGTTTCCATCGGTAATCGGGATGGCAATATTGGTATATTTCTGGGCGGCATTTTCATACACGTCGTTAATCACTGGGAGGGCGGCCTGGGAAATCACCTCTGTTTTGAGTCGATAGCTTTTTACGGCCAGTTCATACAGCTCGTCCGTTAGTTTTTCGGCTTTGCTGTCCATGAAACGATCCTCATCAAAGGGAGATTCCATGGCGAAGGTTTTGATCAGTTCCATCTTGAATCCTTCAAAATCTCCCTGCTCCTGATGCTCTGTGATCATCTGCTCGCAGGTGTCGTACATCATGTTGGCAATGTCAACGGCCAGCCGGTCTCCGAACAGGGCATTGCGGCGTTTGCGGTAGATCACCTCCCGTTGGGCATTCATCACATCATCATACTCCAGCAACCTTTTACGAATGCCGAAGTTATTTTCTTCCACCTTCTTCTGAGCGCGTTCAATCGACTTGGAAATCATGCTATGCTGGATCACCTCTCCTTCTTTCAGACCCAGGCGGTCCATAATGTTGGAGATCCGTTCCGAGCCGAAGATGCGCATCAGGTCATCTTCCAGTGATACAAAGAACTGTGAGGAGCCCGGATCACCCTGACGGCCGGCACGGCCACGCAGCTGCCGGTCTACACGTCGTGATTCATGCCTTTCGGTACCCAGAATGGCCAGACCACCGGCCTGCTTCACTCCCGGGCCCAGCTTGATATCGGTACCACGCCCGGCCATGTTGGTGGCAATGGTCACATTGCCCGCTTTACCGGCATCAGCCACAATCTGGGCTTCCCGCTGGTGTTGTTTGGCATTCAGAATATTATGCTGAATGTTACGCAGTTTAAGCATCCGGCTCAGCAACTCGGAGATCTCAACCGAAGTGGTACCTACCAATACCGGGCGGCCGGCATTTACCAGGTCATTTACCTCACTGATCACGGCATTATATTTCTCGCGCTTGGTTTTGAAAACCATATCCTCCCGGTCATCGCGGGTGATTTTGCGGTTGGTGGGAATGACGACCACATCAAGCTTATAGATATCCCACAACTCGCCTGCTTCCGTTTCGGCCGTACCGGTCATCCCGGCCAGTTTGGTATACATCCTGAAATAATTCTGCAGGGTAACGGTGGCATAGGTTTGTGTGGCAGCCTCAATGCGCACATTTTCTTTGGCTTCGATGGCCTGATGCAACCCGTCGGAATACCTTCTCCCCTCCATGATCCGGCCAGTCTGCTCGTCAACGATCTTGATCTTGTTGTCCATCAACACATATTCGGTATCTTTTTCAAACAGCGTATAGGCCTTGAGCAGCTGGTTGATGGTATGGATGCGTTCTCCTTTTTCTGAAAACTCACTGAGCAGTTCATTTTTCCTTTGGGCTTTCTTTTCACTTTCCAGAGAAGATTTCTCCAGTTCAGCCAGTTCTGAACCAATATCGGGCATGATAAAGAAGTGGGGATCATCACTGTGAGAGGTAATCAGGTCGATCCCTTTGTCGGTCAGCTCAATGGAATTATTTTTTTCTTCAATCACAAAATACAGATCATCGTCAATGATGTGCATGTGCTTGTTCTGCTCCTGCATGTAAAAGTTTTCTGTCTTACGCAGAATGGTCTTGATGCCCGGTTCAGAAAGGAACTTGATCAGGGCTTTGTTTTTAGGCAGCCCGCGATGGGCGCGCAACAGCAACTCTCCGCCTTTTTTTTCGTCGGGTTCACCTTCTTTCGGAAGTAGTAGTTTACGGGTTTCAGCCAGCAGATTGTTGATCAGGTTACGCTGAGCACTTACCAGTTTCTCTACTTTGGGCTTCATTTCATGAAACTCGTGTTTCTCGCCCTGGGGGGTAGGCCCTGAAATGATCAATGGCGTACGGGCATCGTCAATCAGCACCGAGTCGACCTCATCAACTATGGCATAATTATGTTTGCGTTGCACCAGCTCTTCGGGGTTGCGCGTCATATTGTCGCGCAGGTAATCAAAACCAAATTCATTGTTGGTCCCGTAGGCAACATCGGCCAGATAGGCCTTTCTGCGGGATTCTGAATTGGGTTCATGTTTATCAACACAATCCACCTTTAATCCATGAAACTCAAACAGCATGCCCATCCACTCCGAGTCACGCCGGGCCAGATAGTCATTCACGGTAACCACATGAACCCCTTTACCAGGAAGTGCATTCAGATACACAGGCAAGGTGGCTACCAGGGTTTTTCCTTCCCCGGTGGCCATCTCGGCAATTTTGCCTTTATGCAGATGAATACCACCAATGAGCTGAACATCATAATGCACCATGTCCCAGGTAATCATGTTGCCACCCGCCATCCATTGATTTCTGTAGATGGCTTTTTCTCCCTGTATCTCAATGTTATTGCGGGCAATGGAAAGATCTTTGTCAAAATCGGTGGCAGTCACTTCCAGGGTTTCGTTTTCCTTGAACCGGCGGGCGGTTTCTTTCACGACCGAAAAAGCCTCAGGAAGGATTTCCAACAGTACCTTTTCAATCTTTTCATCCTTTTTCTTCTCCAGCTCATCAATCTGGCCGTAGATCTTTTCTTTTTCTTCAATATCTATATCATAATTGCCGGTCACCTGGCCCAGCAATGTATCGATCTGTTGTTGCTCCTCAAGCAGGTAGGCATTGATGCGATCACGAAATTCCTGCGTTTTGGCCCGCAGCTGATCATTATCCAAACCCTTGATGCTCTCATAGGCTTTCAGTACTTGATCCATCAGCGGTTTTATCTCCCGATAATCCCGGTCGGCTTTTGATCCAAAAATCTTCTTGAATAAATTGGGCATATTCTATTTAATTAGCTGTATGTGCATATTCTGCAAAAAAGAATAGCAAAGTTAACCCAATTCAGGATAAAAATGAAAAGAGCCTCCGTTAATTAACCAAAAAAAGGGAATCTCAAAGCCTTTGGCAGGCGATCAACTTTTTCAATTTCTAAGATTGAAACAAATAGCATGTGCTTAAATTAAGCAAACAAAAGAGTTTGTAAGGATCAACAGCTTGAAGGATATCAGCCCCATTCAAAACTTGATCAGAGCTGTATTAAACTCGGACCAAATTCGGACCAAATTCGGACTAAATTCGCACCAAATTCGCGAATTCGCGAATTTAGTGCGAATTTGGTGCGAGTTTGATGTGAGTTTGATGCGAATTTGATAGGGCTTTGAGTCATCAAAGGATGGGAACTGACAAAGTGTGCTGGTGGTGGGTGGGAGTAATTGCAGAATAAAAAAAGAGGCTGCCAAATTTACATGACAGCCTCTACATCAAAATCCAATCTGAATTCAATACTCATCCTCATGAAAGAAGAAGTCATCTTTGGTTGGATAATCAGGCCAGATGTCCTCGATGCTTTCATAAACATCCCCTTCATCCTCTATTTCCTGAAGGTTTTCAATGACTTCCATGGGTGCACCGGAGCGCAGCGCAAAGTCAATCAATTCTTCTTTGGTTGCCGGCCAGGGGGCATCCTCTAATTTTGAAGCTAATTCCAATGTCCAGTACATATGTAAAGGGAGTTTTATTTTTTCGCAAAAGTATATTAATTTTTAAATAAAGCAAGCTTTAATTTCAATTTTTTTGTTGTTTTTGAACGATTCATTCATATTCTTTGGCCAAAAAATCAAAGCGTTCATTGCGGAATCACTTTTGGTTTTTAACAAGCTGCTAGCCAATGGGTCATTTTTGAGATTTTAGCCGGCTTTCGGATGGTATTGGGCAGCAAAATACTCTTTCCTGATGAGGGCCAGCTTTGTGAAATCACAACCCGTGCATGTTTTTTTGTACCTTTGCGGGGTTAACAATCCCCTATGGCAAACAAGATTCAGATAAAAAATAAAAAAGCTTCCTTTGAATTTTTCCTGCTGGAAAAATTCGTTTGTGGTATTGTCCTTACCGGAACAGAAATCAAGTCTATCCGGACAGCCAAAGTCAGTATTAATGAAGCCTATTGCACCTTTATCGGGCACGAGCTGTTTGTACGAAACATGAATATTGCGGAGTACGAATATGGAACCTACAATAATCATGAGCCCAAACGTGATCGCAAACTACTCTTAACAAAAAAAGAACTTTCTCGGTTGAAAAGTAAACTTGATGAGAAGGGTCTAACATTAGTACCTACCTTCTTGTTCATTAATGACCGGGGGCTGGTAAAGCTTGAAATAGCCCTTGCCAAAGGCAAAAAACTCTTTGACAAACGCGATACCCTCAAGCAAAAAGATATTCAGCGGGAAATGGATCGCGGGCAATTTTAGGAACTCTCTTCCTTTTGATCATCCGAAGGACCCGATTCAGGCTTGTAGATATACCGGTATTTCATGACCCGGGCCAGGGTTGCATCTTCAGGATGCCCATTTTCGTTTATATTATAAGGGCTTTTTAATACTTCTTCTTCCAGTGAAGCCATATCCGGTTTATCTTTCAGCTGATCAAGTGCTACCTGACGCTGGCGCTCCTGTTCCTGCAGTTCTTCCAGTTCCCAGGAATAAAGCTTTCGCTGAGGGCCGTAAGGTCTGAAAAAAACAGCCAGGACAACCCCCGAGATCAGGCCCAGCAGGTGAGATTCCCAGGATACCTGTTCCCTGATAGGGAAAATACCCCATACCATCCCTCCATACAGAAAGGCCACGATCAGTGAGAGCGCCATGAGCCGGGGATGCTTCCTGATAATCCCGCTGGTAAAAAGAAAGGCTGCCAGGCTATATATCACCCCACTGGCCCCTACATGCCAGGCTTCGCGGGCCATGATCCACACCCAAAAACCAGTGATCAGGATGGCCAGGAAAAAAATGGTCCAGGCCACTTCTTTATAAAAATAGAACAACATGCTGCCCAATACCAGCAATGGAAAGCTATTGGAAATAAGATGGCCAAAATCAGAATGAATGAAAGGAGAAAAAAGTATTCCTGGAAGACCTTGCCAACTTAAGGGAAAGATGCCCAAATGGGTGAACTGAACATCAAAAATCAACTCTACGATTTTTACACACCATAAGCCCAGCACAAAAAGAGCAGGATAAGTGATGCTTGCAAGCATGCGCTTTTTATCTATTCCCGGGTTGTCGGGAAAATCCGGGGCAGGATTCAATGGGTTATATTGGTTGTGAGTCATTTTTATTCCTCTCAAAAATAAGGATTGTTTTTGCAGCTATGCCAAAAAATCTTAAATCAAAAGAAATCTGTATATTTTCCTTACATTCGCATCTTCCGCAAAGATAAAGGGCTACAGCTATCGGCAAAGGCTCCGGCCATCTCCTTTTTTCTTTAGGCTAAACAAAAGCCCGCTGCTATGGTTTAATTTTTGATTAAAAAATTTTATATCAAGATACAAAAAACAACTTATTGCTCATGAAAGCTGATGCAAGATTATCATATAGCCTCCTGGCCTGGTTCTTCCTGGCATTTCTTTTTGTCACCCCCATACGTGCCCAGATCCCCCAGGAGCAGGTAGAAAAAATACACACTGCCTTACAGGTAGTAAAATTCGCGTATATCGATTCGGTTGAAGGAGAGACATTGGTAGAAGATGCCATTAAAGGCATGCTTAAGGAGCTGGATCCCCATAGCGTTTACCTCTCAGCAGAAGATCTTCGCCGGGCCAATGAAGCCCTGAGTGGGAGCTTCGAAGGGATCGGCATTCAGTTTAATATTATCAATGATACCATCGTGGTTGTAAGTCCTGTTCCGGGTGGACCCTCCGAAAAAGTAGGCATTATGCCAGGCGACAAGATCGTAACCATTGAAGGAGAATCGGCTACAGGAACAAAGGTCAGTAATGAAATGGTCCAGAGCTGGTTGCGTGGCGAACGCGGCACCAAGGTTCAGATAGGGATTTACCGGCCCGGACAAAATGAGATCCTTGACTTTACCATTACCCGCGACAAAATCCCTATCGATTCGGTAGATGCTGCCTTTATGGCCACTCCTGAAACGGGTTATATCAAGATCAGTCGCTTTGCCCGTACCACCATCCGCGAATTTCACGAAGCTTTTAACAGCCTGGAGAAACAGGGCATGAAGAACCTGATTCTGGATCTGAATTATAATTCGGGAGGCTATCTGGATGTTGCCGTTGACCTTACCGATCAGTTTCTGGAGCGCGAACAACTGATTGTATATACCGAAGGGCGGGCCGCCCCCAAACAATCTTTCTCAAGCACTTTCAGGGGTGATTTCAAGAATGGCAAACTCGTGGTGCTGATCAACGAAGGGAGTGCTTCTGCCAGTGAGATTCTTGCCGGAGCTGTGCAGGACTGGGACCGGGGCTTGCTGGTGGGTCGCCGCAGCTTTGGAAAAGGTTTGGTACAAAGGCCTTTTGAACTACCCGATGGGTCGGCCATCCGCCTTACCGTGGCAGCTTATCATACACCCACTGGTCGTAATATTCAAAAACCTTACGACCAGGGTAATGGTGAATATATGCAGGATCTGAATCATCGCCTGGAATCCGGCGAGCTAGTCAGTGCAGAGAATATTGATTTTCCCGATTCTCTGAAATACACCACCTTGCGCAACCAGCGCGTGGTTTATGGCGGAGGAGGGATCATGCCCGACTTTTTTGTTCCCCTGGACACTACCAGGGTCTCCCCTTTTTATTCAATGCTGTTGCGGCGGGGCACGATCAATAATTTTGGAATAGAATATACCAATCAGCACCGCGACAGACTCCTTGGCAGCTATCCTGATGCAGAGGCTTTTCTGAGGGATTTTCAGGTTGATCAATCTATAATGGACAGCCTGATAGAATATGCGCGCAACCAGGAGATTGAAACGGAAGAAGGAATGGATGATTCTGAACCTTATATCAGAAACCAGCTGAAGGCACATATTGCCCGGAATTTATTTGATTTTGCGGCTTATGTGCAGGTGAGCATGCAAATGGATGAAGGATTTCGCACAGCCATTGAAATCATTGAAGATGATACTTTCGACCGGCTGAATATACATTACCAATAATCATGATGCAGTGATGGGGCTGCTTTTCTTCTTAATTCATGAGCCTGTCTCTTTCATCAGAGACAGGCTTTTCATTTCAGGTAATGCTCCTGTTGCCCCTGAGGTGGGCCAACAACTCCTCCAGATCCTCAAAAACAGCATTTCCATTCACCTTCAACCTTGAATGGCATTGGTGCCCCCTGCTGATCAGGGCCACTTCAACGCCCAGCTGCGTTCCTACCTCATGGTCGTGTAGGGTGTCTCCGATGAACAGGGATTTGGCAGGATCGATAGCTGCTTTGCTGATCAAGGCCTTGCCCCGATGAACTTTTGAATGAGCCAGATGGTCTTCAATGCCACAGATCTCTTCAAAATACCCTGACAGGCCGTGGGCCTGAACAGACCGCAGAAGGGCCTGCTGTTCCATGGCTGATACGATAAACTGGCGGGTTCCCTGATTTCTGAAATACTTCAGGGTGCTTTTAACATCGCTGAATAATGCTGCCTCTTTCAGCAATCCATTATATTCATGAATGAACTCCAGGGCAGGGACTTCAAAAGCTTCACGATCGAGGTCAAAGCCGGCAGCCAGATAATAATCCTTCACCGGAAAGGTAAAGATCCTGCGATACTGATCCAGCTCCAGGGATTGTATCCCTCGTCGTTGCAACAACCGGTTAATGCCTTCAATGCAAATATTTATATCGTTGAGCAGAGTGCCATTCCAGTCCCAGATGATGGTATTGATCGGTGTTGTCATGCACAATTTTTTTGGCAAAGATAGCTGGTGGGTCGTCATTGGCAAAATCGCAAGAGAAAAAGTATCTTTGTAAAAATCTTTTACCATGAGCGTAACTTTACTGATCATCATCCTGACAGTAATCATTTCATATATGGCCTTCAGAAATGAAGAACTTTTTGACCGGTTCAAATTCAATGCCTATCATATTGATCAGCATAAAAGTTATTACCGGTTTCTCAGTTATGGATTGCTGCATGTTGACTGGATGCACCTTTTTGTGAACATGTTTGTCTTGTTTTCTTTTGGCCAGATTGTGGAAGAAATCCTTCTGGGACAGTTTGGTTTTATCGGCAGGTTTTTTCTGCTTTTGTTGTATGTTCTTGGCCTGATAGCCAGTGTGATTCCAGCCTTTTTTAAGCATCGCAACAACCATAACTATAATTCGGTAGGAGCCAGCGGGGCTGTCTCTGCAGTTTTGTTCTCCAGCATCATTCTTTATCCAGAGGGTTCAATCTATCTTTTCCTGTTGCCGATTCCCATTCCGGCATTTATTTTCGGAATATTGTACCTGATATACTCGGCATACATGTCGAAAAAAGCAAATGATAATGTAGGCCACGATGCTCATTTCTGGGGTGCTGTGTTCGGAGTTCTGTTTACTATTGTATTGGAGCCAGCCTTCTTCACCCGGTTTATCAATCATGTTTTATAAATCATGGCACATTTCATTTCCCTGAATGGCGATTTAACACCTGCCACTGATCCTGTTTTCGGACCTGAAAACAGAGCCTTCAGGTATGGAGATGGTTTTTTTGAGACCATCAGAGTCAGTCATGGAAAAATATTATGGGCCCAACAGCACTACCAGCGCTTGGTGAATAGTGCCGCAACCCTGAAGCTAACGCTGCCTCAGGGCTTTTCCTTCATTATTTTCCTTCAAGGGCTCCAGGAGCTGTATCATCAGAATCATCCCAACCAGGAGGCTGCCCGTCTGCGGGTAGCTATATTCAGGAATCATGGTGGGCATTACCGGCCCCTCAGTCAGCAGGCCTCCATTCTTATCGAGTCCACTGCCCTGGCCCACCAGGCTTTTGAGTTAAACAAAAAGGGGTTGATGATTGATGTGTATCCGGATTTAAGCAAGAACCTTAATTTTCTCTCGGGGATAAAATCTTCAAATGCTTTGATTTATGTGCTGGCTGGTATCTTTTGCTCATCAAATGGCTGGGATGACTGCATTCTTCTGAACCAGGAAGGAAATATCGCGGAAGCCACCAGCTCCAATTTATTCATCATCAAAGACAAAGAGTTGATTACACCGGCCACCGATCAGGGTTGTGTTCATGGCATGATGCGGTCAGTGATCCTGGATCTGGCCTCACAGCTCAGAATCAAGGCCCGGGAGGTCATTCTCACTGCTGACGATCTGGAGCAGGCCGACGAATGCTTTCTTACCAATACCATCCAGGGCATCCGGTGGGTGGGAGGTTTCCGTACCAAACGATATTTTAATAAAACCGGCCCTGTTTTTTTGGCAGCGCTGAATCAAAAAGCTCTGCAAGAGCCATCCTGACGAAACTTGCTGAAAATATAAATGCTGATCCAGGTAATAATAAATCGTTATAACCTGTTAATAATAAAATGTCTGGCCAGACTCCCGATAAAATTAATTCCTGTATTTTTGTTAGTATTACAGATGATCCGGTACAAAATCACTACAGATATAATGAAACAAATACTAATCACCAGCCTGACCGTTCTATTATTATCTTCACTGGCTTTGCACAGCCAGGAACCTCAAAGCACTTTCCAGCAAGCCCGGGAAGAATTTAATGAAGGTATCCGAAAAGGGTTGGATAAACAATATCAGCAGGCCTTAGAGCATTTTGAGGAGGCCCTTGCATTAAATCCTCTGTATGCAGAAGCTCATCTTTATTGTGGTATCTCACTCATTGAACTGGAAGATTATCCCCAGGCCATAAAAAAGATTTCCATCGCCATGGAAATTGACCC
>JAWOCF010000062.1:0-11149 GCA_046483935.1 Bacteroidales bacterium | reverse complement strand
GGATAAGCATTGCTTTCCAGCGACAGGCGGCTGAAGCCATCCAACTGATGGGGCTCAACCAGGATGATAAAAACAGGATCCTTGGTCTTTACTTCAGCAGAGTCTTTCTGATAGAAATGCTCCAGATATCCATCCAGAGGAATAATTACCACATCACCCGCCAGGAAGGAGGCAGATAAAGGCAGGCCCTTAGCCTGCGGTTTGGAAAAAGCATTCCTTCTGTATATCGTAATATCAGGGTCTGAAAAATCCAGGTTCTCCAACACTGTTTCTCCATTGGAAATAATATGAATACTTTTTTTGTAGGTTTGTTCCAAGTTCTTCTCCAAAAGATTAATATTTAGCGAAAATAGTTGTTAATCATTAAAGGAAACTAGGTAAAAATACGGAATTTGCCAAGCCAAATGACTCATAAACATGTTCCCTATTTTTTATCGACATGCAGGCCACATTCCCTGGAATCAGGGTTTTCCCAACTCCATCTTCCTGCTCTGATATCTTCTCCGGGCAACAAGGCTCTGGTGCAGGGCTGGCATCCAATGCTTGCGTAATCCTTATCATGTAGTGTATTGTAAGGAATTTTGTTTCTGCGGATAAAAGACCATAGTTGTTCCTGACTCCAGTCAATCAAAGGATTTACTTTAATCATCTGGTATTGATCCAGCCACTGAGCTACCTGCAACTCCTCCCGGGTAGGGGATTGTTGTCTTCTCAATCCGGTAATCCACACCTGATTTCCTTTCAAAGCCCTTTCCAGGGGTTGTATCTTGCGGATATTACAACAAAGCTTCCTGTTTTCTATGCTTTGATAAAACAGATTAATACCAAGCGTGTTGACCATTTCTTCCACTTGCCGGGCATCGGGAAAGTAAATCTCAATGGGCACTTTATAGCGTGCCTGTGTCTTTTGGATACACTCGTAAGTTTCAGCAAACATGCGGCCTGTATCAAGGGTAAATATCCTGATATCAAGGCCCAGGGTTGCAATCATATGGGTGATTACCTGATCTTCGGCCCCCATGCTGGAAGAAAAAACAGCCTTTCCGGGATAGTTTTCACTAAAAAAAGTTAGGACTTCTTCAGGGTTTTTGCCCTGAAGCAAACCATTAAAATGTTCTGCTGTTTTCTGCATTATTGGGAAAGATATTTATATGTCTTTTAATTTGAATAATTCTTTAACCCTGATGCCCTTTTCTGTTTGAACTACTGTACAGCATTCGTTGTAATAGTCATGCTCAAAAAACAGAATATAATCCTCGAGGGCTGCCCGCATCAGGAATTCTTCTTTTTCCTTCATGGAAACCAGCGGGTCGATGTCAAAGCTGGGCACATATGCCACTGGCACATTCACTACCGAGGGGATAAAGTCAGCAACATAAACGACTTTTGCGCCCTTATAATCCAACAGAGGAATGATCTGTCCCCTGGTATGGCCATTTTTTAATTCCAGGTCAATTCCCTGACAAAAAGGTCCATCTTCATAAATAAACTCCAGAAGTCCCTTCTCATATAATGGCAGGAGATTTTCAGTGAAATAAGCTGCTTTTTCGCGTGCGTTAGGGTTCATAGCCCAATCCCATTGCTGTTTACTACAGTAATACGTAGCATTAGGGAAAACAGTTTCAGGAGTTTTGCCATCGGGGCCCCATGCCAGGGCACCTCCCACATGATCAAAATGCAGGTGGGTCAGGATAACATCTGTAACTTGCTCAAAGCCATACCCTGCCTGTTCAAATGAGGAGGTAAGGTTTTCCTGACCAAAACGATGAAAGTGACTGAAATACTTTTCACTCTGTTTGTTGCCCATTCCAGTGTCGATCAGGATTAATCGCCCGGAGATGTCAACCAGCAGGCAGCGCGAGGTCATAGGGATCATATTGTTTTCATCGGCAGGCACTTGCTTCTGCCAGATGCTTTTGGGAACAACTCCGAAACAGGCTCCTCCATCCATCTTAAAATTCTCAGCAACAACAGGAAACAACTTCATAATTATCCGTTTTGAGTGGTAGTTATCATTAACAAGTTCGAACATTCAAATGTATACATAATTTCGGTTGGCACAATGCATTTTGCTTTACCAGTAAGGTACACAGCAAATATATGCCTTCCCTGTCAGGTGATTCCAGACCTGTTAAGCGCTGCCTGATTTAGTCAGCGATTCTATAAAATCATATACCTTTACAAATTCAGAAAAAACAATATTATTATCCAATCAATCAACAATATGAAGGTGCATTTTATTGCCATTGGCGGCAGTGCCATGCATAATCTGGCCATTGCCCTCAGAAAGAAGGGTTACCAGGTTAGCGGGTCGGATGATGAAATATTTGAACCTGCACGTATGAGGTTGCAAACACATCAATTGCTGCCTGCTGTTATTGGCTGGGATGAGCAAAAGATCATCCCTGATCTTGATGCAGTCATTGTGGGCATGCATGCCCGTGCCGACAACCCTGAGCTGATCAGAGCCCGGCACCTGGGACTGAAAATCTTTTCTTACCCCGAATTTCTGTTTAATCAATCGCGCGATAAAACCAGAGTAGTCATCGGTGGCAGTCATGGTAAAACTACTATTACTGCCATGATATTGCATGTGCTGAATTATCATAACATTGAAACCGACTACATGGTAGGGGCGCAATTACAGGGCTTTGAAGTAATGGTCAGGTTATCGCAAAGTGCACCCACCATCATTATTGAAGGCGACGAATACCTGAGCTCACCGCTGGATCCACGGCCTAAGTTTCACCTGTATCACCCTCATATAGCACTGATCAGTGGCATTGCCTGGGATCATGTAAACGTCTTCCCTACTTTTGACCATTACCTGGAACAATTCAGAAAGTTCATTCACCTGATCCGTAAGAGTGGCAAGCTGATCTATTCACGAGAAGATACCGTGCTACAACAGCTGGTGCAATCGGAAGATGTTGGTTCTGTTGAAGTAATTCCTTACGGGTTGCCAGATTATGAAATCAGCAAGGGAAAGACATTTCTTGTGTCTGGAAACAAAAAATACTCTCTTGAGGTGTTTGGCCGGCATAACCTAATGAATATTCAGGGTGCAGGTCAGGTATGCCGGCAATTGGGAGTCAGCCCTGAAATGTTCTTTGAGGCCATCAGCACCTTTTCGGGAGCGGGCAACCGCCTGGAAAAGGTCCTGGATAATGGGAAAACCATCATTTTCAAGGATTTTGCCCATGCCCCATCCAAGCTAATGGCCACCACTCAGGCAGTGAAAGAGCAATTTCCGGATAAGAAGCTGGTAGCCTGCATGGAATTGCACACCTTCAGCAGTTTGAACCGCCAGTTCCTTTCAGAATATCGCCATGCCATGGATGCTGCCGATCAGGCCATTGTGTTTTTTGATCCACATGCCCTGAAAATGAAAAGGCTGCCCGGACTGCATCCTGATGAAGTAGCCTCAGCCTTTGACAAACCGGGCCTGCAGGTAGTATCCGACAGCAACTCCTTCCGGCAGATAATAAAAGATTTCTCTGACGATAACACCTGTTACCTGTTCATGAGCTCAGGCAACTTCGGAGGTTTTGATATCAAAGCGTTCGCCGGTAGCTTTTATTGATATAAGATAAGGACCATGCAACAGACTTCTTCCCCACTGATCATTGATAGCAGCTGGAAACAGGCTCTGGAAGCTGAATTCCAGGCTTGGCAGCATACAACCCTGATGACTTTTTTAGAGGAAGAAAGAGCCCAATATGAGGTGTATCCTCCTGTTTCGGAGGTGTTCGCTGCTTTCAACCAGGTGCCTTTAAAAAAGGTAAAAGTGGTGATTCTGGGTCAAGATCCTTATCATGGCCCCGGGCAAGCCAATGGTTTGTGCTTTTCGGTAAACCGGGACATGCCCCTGCCCCCTTCACTGAGGAACATTTACAAAGAACTGAAGGATGACCTGGGCCTCCCTCCAGCCCCTCACGGCGACCTGGAGAAGTGGTCAAGCCAGGGCGTATTGCTAATGAACGCAACTCTGACAGTCAGGGCCCGGCAACCAGGTTCCCATCAAAAAAAAGGATGGGAACAATTAACCGACAGCATGATCAAAGTGCTTTCCTCTCAAAGAAAAGGTCTGGTTTTTCTATTGTGGGGCAATTATGCGGGGGCAAAATCAACGCTTATTGATAGCAACCGTCATCATATTCTCAAGGCGGCACACCCTTCCCCGCTGTCTGCCTACCGGGGCTTTTTCGGGTGCAGGCATTTCTCCCAAACCAACGCATTGTTAAGGTCTGAGGGAAAAGCAGAAATTGACTGGTGCATAGAATAACAAAATGATGCAACGCCTTATTATTTTCGTTATATGTTTTGTCAGGCTGTTGTCAGTCCAGGGGCAATCTTTGCATCATCTTCAGGTTCATCATGTGGATTCAATTCATGCTGTGCCCCAACAACTGTTCCAACCTGAAGCTTTTCCTGATAGCACTATGGTCATGCAAAGGCTTGATGACATTATTTCCACGCTGCATCATGAAGGTTATCTGGCGGCAAGGATCGACAGTCTTCACTTAGAACAACAAAAGTATCATGCCTTCATCACTTCCGGCGCCCCTTTTTTATGGCATATTACTGATACCAATGTAGAGGAAGTTATATTACAATCGCTGAACCTGGCTCCTCTGACAGGAAAAGAATTTTCTGCCCCTGCCCTGCAAAAAGTAAAGCAACAGCTGATCAGATATTACGAAAGCAATGGATATCCTTTTGCCCGCATCGTTATGGATCAGATCAGCATAGAAGAGCCGATAATCAAGGCAAGCCTGATTGCCGAGCCCATGTCTTTTTATTCATTCGACACGTTGCAACTGGCAGGCAACATTCAGGTCAATCCAAGGTTTTTGTCCAATCATACCGATATACGGCCCGGTGAGCCATATGATCAACAGATAGCTTCGATGGTAAGCGCCCGGCTCTCTGAGTTGCCATTCCTGAAGCTTACCGGAGAGCCCTCAGTAACCTTCATCCAGCAAAAAGCCCGGGTAAGCGTTCCGGTAGAAGAAAGAAGATCCAATCGCTTTGACGGGATAGCAGGCCTGGGGGGGTCAGGCACGCCCACCGATCCCTACCGATTGACGGGTATGCTGAACCTCTCGCTGACCAATGCCCTTGAAAGAGGTGAATCTTTCGATATTCAATGGCAAGGGTTGAGCCAGGGCAGCCAAAGGCTGGAAGTAAAAGCAAGTTATCCCTACATCTTTTCCTCACCCGTTATTGCGGGAATGGAATTCTCGCTGCACAAGCAGGATTCATCTTATATTACTATCAGGAGAATGCCCCGGTTTGCCTTTCGCACTGCATCCACTATCCTGCTAAGTGCCTTTGCTGATTTTCGCAGCACCAATGTTTTGGGTTCTTCACCCGAGACCATAGAGAATGGCTCTCCTGAACCAATAAACTCCAGCGTGGTTCTTTATGGCCTGGAGTTCTTAAGGCAGAGCCCGGGTTTTTTAAATGGTTTCCGGGAAGGCTACCGTTTTGGATTATCGATGGCTGCAGGCAACCGGACCATCCGGAAGAACATCATTGCCAACCAGAAACCCATTGAAGACGACGACCTCAGGCAGAACCAATGGACCTTTTCACTGGAGACTTCTTTCAGGTGGCCTTTGTTGGCAAACCTTAGTCTGGTGAGCCAGCTGGAAGCTTCCGGAATTTTTGCAAAAAGACTGTATGAAAATGAGTTGTTTCGTATCGGGGGATTCCAGGACCTTAAAGGATTTGATGAAGAGTCCATTGTAGCTTCCGGTTTTGGAGTAGTGACCCAGGAATTGAGGTATTTTACCGGGGAGATGTCTTTTGTAAGCCTGCTGTTCAATGCAGCCTGGTATCAGAAAGACATCCCTGATCATTATCTGCAGGGATGGCCCTGGGGAGTGGCGGCAGGCATCAGCCTGGAAACAGCTCCCGGAATCCTGTCAGTATATTATGCCCTGGGCAAACAACCTGAGGTGCCATTATCTTTTCGTAATGCCAGAATACATTTTGGTTTTATCAGTCTGTTCTGATAATTTTTACGAAATTTGCAAATGTATTTAACAGAATTCCAGCAATCTCTGATTATAGGTTTATCACACAGAGACTCAACCATTTAAAACCACTACATTTTGGAGAACTTTATTTTCGGCATCCATCCCCTGATGGAAGCCCTTGACAGCGGGGAAAAACCTGAGAAGATCCTGTTTCAAAAAGGATTGCAGGGAGAGAATTATCAACGGTTATTCCAACGGGTACGTCAGGAAAAGATTCCTTACCAGATGGTGCCGGTTGAAAAACTCAACAGCCTCACACGCAAGAACCACCAGGGAGTGATTGCTTTTGTGTCCCTGGTGAGTTATCAACCAATGACCGAACTGCTTCCCATGCTTTACGAACAGGGTGAGGTGCCTTTGCTGGTGCTTCTTGACCGGGTAACCGATGTACGCAACCTGGGAGCATTGGCCCGTTCGGCCGAATGTGCCGGAGCACATGCCATCGTGATCCAGGAAAAAGGAACTGCCCCCATCAATGCAGATGCCATAAAAGCCTCGGCAGGCGCCCTGTCGCGCATGCCTGTTTGCCGGGAGGCTAATATTTTGGAAACCATTGCCTTTCTGCAGGCCAGTGGCTTAAGGGTGATCGCCTGCTCGGAGAAAGGAGAACAAACCATCTATCAGACCGACCTGACGGTTCCCTCAGCCATCATCCTGGGAGCGGAAGATAAAGGCATTTCTGCCGCCTGTATGAAGATGGCCGACCAACAGGTTCGCATCCCCATGAAAGGAAGAATAGCCTCACTGAATGTATCGGTAGCAGCAGGGGTAGTCCTTTTTGAAGCATTAAGGCAGAGGGAACCAGACTTGTCCTGAACAATTATCCTGAATAAACATATTTTTCCATTATATTTGGTTATAAAATAATTGGTATGGAAGTTGGAATCTTTATTCCATGTTATATTGACCAGGCATTTCCTCAAACAGGCATGAGCATGGTACGCCTGCTGGAAGCAGCAGGTGTCAGGGTACAATACAACGACCAGCAGACCTGCTGTGGGCAGGTAGCCTTTAACAGTGGCTTCTGGGATGAGGCAAAATGTGTGGCTGAAAAATTTATCCGTGATTTCACGGATTATAAATATGTGGTAGGTCCTTCAGCATCATGTATCGGGATGGTCAGGAACTATTATCCCAAGATGTTCTTCAACTCAGCCCTTCACAATGAAAACAAGAACCTGTCGGGAAAGATCTTTGAATTGACTGACTTTCTGGTACGGGTGCTTAAAAAAGAGGATTTCCAGGGCGAATTCTTCTCGCGGGTTACCCTGCATGATTCCTGTGCGGCATTGCGCGAATACGGACTTACTGATCAACCCAGGCGACTGCTGCAGCAGGTGAAAGGCCTGGAGCTGGTGGAATTGCAGGACCAGGAAATCTGTTGTGGATTTGGGGGGACCTTCTCGGTGAAGCATGAGGGCATTTCCACGGCGATGGCCCAGCAAAAAGTTGATCATGCCTTGAAAACCAGGGCTGAGTATATTGTCTCGACTGAGGCATCATGCCTGATGCACCTGCAGGCATACATCGATAAGCATCAGATACCCCTGAAAACCATACACATTGCTGATTTGCTGGCCAACAGCATTTCCTGAACTGACCACTTTTCTGTGCATCTTTTTTTCATTTTTACGAACCGGCAAAGACCCATCAAATGATTATAGGCATTGACATTGGAGGCAGCACGACCAAAATCGTAGGCATCAAGAATAAAGAAATTATTGATCCTCTGACAGTGGAAGCCAACGATCCGGTTGCTTCAGCCTCTGGGGCCCTGGGGAAATTCCTCAGTGTTAATAAGATTCAGCTCAGTGACATTGAGAAGGTGATCACCACAGGAGTGGGCTCTTCATTCCTGCAGAATGACCTGCTGGGCCTATCCTTACAAAAAATCGAGGAGTTCAGGGCCCTGGGATACGGGGGATTGCTTTTGTCGGGCCTGAAAAAAGCGGTAGTGGCCAGTGTGGGTACGGGCACCGCCTTTGTGAAAGCTCATGGCCGCTGTATCCGCCATATGGGCGGCACAGGTGTTGGTGGGGGTACCATCCTGGGTTTGTCAAAATCCATGGTACATCTCTCTTCTTTTGATAATATTGTAGAAATGGCCAGCACCGGCAGCCTTGATAACATTGACTTAAGCATTGGCGACATATCACATACCGACATCGCCAACTTGCCCAGCACCATTACAGCTTCCAACTTTGGAAAGATGAACGATCAGGCCTCACGCAATGATATCTGCAAAGGGGTTCTGAACATGGTCTTTCAGGTAGTAGGAATGATGGCTATTTTTGCTGCCCGCACCGAACGTGACACAGATATTGTGATGGCCGGAAAAATGGTACATGTACCCCAGGCCGCCAAAACTTTTTCCGAGCTGGGCAAGCTTTATGACGTCACCTTCCACATCCCCCGGCGTGCTGAGTATAGCACCGCCATCGGAGCGGCTATTTCATATACACTGGAAGACTTTATTGATTGTTAGATACCATTACTGGATTTTCAGTTCTTCCTGATTGATTATCCTGATACAGCCATTGGCTTTGGCGGCTACCAGGTATCTACCATCAGGGCTGAAGGCGATACTGCGGGTGCCTGTAGGAAGTTCATAAACAGAATGCAGCACCATGTTCTGAAGGTCCCACACATGCAGCAGGGCATCATCACCTCCCGATACCAGGAAGGGGCGTAAAGGATGGAAAGCCAGGGAGTGTATGTTGCCTGAATGTCCTTTAAAAACCTCCAGAGAAACAAACTGATTGGCATTCCAAAGCCTGACGGTTTTATCAAATCCAGCAGTAGCAATCATCGATCCATCAGGCGAAAACCTCACACTCTTTATTTCGTTGTCATGGCCTTCGAGCTGGGCCATCAAAGATCCCTCAGGCAAAGACCATACCTTGACTTTCTTGTCGCGCGAGCCGCTTACCATCCGGGTGCCCTCGGGGCTGATATCCACATCGCATACCGCAAGAGAATGTGCGGGCCAGCTTTTGCTAATGGTCGTATCTAAAAGATCCCACATGATCAGTGACCCATCAAAACCACTACTAACAGCCTTCTTCCCTTCGCTGCTGACAGCCACCGATCGGGCGGCTCCTTCATGGGCAGATATACTACTGATGATCTCCCGTTTTCTTATCTGATGAATGATCACCCGTTCATCTCTTCCGGCACTGATCACCGTGCTGTCGCCAGGTAAAAAGTGTGCTTCATAAATCCATCCCTGATGAACCAGAAACTCTCCCTGAAAAGCAATCTCAGGAAATGACCAGATGCGGATCAGGCCATCCTCAGCACCTGTGAGCAACCTGGTACCATCATTACTAAAATTCACGGTAAGAATACGCATGTCATGAACCGGGAAAACCACTGCCTTTTTATCGGAAGAAAAAGTGACGGGAATCATGAATAAAAATAAAACAGGTAGCAGAAAATTTCTTTTGAGGCTGATCATGCTTAATATATAGGGAAAGGTTAAAACAATGATTTTCAGAACATCTATTTTGTCTGAACACTTAAGGTTTCAAAGATAAGAAATCTAAGCAAAAAAGATTGGAAAGCTTTAAAAGGTAAGCCCTGTTTTTCTTACCATCCTGCTGAAGAAGAAGAATCAGTAATTATTAAAAAAAATAATTTTTGTTAATACTATATTTCCGAAAGTTGTTATCTAAATAATTATTAGTTGTCTTTAAAAACGAAAACTACACACTAAATGCACAAATAACCTAAGTGATTTCATGAAGACAATATTGCTCAGGAATGCTATTTTTGGCTCTCAGTAAATCATTCAGCTGAATTATAACCTGTTTATGTCCGAATTCCTAAACGCAGCCAACCCCATTTTCAAAAATGTCATTCTACTTTCCGGAATCATTTACTTTTTTATCGCTTTGTTGCTGATCAGGCACCGGAAAGTAAATGCCGTTCCTGTTTTTATTTTGCTGATGCTGGCTGCAGGAATCTATACCCTGGGTTATTTTTTCCAATTGCAGAGCACAGGCTTTGAAGAAATTATAATCTGGCTAAAAATCAAGTACCTGGGGCTGGCATTTATTCCCTTTCTCTGGCTGGTTTTCATCATTCAGTTCACCGGTCACATTCGTGCTATCAGTAAAAAAAACATCGCTCTGCTGCTGCTGATTCCTGCTATTTCATTGTTACTCGTATTTTTCAGTCCTTCCAGTCAATGGTTTTATAGAGCATTTTTTCTGAAAGAGGTGAATGGGTTCAGGGTTCTTGAAGTTATTCCTGGTCCCTGGTCATTCGTCCATTTTATCTCATCCCACCTTTATATTTTCGCGGGAGCAATAATACTGACAGTATCCAGCATTAAAGCCAAAGGCTTAATCCGGATGCGCTATTTGCTGTTGCTGGGTGGCATCCTACTGCCTTGGATTCTTTCGGTTTTGTTGCTGCTGAATCTCTCTCCGCATAATATTGACCTGGCACCTTTTGCATTAGTTCTTCCTGCTATAGTGGTCGTCATCCAGCTATCGCGGTTTAAACTTTTCAATGTTCTTCCAGTAGCCAGAAGCCGGGTCTTTGATGTAATCAATAAAGGAATCATTGTCATTGACCAGGATAATAATATTGCAGATATTAACCCCTGGGCTCGAACCAGCCTGTCGATCCGGGATGCAATCGTGGGCACCAGTATTTTTTCATTATTTGCTGATCGTGAGAACTTTTTAAAGGAATTGTTTGCCGATGAGGTACAGACCATGGAGGTTTTCTGGGATCAGCAACCCGAGGCACCTAAATGGTTTGAGATCTGGCAGCGGCCTCTGATTAACAAGAAAGGGTTGCTGTTGGGACGATTGATCACCCTGAGTGATATTACATCGCGTAAAGAAGATGAAGAAGCCCTTTCCAACGAAAGGATCCTGCTACGTACCCTGATCGACAACCTGCCGGTCTCGGTATATGTTAAAGACACCCATGGTCGCAAAACCCTGGCCAATAAGGCCGACCTGCATTACATGGGGCTGAATCATGAATCGGAGGCCCTGGGCAAAACAGATTTAGAGATTTTCCCCCCTGAGGTGGCTTCCAGGCTCTATGCCAACGATCAAAAGGTGTTGCAGTGCCGACAACCCCTGCTG
>JAWOCF010000001.1:0-7809 GCA_046483935.1 Bacteroidales bacterium | reverse complement strand
GCCATGATCTTGCGTACAAAGGATGGATTGCTGGATTTTTGGGACTTTTTTTAGCTATTATGGGTCGAGATGAATTGCAGTTTTACCCCCGATTTACATTTGGACTTTCCGAGATGGATAGGGGAATAGAAGTTGTGCCGGTTTTGATCGGCTGAATCCCATCAGCAGGACCACCATAACAAGGATTTTTCTGATTTCTGACATCATGAAACAATGATTAACGGGTGTTTGCAATATTAAGGTTACTGGAACTTATTGTCGATCTTGAGGAGCCCTTCAGGAGTAGCCATGCCGCGGATGAAGGTCAGCAACACCTGCCGGTATACCTCGGTGCGGGTGTAGCTGGTTTCGGGGAAAAGTGCCGATGACAGCATCAAGGGCATCAGCGAATGGATCATCTTGCTCAGGATGTCGGTATCGGCCTCAATGCGAAACAACCCCTTTTCAATGCCTCGCTCCATCACGGAACGGGTATAGGCGATGTCCTGATCCTGTTTGCTTTTCACGTGCTCGTTCCACAGGCTGGAATGGTATTTCTGGATGTCCTGCAGAAAACCAGGATGGATGCTGTTCAGGGCGGCCATCATATGCCTGAAATGTTGGTTGATGACCTCCAGGGGATCTTCTTTATGGGATTCCTCGATCTGCTGACGGATCTGCAGATTCTTTTCGTACTGGTATTCTATACATTCTTTCAACAGTTCTTCCTTATTGGAAAAGCTCTCATACAACGTGCGCTTCGACATGCCCAGCGCTTCGGAAATATCATCCATAGTGATGGAGCGGATGCCATTTTCAAAAAACATCTTAGAGGCTTGCTCCAGGATTCTTGTTCGAATATTCATTATTCTTCTTTATTTATTTTACCCAACAGGGGCTCAAAAAAACCTGTCAGGTTTTTGAAGTTTCCTGACTGCTTTACATTTTCCGTGCCAAACAGGTTCTTTTTAATGACTTTTTTTATAAACCTTAAAGAAACACCGTGGAGGAGGGAATAATGGGTTCAGGCGGCAAAGGTAAAAAACTTTGAACACGCTGTGGGTTTTTTACGTAAAATTAACATGGAGCAAGGGAATGGGTGTAGGGCCGTTGCATGCAACGGCGCTAGGATGGTGCCGCAAACGAAAAAAGCCCGGACTTGCCGGGCTTCTGTTTCTTATAGGACTAAAGGGTAACGAGGGTTAGCCCCGGTTGCAGCACCAGGTGGTTGAGCTTGCCGAAACCACCATGCCCCGGTTCACGTTGTTTGATAATCCTCCTGCAGCTCTACATTAATATTTACCCTTGCATTCAAGGCATCAAAAACTTTTAAGATGGTCGCTATGGTCACATTTTTTGCATTTCTTTCTATCCTGGATATCTGTGACTTTTGCACACCAATCATTTCTCCCAGTTCAGACTGGGTAAGTTGCCTCTCTTTGCGAGTCTGCCTGATCATTTCACCCAGAAGGTCAATTCGCAGCTCAAATTCGTACCGGTCTCTTTTTTCAGTGCCGGCCTTTCCCAGGTGCTTGTCCTTCAATTGATCAAGAGAATACTTCTTCATAATTATTTCCGTCTTTTGCATGATTTCCTACCGTTTGTTTTTTTGATCAAATTGGTAAAATAAATTGAAGACGATAGGTTGATGGTCTGATCAATATTTACAACCTCGCTCAAACCCTTGCCCAGATTTTAAAAAACAACTCGTAACCCACTTATAATTAACGGCATATTGTGTATCTTTGTTTGAAACATCACCCCGTGGAACCCTTCCGTGAAAAGTACATCAACCCTTTTACCGACTTCGGATTCAAAAGGATCTTTGGCCAGGAGCCAAACAAGGATCTGCTGATTGACTTCTTGAACGAACTGCTGCGCGAGGAGCAGGGAGAAATTAAAGAACTTACCTACCTGAAGGGGGAAAGTCTTCCGGAGTCTGCCGATGAACGCAAGGTGGTCTTTGACCTGTATTGCACCAATGAAAAGGGTGAACGCTTTATCGTGGAAATGCAGAAGACCCGCCAATTGTTTTTCAAAGACCGGGCACTGTATTATTCCACTTTCCCAATCCGTGAGCAGGTGGTAAAGGGCAAAGACTGGAACTTCATGCTCCGTAAGGTATACACCATTGCCATTCTCGACTTTGTTTTTGATCAGCAAAGGAATGATCCGGAGAAAATGCGTTACAACGTGAAGCTCACCGATGTGGACACCCACGAGGTGTTCTACGACAAATTCATGTTTATTTTTCTGGAAATGCCTAAATTTAACAAGTCCATTGTCCAGCTGGCGAACCGTTATGAGAAATGGTTGTTTATACTAAAGAACCTTCCCATGCTGGACCGCTTACCCGAAGAACTCCGGGAAGGCATCTTTGAGAAACTGTTTAAGACAGCAGAAATAGCAAAATTTAATCCCCAGGAACAAATGGAATACCAGAATAACCTGAAACAATACCGCGACCTGAAAAATGCCCTGGATACAGCCCGTGAAGAAGGACTTGAAAAAGGACTTGAAAAAGGCGAAAGGAAAAAGCAGGAAGCCATTGCCCGTAAGATGAAGAGCGATGGGATGCCCATCGATGTCATTGCAAAATATACCGACCTGACCCGGGAGGAAATTGAAAAGCTCTGAAGTAATTGGCAGTGTGGTCTACCAGTACTGATTTTTACGGATCCTTTCTGAATGATTGCTCCCTGTCGCTTCGACAGGCTCAGCGACCGTACAGTGCCCGATGGTTGAGCTTGTCGAAACCACCATTGCAAGGTTTCCCTACCCCAGCTGATCGATGGCCTCAGCCAGCTTCCGGTCGTGATCGGTAACTACATCTCCGGCTTCATGGGTGGAAAGCCGGATCTCCACCTTGTTGTAAACGTTTTTCCAGTTGGGATGATGGTTGTGCTTTTCTGCCAGCAGGGCTACCTGGGTCATAAAAGCAAAGGCCTGAATGAAATTCTTAAATTCGAATTCCCTGACCAGCTGATTATTTTCTGTTTTCCACATGAGCTGTTGATTTTGAAGTACGTTCTTACAGTCAGTTAACCTCCCGGCAGGGGTCTTTGTTCGGGATCATCCTGCTAATTTGCGCGCATTGCCCTAAAAAAAAAAGCAGGACCCTGCGATCCTGCTTTTTTCTTTATCAATTAAAGCTGTTATTATGCTTCAGACTCTGTGATATTAATCTTCTCGATCTTGTCGCCCTGTTGAATCTGGTCGATCACGTCAAGGCCCTCAAACACCTTCCCGAAAACAGTATGGTTGCGGTCGAGGTGTGCTGTATTGTCGCGGCTATGACAGATGAAGAACTGCGACCCGCCGGTATCACGTCCTGCGTGGGCCATAGAGAGCACTCCGCGGTCGTGGTGTTGGTTGTCGCCATCCAGTTCGCACTTGATGGTATATCCGGGGCCACCCATGCCACTGCCGTTGGGGCAACCGCCCTGGATCACGAAGTTAGGAATCACCCGGTGAAAGGTGAGCCCGTCGTAGAATCCTTTTTTCGACAGATCTACAAAGTTCTTTACGGTGCCAGGGGCATCTTTTTCGAAAAACTGAACCATCATGGTTCCTTTTCCAGTAATTATTTCTGCTTGAATCATATGAATGGTAATTTATTTAGATTACAAAATTATTAAAACTGCGTTACAATGGTACCCGGATCAGTCGATTTTTGAAGATAAGGGATTGCGCAATCCCTGGTAATCATCGAGCTCCAGGCGTACCTTCCCCACAATAATGCCCGATTCGAGCAGGATGGGGATTTTGTTTTTATCGTCCGAGATCCACATGGTCATGGGATAAGGCTGGCTGAATACGCTGCCAGCCAGCACCATGGGCTTGAAGCGCAGGGTGTTGAAAGACCCCAGACGGGTCTTGATTTTTTCGCGGCCGTCGAACACAATGCGGGTCACATAGACTGAGTCATCCAGGAAAAAGTCTACCTCAAATTCGTCGCCAGGCTGCGCATCGGAATAATCATAGGTGCGGGCGTAATAAAAAGCAGAGATGATATCCTGAACATAGGGAGTGATGGGCACGGTATCGGTATTGGTGGTGGCCGTCAGATCCACATGATCGAAGAAAACGTCCTGATCTTTCTTGTACTTGTTCTCACGGATGCGGCGCATGAAGTACAACGGGGCAATGGCTTGTTCATCAAGATAGGTTTCATAGCGGTTTACCACCTTGTAAAACATGTTGAACATCCCTTTGGTTTTGCCCAGGCTTACCAGGTGCATCACCTCACGACCATCAATCATCTTATTGTCGGGCAAGACCTCCAGGGTGGCTTCCCCCGCGGTAACATTGCCCGTCAGGATGCTGTTGTAGTAAACCCGGTACACCATCTTCTCGCCCCGCTCGAAAGCATTATTTTCGACAGTTCGCATCTGCTGGGCTGCGACAGGAGGAACCATAGTCAGGCCTCCAAGCAACAGGGCAAGAAAAAGAAAAGTTCTGAAGGAAAATATATCGCTTTTTATATTGTATAACATTTAATTCAACTTTTTGAAAGACAAAAAAAGAGAACAAAAAGAGACAATTCCTTTTAAAACGAAAAAACAACAATAAAATTATTGCTCCTTTTTCCTGAAGAAAAGGCCTCTATTATTATTATCTGCTTTTATCCTGCAAAATCCTCTCCAAACTTTTATTTCATTGAAAATAAGAAGTTAAGAAAAGATAAAGAAATTAAATAACAACATTAACAATTTTGTTGGGCACCACGATCACCTTGCGGGGATCCTTACCCTGGAGCCACTTTTGTGCTTCGGGCGCTGTGAGGGCGGCCTCCTGTACCTGCTCTTTGGTCGATCCGGCAGGCAGCTCGAGCTTGAAGCGGGTCTTGCCATTAAAAGATACCGGATACAACACGGTATCCTCTACCACATACTGAGGGTTGAATTCCGGGAATTGAGCATCTGCCACACTGTCAGTATTGCCCAGCAAGGCCCACAGCTCCTCGCCGATGTGGGGGGCAAAAGAAGAGATCATGACCGACAGGGGCTGCAACACCTCTTTTTTGTTGCACTGCAGTTCACCCAGCTCGTTTACGCATACCATAAAGGCACTCACGCCAGTATTGAACGAAAACCGTTCAATATCCTCGCCCACCTTTTTGATGGTCTTGTGCAGGATCTTCAGCTCTGCGGGGGTGGCTGGGTCTTCGGAAATGCTCAGCTGGTTGTCGCGGTCGTGATACAGCCGCCACAGCTTACGCATAAAGCGGAACACCCCTTCAATGCCATTGGTGTCCCAGGGCTTGGCCTGTTCAACAGGGCCCAGGAACATCTCGTACAGGCGCAGGGTGTCGGCTCCGTAGTGCTCAATGAGGTCGTCGGGGTTCACCACGTTGTGATATGACTTGGACATCTTTTCTACTTCCCAGCCACACAGATACTTCCCGTTCTCCAGGATGAACTCAGCGTCCTTATATTCAGGGTTCCAAGCTTTAAAGGCTTCCAGGTCCAGGATGTCGTTGTGCACGATGTTCACATCCACGTGAATGGGTGTGGTATCATGATCTTTGGCCAGGTTGTACGACACGAAGGTGTTGGTGCCTTTAATCCTGTATACAAAGTTTGAACGGCCCTGTATCATCCCCTGGTTGATCAGTTTCCTGAAAGGCTCATCTTTGACCACCACACCCAGATCGAACAGAAACTTGTTCCAGAAGCGGGCATACATCAGGTGGCCGGTGGCATGTTCGGCGCCACCAACATACAGGTCAACATTTTCCCAGTAGCCGACGGCTTGTTTTGACACCAGCTGGCTGTCGTTGCCAGGATCCATGTACCTGAGGTAATAGGCGCTGGAGCCGGCAAAGCCAGGCATGGTATTGGTTTCCAGGGGATGGCCTTCGGGGGTCTGCCAGTTGCGGGCACGGGCCAGGGGGGGCTCGCCCGACTCGGTGGGCAGGTATTTATCAACGGGAGGCAGTTCCAGGGGCAACTCCTCTTCGGGCAGCACCTGTGGCATCCCCTCCTTATAATATACAGGGAAGGGCTCGCCCCAGTAACGCTGGCGGCTGAAGATGGCATCCCTGAGCCGGTAGTTGATCTTTCCTTTGCCAATGCCTTTTTCTTCCAGCACCTCAATGGCTTTCTTCAGGGCATCGGGCACTTCCAGCCCATTGAGGAACCCGCTGTTGATCAGCTGTCCTTCTTTGGCATCGTGCGAGGCTTCCTGAATGTTGCCTCCGGCCACCACCTCCACGATGGGCAGGTCGAAATGTTTCGCGAAAGCGTAATCACGGCTGTCGTGGGCGGGCACTGCCATGATGGCACCCGTGCCATAGCCTGCCAGCACATAATCGGCAATATATACAGGCATGCGATCGCCGGTAAAAGGATGTAGGGCATATCCACCGGTGAACTGACCCGAAACGGTTTTCACTTCTGTCATGCGTTCACGCTCGGTTTTGCGGCCTGCCTGAGTCACATAATCCTGCACGGCATCAGCATATTCGGGGGTGGTGATCTGCCGGGTGAGCTCATGCTCGGGAGCCAGCACCATAAAGGTAGCCCCAAAGATGGTGTCGGGACGGGTGGTAAACACTTCTATTTTCCCCTGATTGTCCTTCACCTCAAAGAAGATGGTAGCCCCCTGGGAGCGTCCGATCCAGTTTTTCTGGATCTCCTTGATCGAGTCGTTCCACTCGATGCGTTCCAGGCCTTCCAGCAGCCGGTCGGCATAGGCGGTGATCCTCAGGAACCACTGGCGCATCTTCTTGCGTTCTACGGGGTGGCCTCCCCTTACCGAGAAGCCTTCTTTCACCTCATCGTTGGCAAGCACCGTGCCCAGGGCAGGGCACCAGTTCACCAAGGTGTCGGCCAGATAGGCCAGCCGGTAGTTCATCAGGATGGCTTGTTGCTGCACCTGGCTCATCTGCTTCCATCCGGCGGCTGAAAATTCCTCACAGGGATCACAGGCAGCCTTCACCCCTGCATTGCCATGAGCTTCAAAAGCAGCTACCAGGTCTTTGACGGGTTCGGCGCGCCGGGTTTCCTGATTGTAATAATATTCAAACAGCTGGATAAAGGTCCATTGGGTCCACTTGTAGTATCCGGGATCGCAGGTTTGCACTTCACGGTCCCAGTCAAAACTGAAGCCGATCCTGTCGAGTTGTTCGCGATAACGGGCAATGTTGCGGGCCGTGGTGATGGCAGGATGCTGCCCGGTCTGGATGGCATACTGCTCGGCAGGGAGCCCGTAGGCATCATACCCCATGGGGTGCAGCACATTAAACCCACTCTGGCGTTTGTAGCGCGAGAAGATATCGGAGGCGATATAGCCCAGGGGATGCCCCACATGCAGGCCGGCCCCCGAGGGATAGGGAAACATGTCGAGCACATAGTACTTGGGCTTGTCTTCCCTGATTTCTGTCTTATAGGTTTTGTGTTCTCTCCAGTAGTGCTGCCACTTCTTCTCGATGTCCCTGAAGTTGTATTCCATAGCGATGATTAACAAGTTATCTCATAATAGTTTCAACCTGCGAAGGTAACAATTGTACAACAAACAGCGGACGGCTTTTTTGCTAACGGGAGATAAGAATCTTTTCTTTACGCACCCGGGTGCCTGAATGTACTGAGATAATATAGATGCCCACAGGCAGCTCTTCCAGATGCAGCTGGTAGGGGCCGGCACCCAGGTTGTTTTTCACCACTTCGTAATATTTCTGTCTTCCCAGCAGGTCGGAGACCATGACCTCTACTTGGTCTATCCCCTCCAGTCCGCCAATGGTAAACCTTCCGGCAGAGGGGTTGGGATAAATGGTCACGTCTTTTAGCAGATCATCATCAGCGATGCCGGTGGTGGCCTGGAAGTAGG
>JAWOCF010000187.1:0-6284 GCA_046483935.1 Bacteroidales bacterium | reverse complement strand
CAAAGCCATAAAACACGGTGGCGGTGTCAAAATCGAAGGAACTACCATCGGTGGCATCGGCAATATATTCAGTATCCAGCACATTATCGACTTTAGCAAACAGTGATGCATTCAGATCGGCAATCCTGAAGTTATAGCGTGCACTCAGATCCACCACCTGATAGGAAGGCATCTGCCAGGCCTGAATGCCTTTTTCCTCCAATACAGTACGATTTTGAACATCAAAGTCAGCAAACAGACGGTCGAAGTGGGTGAAGTCAACACCAAGCTTCACTTGTGGTAACACATCATAATCAACAGAGAAACCACCCGTGGTCTGTGCAGAATTACCCACCATCAGGTCTCCGGCATAAACAGTCTGGGTGCTGATAAACTGCTGCTGTTCATCATACAGGTCAGCGATCACATCATCCGTCCATTCCCAGTCACCGATTGAGAACATCCCCCTGATCTGAACTTTTTCAATAGGGTTGGCAATAAAGTCCAACTCTATCCCCTGGTGCAGTGCGCTTAGCCCGGTAAGATTGGCCGTAACGGGCCCGATGCGGCGCACCAGTGCGCGGTCGATCCAGTTGGTACGATACACAGTAGCATTTGCAGAAAAATACCGGCTGCGGTAACCATATCCGGCCTCTGCAGAAAATACTTTCTCATGTTTCACCCCTTCATTGACATCATTGGAGAAACCAATAAATGCCCAACGGAAGAATGGGGCGCGGGTAAAATAACCTGTATTGAAAAACACGTTGTGGCTTTCATCGATGTTGTAATTGGCACCTCCTTTTAAGCTCCACGCATTGAAGTTCACCCAGTCGCTCTGCTGCTCGGGGCTATCATCCAGATATTTGAAGTAGTCGGTACGACGATACCCGGTATTGGAGACATTGGCAGAGAGGAATGCAGAATATTGATCCTGCACATATTCGGCCTGACCAAACAATCCTGCCCAACGTACTTCGCCAAGGTTGTAATAATTGATATAATCACCTTCTCGCAGGTGGGTGTTGGGATCCCGATTGATGTTCAGTGATTGGTTGGCTGAAGTAACATCCAGATAGTATTCACCCCCCAGCAGGTTATCGATTTGCTGATAATGATATCCTTTGTAATAACGAAGATCAAGGCCACCGGTAAGCATAATATTATCCATTTCAGCAGAGAGGTTCGACAGCATGCCGTACCAGTCGTGCGCATTGATGGCGTTAGAAACAATAGCCCTGGAGCCATTCACTGCCTGGCCATTCTCCTGGATTACGGCATCAAAATCCAGAAAGCCGTCAGGGGTTAGTTTTGTTTCTTCACGTGGTAAACCTGTATTGCTGTCATACCTGAGCCAGTTGGCATTGGCTCCGTAGATTCTACGTCCACCACCCTGCGAGAAAGAACCATAAACGGCAGTAGAAAGAGTGGTTTCGGGATTGATCGACCAGAAGTGGTTCAGAGAGATCTGCGGCTTGTGATAGAAGTTGTAAGAAGCAGAATACTGCTCACCATTCATATATCCCAGGCTGGGGTTATAGCGGATGCCATCGCGGTGTTCGCGGAACACCTGGATCAGCTGACGGGGATACCGCTGATTGTGGGTCTGAGGGGCACCAAAAGCGGTGAATGACAGGGTATGCGACTTGTTGATCTGCTTGGAGACATTGGCAAAATAAGACCATCCTTCATAATCAAGGCCTCTTACAAAACGGGTACCTATGTTGTGGCTGCCCGAAAAGGTAGCCGCCCAGCCATTGTCAAGCAAACCGGTAGATAAGGTCAGCATGTTTTTGCGGTATCCGTCACTTCCGATTTCAGTAGACACCGAACCTCTTTTTTGTGCATCCGACGAACGGGTAAGGATGTTGATGGTACCACCTACCGAACTGATGGCCAGGCGCGAAGCACCCAAACCACGCTGTACCTGCATGCTGCTGGTTACATCCGACAGCCCGGCCCAATTAGACCAGTATACCTGGCCATTTTCCATGTCATTAACAGGGACTCCGTTAACCAGTACCCCAATGTTGTTGGAGTCAAAGCCCCTGAGGTTGATTCGTGAGTCACCGTAACCACCACCATCTTTGGTGGCATAAACGCTGGGAGTGAGTTTCAGAATTTCAGGGAACTCCTGGGTGCCCAGTTTCTCAGTAATAATCTCTCCGGAGATGGTAGAAATGGCTACCGGGGTCTGGCGGTCGCGGGCATAAGCCGATACGACCCTGACTTCCTGCAAACCGATGGTGCTTGATTCCATCACGATGGTACCCATATTTGTATCCTGACGGACTTCAACAGATACCGATTTGTCAATATAACCCAGGTAGGTAACCTTGACTGTATAAGTGCCGGGATCCAGCTGCATTTCAAAGGCCCCATCCAAAGAGGTGGTAGTGGCCCGGGTGCTGCCGGTTTGCTCATTGATGGCTTCTACCAAGGCTGCAGGAAGAAAATTACCTTCCGAATCAGCAACCTGCCCCCGCAAAGTGGCTCCGTAGCTCTGCATGCCTGTCATGACCAGCATCACCACCATCAGAAACAGGGTAAACAGTGATTGATTTTTTCTCATGTGAAAGTTATTAAAATGGGAATAAGAAGATGTATTGATATAAAAAAAGAAAATGCTTCACCCTGTTAACATCCCGGAAGGGATATTATTGCAAGCTGAAGCATTTTCCTTAACAAAGAACATTAACAGACATTAACGGATTACTTGAAGTTTTTTACTCAAGGTGCCTCCCTGGCTGTCGATCTGTACCAGGTAAATCCCACGGCGCAGCATGGTCGTTTCGATGGTCACCCTGTTGTCGTTAACAGGTTGTTCAACCAGCAGGCGGCCACTCATGTCATAAACTCTTACCATGTTGATCATTGCTTTGCTATCAACAGTAAAAGCATCCCTGGCAGGATTGGGATACATGTTAACAGCAACCTGTTCCAGCTGGGGAACGTTGCTGGCAGGCTCCATAAAGTCGCTGCTTGAACGAGGCAGCAACTGCATGGTGCCCCTGTATTGTTGCACCACGCTGATCAGGTCGATCACTGAAGTTGGCACATCATCCCCATAATAATCGAGGGCATCGGCGGCATTGGGCGTAAAGATGGTGGATGAGCCGGTGGCATCAGAAACAGGATAGGCCTGACTCTGCACCCAGGTTTCGGGAGTATCGCCGCTGACATCAATGGTCACGTCGCGAATGATTACCAACATGGCCTGGAGGTCTTCCGTCAGCTCACTTAAGGTAATCTCCAGGGGCTCTACAGTATTGCCGGTAGAAGTGGCAGCACCGGGATCTTCGGTGGGTACCAGCTGCCGGTTGTCGTTAAAGGCAGAGATAGTCCCTGTAAGGCCTGTAATGCCATCATAAACATCATAGGATGTGGTGATTGTCTGGGGGGCATCATCAATAATGATAGCACCTTCTCCATCCTGAACATACATCTGGTTACGATAAGCCAGCTGCTTATGAGTAATGACTACTTCGCCGGTAACGCGGTACACCTGACCGTCACCAAGGGGATAATCATATAAAGCAGCCAGATTGGGTACTTCGATTACCGAAGGCGCCTGTTCAACAGTTACATCATCAATAGTCCATTCATGGGCATCCACACCCTGATAAACAAATGCAATATAAATCACTTGCCCGGCATAATCACCCAGGTTGATAATTCTTTCTACAGGGGTATTTCCAATGTTAGCACTCGATTCATATACTTCAACGAACTGATCGTTGGCTGGAATCCCACTGCCTGTTGATATCATCACCCCGCTATAGCCATATGTTGTCATGAAAGCATTGCTTTCCATGAACTTCAGAATCATGGCAGGCTCACCTTCTACGGCATCCGGCACAACGATCTGCGGCGTAACCAGCCAGCTATCGGCAGCCTCAGTGTCAGAAGCGTGATGAGCAGCTTCATTCAGTTGAACCCAGGTCCCGGCACCATCTACCGAAAAGGTGCTCCAGCCTTCAGGAAGGAAGGTGGTGAAATCTTCTGTCCAGGGGAAAGTAGTGATGGCGTTGGTATCTTCCTCTACCAGAATGACCTGGTAAGTAACATCTTCAGTAGATACCACCAGGCTACCCTGTTGAGTTACATAACCATCTTTGGCAACAGAATAATCGTAAGTCCCTTCAGGAACCTCGGTGATGACATACTCACCGGCAGCCAGGGCCGTTCCGTCAAAGGTGAGTACCGCATCAGTAATGGGAGCCAGGGCATCGTCAACCACTTCGAAAGTGACCGTAACGGTAGAAAGGGATTCAATGTCATTCCAGTCGCGGGCAGTAATATAATCGCCACCGCTTCTTGAATTGGGAATACCTGTCAGATTAAAGTCTCCGGAGAGTTTGGCATCACCAATATAATCCACATCATAAAAGGTGGTGCGGAAAATGGCTTCATTGGTGCCATCAGTAACAACATACTCCTGACCATTTGCAAAAGTTCCCGTAGGATCGGTAAAAGAAACGCCCTCGAGGGTTACCAGTCGCGACTGGTAGTTCATGAAGTTTGTATTGTACTCCTCAAGAGTGACAACCACCGGAGTGACAGTATTGCCGGTAGAAGTGGCAGCACCTGGATCTTCCACAGGCACAAACTGAACCATATTGCCGTATATGGAAAGTGTACCGGTAAGGCCGGTAATACCATCATAACGGTTATAAGAGGAAGTGATCGTTCCTGAGTTATCATCAATCAGGATTCCAGCTGCGTCATCCTGGACAAACTTCTGCCCGCGGAAAGACTGCTGAAAGGTAAGCACTACTTCGCCGGTAACCCGGTAGACGGTGCCATCGGCTTCCTGTTGCTTCAGTCCGGCCAGATCGGCCACCTCCGTCACATCCTGGGCCAGCAGCCCAAGAGGAAGCCATATAAAAAGGCTAAATATTAATGCAGCAAATTTTGGTAAATGTTTTTTCATAATTATGGATTTTTAGGTTCATGACCCAAAGGTATGGAATTATTAGGACATTTCCTCACAAAAAAATCTTGTAATGCCCGTTTTCACAGCTAAACCAGCGCTTTTTTGATGTTAAAAACAATCCTGATTTTATTAGAAAAATTTCGATAAATAATACAATTGTTGCATTGAATATTATCAGTTACTTTATTTTTAGGTTTAATTTTCACTACCATAATTATCAAAAATTTTCACCTTCCGTTTTTTATAATTTCTGATGCCTGGCCCCGTTAATAATCAGGTCAGTGTTTCTATCATATCTTAAAAAATCATGTACTATTCAAATAAAAACCTGAAAGTTATCATAAACCGGCGTCAGGAAAGGCTGGTCACCATCAAAATGCAACTACTGAAAGACCATCCATTGGTGGAAGAGACTTTTGACCGGTTGATTGCGGCTACCAGCGTTAAAATCCTTTTCCCAGGTTTAGCGGAAAACCATTCCAAAAACTAGACCTATAAGGCACTGCCTGATCTTTCAGAATCACCTTTTCCTGATCATCCCATTGCCTCACCGGGTGATTATCCCTAAGTTTGCAATACCCTTTTATCCTGCTATTCAACCGTCTGCAAGAGAGGTTGTTTTATGCAACCTTCCCCGGGCATGTGAACGCCGATAAGTGTATCATACGAAATACAATTAAATACTTAAGTGATTATCTGCCTGCTAAGTAAACCTTCGGGCTGAAGAACAGTCTATATCAAAAAAAAAGAGGTAATGCATGGAAAACAATACTCTGCTGCGATAAATAATCATTGCTGGTATTGTATTTAAATTATAGCTATCTTAGCACAGTTAAGGCCTGTATTTTTACCTTATTTCGTTCCCATAGCCATCACAAAATGAACCGACTCAAGAAAAACATCGCGATCAGTGAAACCGGATTCCTGTTTGATCCGGGCACTGGTGATTCCTTCCATTTGAATGCCACCGGGCAGGAAATCCTGGGCATGATCAAAGAAGGGAAAAACAAGGAAGAGATCGTGGAGCAGATCACCACCCGGTATGATGTGGCACCCAACGCCTTTGAGCAGTATTACTATGACTTTGTTTCCATGTTGAAGCATTTCCAGATTACCGAAGAACATGGAGAAGATTAAAGTCACCGTAGCTGTTTCGGGGCTGAACAACATCGACAGCCCGGGCCCGGGCATCCCTGTCATCAGGGGCATCCGCGATTCGAAGGTCTTTGATGCCCGGACCGCGTCACCGCCGCGTGGGCGGCGTGGCTCGTCAGGTTCACGACGAGCGGCGCGTCGATCGCCTACCTCACGGCCTCGATACTCCGCCGAGAGGACGTCCCGGACACCGTCGGGGTTTACACGGGTGGGG
>JAWOCF010000159.1:0-7016 GCA_046483935.1 Bacteroidales bacterium | reverse complement strand
CCGCCCTGCCGTACCCAATTTCACGGCTGCTGACGATCCCTTCGAAGTGGGTAAGGGGATCATCCTGGTTCCGGGAAGTCATGTCAGTATCTTTGCCTGCGGCCACCTGGTATGGGAAGCCCTGGAAGCAGCCAAAACGCTTGCCAAAGAAGGGGTCATGGCTGAAGTAATAAATATTCACACCATTAAACCTTTGGACGAAAATCTCATCTTACAATCAGTACAAAAGACAGGTTGTGCTGTAACAGCTGAAGAGCATCAGATCAATGGCGGCCTGGGAGACAGTGTGGCCAGCACGCTCTCCCGTCGGTTCCCTGCTCCTCTGGAAATGGTGGCCGTGATGGATCAGTTCGGTGAAAGCGGCAAACCTGCACAACTGATGGAAAAATATGGGCTGGATGCGCATCATATTGTGCTGGCTGCCAGAAAGGCGCTGAACAGAAAATTATAAGAGAAAGTTAACCAACGGATGGCACATTATTCTGACGAGGAATTACTGGAAATGTTTCATAAAGGCGATAATGCAAATTATTCCTTTAACCTGATCGTCAGAAAATATCAGCAACCCCTGTACTGGCACATCCGGCGGCTTGTAATAGTGCATGAAGACACAGACGATATCCTTCAGGATGTTTTTGTGAAAGCCTGGAATGCCCTGGGAAAATTTCGGGGGGATTCCGGGCTTTACACCTGGTTGTACCGCATTGCTACCAATGAAGCGCTTTCTTTTCTGAAGAAAAAAAAGAACCGTTTTTTTCTTCCCCTGGTGGATGTTGAAAATTATCTGAACAATCGTCTGGAGGCCGATCCCTGGATGGATCCCGATGCGATAGAAAAGAAGATTACCCAGGCCATTCTCTCACTACCCGAAAAACAACGCGTGGTATTCAACATGAGGTATTTTGATGAAATGAAGTATGAGGATATGTCGAAAATTCTTGACACTTCCGAGGGGGCATTGAAGGCTTCCTACCATCATGCGGTAAAAAAAATAGAAATAAAATTGAAATCCTGATTAAACCATTATATCTTCAGAGCATCTAATTTAAAAAACCGGAAATGAAAAAGGAATCGAAGGAAAACATTCAGAAAGAACTTCTGGAACTGGGAACTAGCCTCACAGGGCCTTCCACAGATTCAGGGTTTGGGGTTCCTCAGGATTACTTCGAAAAACTCCCGGATCTTGTGCAGCAAAGAATCGCTGCCAAGCCTGCACCAATGAAGACGTTTCCCCTTCGGAAACTCATTCCTGCCGCGGCTACCTTTGCACTATTGGTTGCCGTTGTCTTAAGCTTTCTGGTGATGAAAAACGGAACTGAACAGGGGGTATTCTCCCAGATGGAGGAAGGTGTTGTTGATGACTATTTTGCTTTTGTAACCGAATATGATCATAGCCTGATCTATGAAGTTACCTCCCAGGATGCCCTGTTTGATGATAACCAGGAATTTATTCATGGAAGTACCCTCACAACCAGTCCGGAGGATGATCAAATGATTGAATATATGCTGGATATGGCAGAATACTATGGCTTAAATACCAGCAACTTAATTGCAGAACAAGATTAGTTAACCTGTGTCTTAAAAAGATGACAAATGAAAATTAGTTCAAAAGATTACACGATGCCTTTATTTCAAAAATCCTTTTTGCTTTCCCTGGTATTTATGATAGCCGGATTATCAGGTTACTCACAAGGCAGGAAACAACAGGATCGCATGGAGGCCTTGAATTCCCGCAAGATCGCTTATATTACCCAGCATATGTCACTGTCTCCGGAGGAAGCAAGAATTTTCTGGCCCCTTTATAATGAATATTCAGAACAACGTGATAACCTTCTTCACCAACAATATGGAATCGGCAATAAAAAAGAGGTCAGTAAAATGTCGGAAGCTGAAATTCAAGAATATACTGAATGTGAAGTAAGCCGTCTGGAAGAATCTGCAAAACTGAAAAGACAATTTCATGAGGATTTGAAAAACATATTAAGCATGCAGAAAATTGCCCTTCTTTATGAAGCAGAAAGAGATTTTAACCGGATGATTTTCCGGGAAGCAAGACAGTCTCAGGGAGGAAGACGAAGATAATGTTTTCTTGTTAGGTTTGTGTTTAGGTTTATGCATTGATTAAAGTTTCCACGAATCAAAAAATCCTGGGCCCTTTAGGGGAACCGGGATTTTTTTCGGAGTACTGCCCAAGACAGATGTCTGGTAGAGGAAAAAGAAAGGAGCAGGAGGGAAGTCTGTTTTAATTTCCTCCTGCTCCCTTGTTTTTGTGCCGTTTCAAGGTTTAACAATCACTTGGTAAGTTTTGCGGATGCCCTCAGATTCAACCTTTAAATAGTAAGTGCCAGGGATCTGACCAGACAGATCAATCACGATATCATCTGACAGCTTTTTGCGGGAGCTAAGAATTTTTCGCCCTGTTCGATCGAAAACTGACACCTCCACTTCAAGGCCATTCATATTCGTTGGTTTCAAATAAACCTTGCCGGTGGTAGGATTGGGATATACCAATATTGCTGGCTCTGTTACAGGGTGAGTTGACACCCCCGATGCTTTTACCTCAAGCAATAAAGTAACCAGGCTGTCACATCCCTGAACCGTGGTGAAAGTATGTTTATATTCGCCCGTTTGGGTATATGTATTTCCAGCGAAATCATAGCTTTCTCCTTCAGTGATACTTATTTCCTGCACATGGGAATAGACAGGATTTACAATCAGATTGGAAGTCACTACACTGCTTTGGCTTTCATCCTCAGAATTTGTGACGGTCAGACTCACCTGATAAGATCCAGCCGTCGAATAAACATGTTCAGGTTCAAATGCTTCAGAAGAACCACCGTCTCCGAAATCCCATGACCAGGCATCTGCATCGATACTTTCATTTACAAATGACATGTTACTGCCGGCACAAAAAGCGGTGCTTGAAATTGAGAATGCAGCTTCCGGTTTGAGGGTCTTGCTGATACTATCTGTGGTGATTCCACTCCACAACCCATTTGAATCCAGGAATTGGAAATGCAAGGCGTAATCTCCCTTTGGAAGGTGGGTCATATCAAGATCGGTAAGCAAATGAACTTGCTGAACGGGGTCCTGTATTTGAACATAGACAGCATCTTCATACTCATCGCCGTACCAATATTGGTAGGCAATAAGCTCATTATTTCCCAAAGGGGAATGCTCCATTTTATAAAAAACTTTGCTTAAAGTACTGCTATAAATACCATTTTCATCCTGATAACGGATATGCAGTACATTCACACCCCCTGGCAACGTTGTAGCGTTCAGATCAGCTATCAGTTGGTGCTGCGGTGCAGGAGAAATCTCCACCCTTTGTTTGTTGCTGTAATCATTGTTGAACCAATACTCAAAGGTTTGGAGTTTACTGCTGACCAGGGCATCCGGGTTTTTATAAAACAGCTTACTCAGTGTGCTGCTGTAAAAACCATTTTCATCCTTGTATCTGATGTTCAGCACATTGACTCCATCGGATAAAGCAGAAGCATCAACATTAAGGGCAAGCAGATGTTGTGAATCAGGGGTTAAGGTTTCCTTATGGCTATTGCCATAATCATTGTTGTACCAATACTCGTAGCTCGCCAACTTACCAGGAATCAGCTCATCGGGGTTTTTATAAAACATCTTACTTAAAATGCTGCTGTAAAAACCATTTTCATCCTTGTATCTAATATTCAGCACATTGACTCCTTCGGGTAAAGCCGAAGCATCAATATCCAGAACGAGTTGATGTTGTGGGGTTGGTGTAATAGTTACCACCTGACTGTTGCCATAATCAGCGTTGAACCAATACTCATATTGCACCAGTTTGGTCTGTGCTTCAACATCCGGGAAAAGCAAAAAGATGAAAATCAATAGAAAGTTTATCTTTTTCATGACATTAGTTGTCTTGGGCTGCTACCTGAATTTCAATTTTAAGTTTCCCCTCTGCATCAGTCTGAGGAGCAATTTTGCTACTGACAAAATGTGGGTTTGAAGGTACTGCACCCTCTTTGTAAGGGTGATACCCACCATAAATACCTACTTGTGTGATGCCATCCACGCCCGGATAGGTTTCAGGGGCCTGAAGATGGTAATTGTGAGTATAATCGAAGATATTGCCTGTCTGGTTTACAAAAATACTGGTCAGTTCAACCCCTGTGTAGTTGTTCTCAAGAACTGGCGTGGCACCCCAATAGGGGTCGGTCTTCGGTGTAATATTATTCTTTATAATGTTGCTGTTTCCATTTATTTCACGGTCTAAAGTTCTCAGAAAAATATTATTCTCCAGGGTATTATTATCACCATGCAAGGTATACCGGTAAACCATATTTGAACGGTTATTCAGCATAAAAATATTGTTCTGGAATAGGTTTCCATAGCTTCCATTGATTTCGCCATTGAACATTGAATTAAAGAAACCGGCATTTTGTGCATTCTCAAGGCGCACGACCCCCTGCACTACACTGTTTACGAGCATAAGATTAAAAGAGGGATTGGATTGATCGCCCCGTATTTCAAGGTTTCCCAGCAGCCTGCAATACTTAATAATAATCTGGTTAACCGATTCGTTTGGCAAGGAATAGATTCCTCCGGTAATATCCACCCCCTGAATATGAAATCCATCGGCATTTTCTGTCAGACTAATGTTTCCCGAGATCACGGTTTTGCTTGTCACTGCGGTAGAGTCGGGGTAATGTCCTGCACCAAATACAAGAAGCTTTTTGTCGATGGTCCCCGGACTGGTAAATCCCCCTCCCGGTAGGTAAATGGTATCGCCGGAGATGGCTGCAACATATGCTTCACTTAAGGCACTTGTACCTGTAAAATGCTGAATTCCTGTTGAGGCGTGCAGCGCCACTTTCTGGGCGCTGAGAGTGAGAGTAATAGCCATGAAGGCGGCCATCAGAGTAAATCTTTTCATAATTTCAAAATTTTGGAATAAATAATGGCCAAATCTATCTAAACAGGTGCTGACAAGTTGACTAAATCGTAAATTTGTTGCGTCAAAATGTACATTTATGTAAAAACCGGCTATTGATGCTCCGCGAAGTCATCGTTTTAACTCCTGTTTATGTTTCTTTATTCTGGTCTGTTGTTTTCCTGACCAGTAAATTCTCATACAACAAAGCCCGCTACTGGCTTGGGATTTTTATGCTGGTGGTTGCTTTGTTATACTCCTGCCATGCGGGTTTTTTCCTGGGATATTCTGATTTCTATTTACAGGTTGACAGTCTGTACCTGCTCGTCGGTTTATCGGTTTTTCCGCTTTATTACCTCTATGTGAGGCTGCTAACCTGCGATATTGGCCTGAAAGGGTCCTATCTCGTTCACTTTGTTCCCCCTGTGGTTTTGGCTGTCGTTTTATTGTTGTTAACCCTTCAAGCCAGCCCTGAAGAAAGGCAGGTATATTATTCCCAGGTGTTGGTTCAGAACCAATGGCCTGCAGAACACCATACTGGGATTGTCAGGTCCATGGCTTTGGTTTATTTTTTAAGCAGGGTAGTCTTTGGGATTCAGGTTGTCGGATATTTAGCGTCAGGCTATTTGCTGGCCAGAAAATATGATCACCGGATTGCCGACTTTTATTCCAACCTTGAGGGGAGAGAACTAATCTGGGTTAAACTGCTGACGATTTCCTTTTTACTTACTTCAATTGCCAGCCTGATTGTAAATGTGCTAGGAAGGGGTCTTTTTTTAACGAACGATCTGGTACTGGCTATTCCTTCTCTTTTGTTTAGCAGCCTCTTTTTTGTCATAGGACTCCAGGGGAACAAACAGGATTACACCATTCATTCGCTGGTGGAGGATGAAAAAAAAGACCACCTAGTTCTTTCTGATGTGGCAAACATGATGCCTCATGACGAACTGAAAGTTGGCTTAACAGGCCTTCTGGAAACAAAGCAGATATATCTTGAGCATGAATTACGGATCACACAATTATGCAAGGAGTTGAATACCAACAGAACTTACCTCTCCAATTTGATCAATAAGGAATTTAACCTCAGTTTCAACGATTTGGTTAATCTATATCGGGTAAAGCATGCGGTTGCGCTAATTGAAGTAAGCCAGTCTAACCTCTTGTCGTTAAGCGATATTGCATTCGACTCGGGGTTCGGGTCTATCAGCTCATTTAACAGGGCCTTCAAAAAAGAAAAAGGAATGACTCCCGGACAATATCGCAATAAGGTAAAGGCTCCCCTGCAAAAAGCTATGGCAGATTCTGAAGTACCGGCTATATAACTTCCACGGATGATTTGCTGACCCATCCAACGCTTCCATTTTCAAGGCGTACCTCATACCATTCACCCAGATGGTCGGTGATACTGACCCGGGTTCCTTCGTGAATAACCAGCAGATCCTGACTGGCCTCCCCGGGCGCACTTTTCACCATCACCCTTGGGCTGAATATGATTCCATGGGCTTTTTTGTACAAATGCTGGTATTGATAATGAGCTGCTGTGAAGGCCCCTGCTGATAGCAGCAGAAAGATCAGAGAAGCCCCAAAGGTGGCTTTTTTGACTGCCCTGGAGCTGGTGAGTAAATAGAATGATAAAGAAATAATCAATAGAAACAGTCCACCGATGGCTGCATATGACCATTCATTGACAGAGAACAGCAGAATGAAACTGCGCCACCATCGTTCATAAAAAATCACCGGAACAGGTTCAATCAGGTCGACCGTTTGCTCCCGGGCCACCTCCAGATTGTGCTGAATGTTTTCATCATTGGGTTGTAACCTTAAGGCCCTTTCATAGTTCAGGATCGCAGGACCGATCTGATTCTCACGGAAATAGGCATTTCCCAGGTTGTAATACAATTCAGGAGCCATCATTCCTGAATCCAGCACCTGTTGGTATAACTCAATGGCATAGGAATACTCTTCATTGAGGTATGCCTGATTGCCCTGCTGATAGATTTCCTCAGCGGTCTGTGCCTGGGATGATACCACCACCAACAGCGTAAATAAAAGTGGGAGGATGACTTTTTTCATCATTTCTTCAGCGTTTGTTTAATTCCTT
>JAWOCF010000147.1:0-11451 GCA_046483935.1 Bacteroidales bacterium | reverse complement strand
AATTTACATCGCAACCCAACTGGGACGGCCCCAACTATGGAGCCGGTGCAACAGAAGGAACCCTGGATACCGATGCCGGTGCCGGCAACCTGACTGTTGCAGAGAACGGTACCTGGTACTTTACCGTTGATACCGAAGGCCTTACCTGGACATCCGAAATGAGGAACTTTGCATTGATCGGATCCTTCAATGAATGGGCAGGCGATGAACCCCTCATATGGGATGAGGTAGAACAAGTATTTACCGCCACCCTGGATCTTGAGGCCGGTGCCGAATTCAAGTTCCGTGCCAACGGAGCCTGGGAGTTCGACTACGGTGACGACGGCCAGGATGGCGTGCTGGATCAGGGAGGTGCTAACATTGTGGTTTCCGAAGCAGGTAACTACACCATTACCCTTGATCTTTATGGAGTGAACCCCACTTACCAGATTGTTGCCAACTAGATCTGTTAACTGATTATTCAGGCCCCCGTTCTTTTGGAGCGGGGGCTTTTTTATGGGTGCCGGCTGGAATTTGATTATCTTTAAACCCCCCTGGGGCAGGTGGGGTTTTTCCTGTAATTGTCAATTTAATCAAGCCGATCCATGCAATTTTCTGATCTGGTCATGCACCGCGAAAGCGTGCGAAGATATTCAACCCGTGGCGTTGAACCGCAAAAGATTGAGCGGATCATGGAATCATGCCGGTTGGCGCCCTCAGCGTGCAATTCGCAGCCCTGGAAGCTGGTGGTGGTCACTGACCCCTCCCTGCAAGAAAAGGTGGCAAATGCTACCTTCAATTCAGTGCTGCAGTTTAACAGGTTTGTGATACAGGCCCCGGTGATCGTGGCAGTGATTGCCGAACCGCCCAACTGGCTCTCCCGCATCGGGGGCACCATCAAAGACAAGCCTTACTATCTGATGGATATCGGCATTGTGGCTGATCATTTCTGCATGCAGGCTGCCGAGCTGGGCCTGGGAACCTGCATGATTGGATGGTTTGATGAGAAGAAGGTGAAAAGCCTGCTTCATGTACCCGCCAAAAAGAGGATTCCTCTGTTGATTACCCTTGGGTATCCCGAAAAAGACACCACACGCAAAAAGATCCGCAAAAGCAGCCAGGAGTTTTTTTCCTATAATACCTATTAAGAGGGTTTCGGGTTTCTCTGTGCGGCTCTATGTCCTCTTAAAATGATTCTCCACAAATTACACAAATTTTGAGAAGTCAATTTTCACAAATTATTCATTCAGTCCAGGAAACAGCATGAATAACCGGTGTATTAATTATTCTTAAAATTTGTGGAATTGGTGGAGAATCTTTTCTTTAAACAAACCCCCGGCTTGCCGTGTTGTTTTATCAAACCTCAAAAAGCAACACAATATGGCGAAAATCATTGTTTTTCTGGAAGACCTGGTAGAGGATTCCGAATTCCTGTATCCCTACATGCGATTTAAAGAAGAAGGGCATGATGTCATTTCAGTGGCCCCTAAGAACAAGACCTATAAAGGAAAGGCAGGAATGAGCTTTCAGCCCGACCACACCTTCGATGAGGTGAAGACGCAAACTTTCGACCTGGTGTTCGTGCCCGGAGGGTATGCCCCCGACCAACTGCGGCGGCATGAAGACATTACCGGCTTTATTAAAAATCATTACGATCAGGGCAAGTTGGTGGCCTCAGTCTGTCATGGGCCCTGGGTGCTTATCTCGGCTGGCATTGTGAAAGGGAAAAAAGTGACTGGATTCCATGCCATTAAAGACGACCTGATCAATGCCGGGGCCCACTATCAGGGCAACGATACCGAGGAGGATGGCAACCTGTTTACCTGTACCAATCCCAATACCTTGCTGATCATGATGAAACGGCTGGTGGAGAAGTTAAAGAGTTAATGGAAAGATCGATTGATCGATTGATGGATTGATAGAAGATATGGCTGATGGATCTTCAAGCCTTTCAGGAGTTGAAAGTCCATGACTCAGATGGCCACCAGGGGGTCTGGGGAGCCGCAGGAAGCATCTTCTTGTCATAGGCAATATCTAGTGCCATCCAAAAAAGGGCCTTCAAATGAGGCCTTAAAATGGCTTGCAGAGGCATTGGAATTTCAGGGTTGGAATGCCACAAACTATTAAGAGTCAGAAAGCGATGGAGCAATTGGTTTTGCTTCATTCTGTTTTCTGACTCTTATCATTTTATACAGCCGATATTGTTTACCCTACCAGGCCATCTCCCTGCATCGATTCGGGGATTTCAAGATCCATGATCTTCAGGATGGTAGGTGCCAGGTCGGCCAGCCGCCCCGGGCGGATCTCGCGGTAGTCGCGATCCATCAGCCAGCAGGGCACCGGGTTGGTGGTATGTGCCGTGTTGGGCGATCCATCGGGGTTGATGGCAAAGTCGGCATTGCCATGATCGGCGGTCACAATCACCGAGTAATCCTGTTTCTGGGCAGCAGCCACCACTTCCTCCAGACAGGAGTCTACGGTTTCCACAGCCTTACGGATCGCCTCGATGATGCCGGTATGTCCTACCATGTCAGCATTGGCGAAGTTCAGGCACACAAAGTCGAACGTGCCCTTTTCCAGTTCTTTGATCACGGCATCTTTCACCTCAGGAGCACTCATCTCGGGCTGCAGGTCGTAGGTGGCTACCTTGGGCGAGGAGATCATCACACGTTCTTCCCCTTCAAAAGCATCCTCACGGCCTCCGTTAAAGAAGAAAGTCACGTGCGGATACTTCTCTGTCTCGGCAATACGCAGCTGTTTCTTTCCGGCTTTCGATAAAATCTCTCCAAGGGTTTCTTTCAGGTCGTCCTTCTCAAAGATCACCTTCACATCTTTAAACGACTCATCATATTTTGCCATGGTGACATAATACAAGGGCAGGGTGCTCATGCCGTGTTCGGGCATGTCTTTTTGCGAGAGCACTGTGGTGATCTCGCGCAGGCGGTCGGTACGGAAGTTGAAGCAGATCACCACATCTTCAGGATCGATGGTGGCCAGGGGCTGTCCATCGGCACCGGTAATCACCCGGGGAGTGATAAATTCATCGGTAACCTGTTCTTTGTAGGAGGCTTCAATTGCTTCGGTCGGACTGCTGTGTGGGGTGCCTTTACCATCCACCAGCATGTCGTAGGCCAGCTTGATCCGTTCCCAGCGTTTGTCGCGGTCCATGGCATAATACCTTCCGCAAACAGTGGCGATCTTCCCTGTCGAGTGCTCCAGGTGGCTTTCCAGTTCCTGCACAAAGCCCTTGCCACTGTAAGGGTCGGTGTCGCGGCCATCGGTGAAGGCATGGATATACAGATCCTCAAAGCCTTCCTTTTTGGCCATGTCGCACAACCCAAACAGGTGATCCATGGCAGAATGCACCCCTCCATTAGATACCAGCCCCAGCAAATGAACCTTGCGGTGCTTATGTCTGGCATATTCAAAGGCATCTTTCAGTACCTGGTTCTCAAAAAAGGAACCGTCTTTTATGGCTTTGCTGATCTTCACCAGGTCCTGGTAAACAACTCTTCCGGCACCGATATTCAGGTGTCCTACCTCCGAGTTGCCCATCTGCCCCTGGGGCAATCCCACATCTTCACCTGAGGTTTTCAGCTGGTTGTAAGCGGCTATTTTATATAAGCTGCGTGTAAAAGGAACTTCAGAGTTGTGAATGATATTTGTTTCAGTCTGGACGCCTTCGCCCCAGCCATCAAGAATGACCAGTAGTACTTTCTTATTGTTCATAATAGTTGTAGTTTTTAATTTATTCTCCCATTCTCCAGGTCTCCCCTTCTCCCAGTCTCCCCCTCTCCAAGTCTCCCCCTCTCCCAGTCTCCAAGTCTCCCCCTCTCCCAGTCTCCAAGTCTCCAAGTCTCCAAGTCTCCAGGTCTCCCCCTCTCCAAGTCTCCCCCTCACCCGGGATTACCCGTTAGAGCGGATGGCTTCCACCGGGTCGAGCCGTGAGGCTGTCCAGGCTGGAATGAACCCTGAGACCAGACCTATAATAGCAGAAACATTAATACCCAGCAGAATGTTCTCTGCCGTAAGCACGAAATCCATGCCTGTCATTGCTGACACCACAGCGCTGGCGATCAGCACCAGCACCAGGCCAATGATGCCGCCAATCAGGCTCAGCATGATGGCCTCAAAGAGAAACTGCAGGAGCACAAAGTAGTTCTTGGCTCCGAGGGCTTTCTGGATGCCGATAATGGTGGTTCGCTCCCTGACAGAAACAAACATGATGTTTGCAATGCCGAAGCCTCCTACCAGGATTGAGAATCCCCCGATGATCCATCCTGCCAGGGTGATGATGGCAAACAAGCCATCAAAGCCCTGTGAGATCAGTGATGTTTCATTCAGGGCAAAATCGTCCTCTCCCATGGGCTTGATCCTGCGGATGGAGCGCATGGTCCCCGTAAGGTCATCAATCATCTCCTGGTTGCTGATCCCAGCGTAGGCCTTTGTCATGATCACCGGACCATGCCTGTCGCTGTTGATGTCGATAAACTGGCTGATATAGAACAGGGGCAGCACCACGGTTTCATCCAGGGTATTGCCGAATCCTCCTGTTCCTTCCTTGGCAAAGACCCCGATCACCTCGGCATAACGGCCGTATACCTTGATGCTTTGGCCTACAGGATCGGTGCCGGGAAACAGGTTGTGGGCAATATCATAACCCAATACGGCGACACTGCGGCCAGCTGCCGATTCTGTCATCGAGAAGAATCTTCCTTCATCCATCTCAAAGTTGCGTACCTGCTCATAACCTGCCGAAACCCCTAACAGGGTGACGCTTTCGATGCTGTTGTTCAGGTGCTCTACCGTGCGGTTGGCGCTGACCATAAATACGGCCGCTTCCACCGTGCTGGTGCGTCGCTCAATTTCTGCCAGCTCCTTATACTGGGGCACCGGCCGGTTCATATATTGCCACCATTGATAGTCATTGCCAAATTGCCAGGGCCACTTCTGGATGTATACCACATTATCGCCCAGGGCAGAGATGCTGCTGCGGATCTGTCTTTCCAGGGCGTCGACGGCCGAAAATACCGAGATGATGGCGAAAATGCCAATGGTGATACCCAGCAGGGTCAGCAGCGTTCGCAACTTGTTGGCAACTATAGAGGAGAGGGCAAAAACAGCACTTTCCCTGATGAGTTTGATGATTAAGATCATAATGAGTCGTGATGGAGAATTGCCGGGTTGTTAGAAATTTATTGATTCATCCTGATGATATCTTAAAGATCAGGGTCATCCTTTATGTTTATGCAGGGTACGCATTAATTCAGAGGCATATACAAAGTCATTGACCTCCTTGTTGTCGGTTTCCAGGATCTCCAGTCGGGTGCCTTCCCACCATAGACTTCCCTTATAAATGAAAGCCACCTTATCGCCGATCTCCACCACGCTGTTCATGTCGTGGGTGTTGATTACGGTGGTAATCTGATATTCTTTGGTGATTTCGCTGATCAGGTTGTCGATCACGATCGAAGTGCGTGGATCCAGCCCTGAGTTGGGTTCATCGCAGAACAGGTATTTGGGTTTGTTGGCGATGGCGCGGGCAATGGCCACGCGCTTTTTCATCCCCCCGCTAAGCTCGGCCGGGAAGAGGTGATTGACATTCTCAAGGTTTACTCTTTTGAGCACCGTATTGGCCCGGTCTATTTTTTCTTCCATGCTCATTTTGGTGAACATGCTGAGCGGAAAAATGATGTTCTGCTGTACGGTCTGGGAATCAAACAAAGCACCTCCCTGAAACAACATGCCCAGCTCCTGACGGATTACCCTGCGTTCGTAGAAGTCCATCTGCGAAAAGTCCCGGTCATCATAATATATTTTCCCCTTTTCAGCATTCAGAAGGCCTACCAGGCATTTCATCATGACGGTCTTGCCCGAGCCGCTCTGGCCGATGATCAGGTTGGTCTTGCCCTTTTCAAAAGAGGTGGAAATCTCCTTCAGCACCTGGGTGCCATCAAAATATTTGGATATTTTTTCAACCGTTATCATGCCAGTAATAATTGGGTCAGAATCAGGTTAAACAATATGATAAAGATGCTGCTGAACACGACGGCCTTGGTGCTTGACTGACCGACCTCCAAAGCGCCGCCGCTGGTAAAAAAGCCAAAGTAGCCCGAGATGGAGGTGATCAGAAAGGCAAAGATTACCGTTTTGATCATGGCATAGCTGATGTCGTAACCTGAATATTGGTACAGCACGCCATACATGTAATGGCTCAGGGAAATGACGGGAGTGAGATAGGCTACTGCCCAGCCGCCAAGAATGCCTAAAAACATGCTTATAATGATCAGCAGCGGGTTTATTACCATGGCAGCAATCATCTTGGGGAGGATCAGGTATCCTGCCGCATTGACCCCCATAATCTCCAGGGCGTCAATTTGTTCGGTCACCCGCATGGTGCCTATTTCAGAGGCAATGCTGGATCCTACCTTGCCGGCAAGGATCAGGCTGATAATGGTAGGGGCAAACTCCAGCACGGTCGCCTGCCTTACGGCATAACCCACAGCATAAATCGGCAACAACGGATGGTCGGTGTTAAAGGCCGTTTGAATGGTAAGCACCGCGCCCATAAATACTGAAATGATGGCCACAATGCCCAGGCTGTTGAGCCCCAGGTTATCCATTTCCACGATGATCTGGTGCCGGTATATGGATGCTTTTTCAGGTTTTCGCAGCGTCACTGCGAGCAGCATCAAATATTTTCCCAGGTGATTGAACAGGTTCATCAGCGTAATTCTGTTTGTGCTAAATTACTTATATTTTTGCATTTTGAAAGCTTTTCTTGTCCTGCTTATTCAGCAGGCATCTTAATTTTATTATTTTTACCAATCATTATTTACCAGCATTTGCCCCTATGTCAAAAATGTGCCGGATCAGCCTGATGCTAATAGGTCTGTTGATGAGCCTGACGGTCATGGCATCATGCGCTGTTCTCAGAAAAAAAGATTGTAATTGTCCTCAGTGGAACCATCAGCAAGCTTCCCCTACGGTATTTCCATATATTAATGATGCATCAAAAACAAATTGAAACCCTGGCCCGTTTTGTTCCTGTGGTGGCCGCAGAACATGTAGCCGGGTTGATTTCCAGCAACCGGATGCATTTGAATATCAGCCGGGCGCGCCGCTCCAAGCTGGGAGACTTCCGGCCCGCGCGGCAAGGGGGGCTACATCGTATTTCAGTAAATGCCAATTTGAATGTATATGCATTCTTATTGGTATTTTTGCATGAGCTGGCACATCTTCTGGTGTGGGAAAAACATAAAAATAAAGTGGCTCCACACGGGGATCAATGGAAGGATCAGTTTGGCTTCCTGATCAGAGAGCATCTGGCCCTGGGGCATTTTCATCCCGCCCTGCACCAATTGCTTGAAGAGATGTCGCAGAAGCCAAAGGCTGCCGGCCTGGGCCATGAAGGCCTTACCCGGGCCCTGGCCCTGTTTGACAAGGAGTCAGAGAATGCCCATGGGGTGTTCCTGGAGGAGCTGCCTGCCGAAAGTGTTTTTCAGGCCTCCAATGGCAGGATGTTTCGTAAAGAAGAGCGCCTGCGCAAAAGATACCGCTGCCTGTGCCTGGAAACCAATAAGAGGTACCTGTTTCACCCCATGGCAAAGGTGATGAAATGTGAAACTGAATCATATTTGTAATTTATCATATTATAAAGAAAATCATTATGGATGTAAATAATTATGCTGTGATCATGGCTGGTGGAGTAGGAGAACGGTTCTGGCCCATGAGCCGTACCTCTCGTCCCAAACAGTTCATAGACATTCTGGGAACCGGGAAAACCCTGATACACCAAACCTACGAAAGGTTTGTAGACATCTGTCTGCCACAGAATATTTTTATTGTCACCAACAAAAAGTATAAGAACCTGGTGATGGAGCAGATACCAGGCATTCAGGAAGAACAGGTGATCTGTGAGCCCACCCGTAAAAACACAGCCCCCTGTATCGCGTATGCCGCCTATAAGATACATGCCATGAATCCCAATGCCAGGATTGTAGTGGCCCCTTCCGACCATATTATCCTTCGGGAAGATATCTTCCGCGACATCATCAGCAAGGCCCTGGATGCTGCCGCCAACAAGGACTGGCTGCTTACCCTGGGCATCACCCCCAGCCGCCCCGACACCGGGTACGGATACATTCAGTTCATGCCCGAAGAGGTCCCCAATGAGGATTCTTCTCTGAAGAAAGTAAAGACTTTTACCGAAAAACCCGTGCTGGAGATGGCCGAGTCATTCCTGAAAAGCGGCGATTTCCTCTGGAACTCAGGCATTTTTATCTGGTCGAGCAAAGCCATTATTGAATCCTTCGAGAAATACCAGCCCGAAATCAGTTATGTGTTCAGGGAAGCCATGGATATTTACAACAAGCCAGGTGAAGAGGCATATATGGATGTGGCTTACGCAACCTGCAAAAGCATCTCTATTGACTATGCCATTATGGAAAAGGCCGGCAATGTTTACGTGTTCATTTCCGACTTCGGATGGTCTGACCTGGGTACCTGGGGCGCTTTATATGATGTAAGAAAAAAAGACGACAATCAGAATGCAGTGGTGGGCAAAAATGTGATGCTCTACAACTCATCCAACTGTGTGATCAATGTCCCGGAAGAAAAACTGGTGGTGCTTCAGGGCCTGGAGGATTATATCGTTGCTGAATCGGATAATGCCCTGCTGATCTGCCAGAAATCGCAGGAACAACAAATCAGAAAGTTCGTAAACGATATAAAGCTTTCCAAAGGTCAGGATTTCATATAATTACCAACTCTTAATTTTTATTTATTCAATTTAACCCAAAACCATGTTGAAGAAATTTCTGTTTGTTCTGCTTGTGGCTTCTGTGTTTCCTTTCGGAAGCCTGAAAGCCGATGAAGGCATGTGGATGCCTTTTCTATTGAATGATGCCCTCTATCAGGAGATGAAGGGCATGGGGCTGAATCTTGATCGTGATGAAGTGTTCAGCTTCACCGAATCCAGCCTCAAAGATGCTATTGTGAGCTTCGGGGGCTTCTGTACCGGGGAGATCATCTCCGACCAGGGCCTGGTGCTCACCAACCACCATTGTGGCGCCGGCCGCATTCAGACGCATAGCTCGGTAGACAGCGACTTGCTGAAAAATGGCTTCTGGGCAGGCTCCTTCGAGGAAGAGTTGCCTAACCCCGGCCTGTTTGTGCGCTTCCTGTATAGTGTGGAAGATGTTACCGATCAGTTTGACGCGGTACTGCAACCCACCATGACTGTTGATGAGCGCAATGCTGCCATCCGCATGCTCTCGGGCACCCTGGTAAAAGAAGCCACCGAAGGCAACCACTTCACTGCCAATGTGCGGTCTATGTTTGCCGGCAATGAGTTTTACCTTTTTATGTATGAGACCTTTACTGACGTCAGGTTGGTAGGCGCTCCCCCTGCATCTGTTGGTGAGTTCGGTGGTGACACCGACAACTGGATGTGGCCACGCCATACCGGCGACTTCTCCCTGTTCAGAGTATATGCCGGCCCCGATGGAAAGCCTGCTGATTACAGCACCGACAATGTCCCTTTGAAGCCGCGCCATCACCTGCCTGTTTCGATCGACGGGGTGAAAGAAGATGATTTCGCCATGGTGCTGGGATACCCCGGCAGCACTTCACGTTACCTTACCTCCCATGGGATTGAGTTTAACCTGGACAATATGTACCAGACGCGGATCGACATCCGCCGCAGGAAACTTGATATTATGGAGGAAGCCATGGCCACCAGCGATGAAATCAGGATTCAGTATGCTTCCAAGCAGTCAGGAACGGCCAACGGCTGGAAGAACTTCATTGGCATGAGCCGCTCGTTGAAACGCCTGGATGTGGCCTCCACCAAAAGGGAGCTGGAACAGGAATTCATCCATTGGGTCAATGCCTCTCCTGAACGGAAAGCCGAATACGGTGATGTGTTGAGCAATTTTGATCAGGCATACGAAGGGCTCAGAAATTACAATTCCCAGAACTATGTCTTCATGGAAGCCATGGCCTCCGGTCCCGAGATTCTGCGCCTGGCCAACTCCTTTACCAACCTGCTGGCCCTGTTGGAAAATAAGGAAAAAGTGGAAGAAGTGCCCGAAGAGACCCGCAAACTGAAGCAGGCGGCTGAACGCATGTTCGGCGACTTTAACCAGCAGGTCGACAAGAAACTGTGGGCTGCCATGTTCGAGGAGTATTATCAACGCATCGATCAGGAAAACCTCCCTGAAGTGTTTCAGGTAGTCGAACGACGCCACCGCAATGATTTCCAGGCTTATGCCGACCAGGTATACAAGGCAAGCATCTTCAGCAGTATGGAACGCCTGAACAGCTTCCTGGAAAACCCTTCGGCCAAGGTGCTCAGAAATGATCCCGCCCTGGTTGCTGCCCGTTCAGTGTGGACCAACTACCGCCAGGTGAGCCGCCAGATGAATGAATACAATCAGATGATTGCAACGGCCGAGCGTCTGTTCCTGAAAGGATTGCGCGAGATGAAACCCGATGAGTTGTTCTATCCCGATGCCAACAGCACCATGCGTCTTACTTATGGTAGCGTAGGTGGCTATCAGCCTGCCGATGCCGTTTATTATGATTATAAAACCACCCTGGAAGGCGTGATGCAAAAAGAAGATCCCGACAATCATGAGTTTGTGGTTGATCCCAAGCTCAAAGAGCTGTATGAGAACAAAGACTACGGCAGGTATGGCGACAATGGTGAGATGGTCGTTAACTTCCTTTCCAACAACGACATCACTGGAGGCAACTCCGGCAGCCCCGTGATCAATGGTGATGGACACCTGATTGGCACTGCCTTTGATGGCAACTGGGAAGCCATGAGCGGCGACATCCTCTTTGAGCCCGAACTTCAACGTTGTATCAATGCTGATGCCCGTTACATCCTGTTTGTAATCGAGAAACTGGCAGGCAGTACACGCCTGATCGATGAGATGACCGTCATTAAAAACGGAGTTGTATTGTAAATTATCCATCCGGATAATTGCCCATGTGGGGATACGCCAGGTCGTTACCCTTCATGAGAATCTATAAAAAAAGCCGCCCGGAAAGATATTTCCGGGCGGCTTTTTTATGAATCCTCTGATCGTGATTAGTTAAACTGAGGACGTTCTTCCATATTGTACCAGGTAAATGCCAGAACATCGGCCAGCTCTTCAATTACTTTCGAAGTGGGCTTGCCTGCGCCATGTCCTGCCTGTGTTTCAATGCGGATCATCACCGGGTTCATACCCTGATATTTGTTTTGCAGGGTGGCGATATATTTGAAGCTGTGCGCCGGTACCACCCGGTCGTCATGATCGCCTGTGGTGACCAGTACGGCAGGATAATTCAGCCCTTCCCTGATGTTGTGAACCGGGGAGATGCTATACAGGTTTTCGAACTGGTCGGGATCTTCGCTGGAGCCATAATCATCAACCCATGCCCAGCCAATGGTAAACTGATGGAACTTCAGCATGTCCATCA
>JAWOCF010000141.1:0-3826 GCA_046483935.1 Bacteroidales bacterium | reverse complement strand
AGGTGAGGTAGATGGGCTGCCTTTGTTCAACATGTTTATGAATTCAACAGGTAGCATCATCAGCGTAGTATTGGCTACCTTGCTGATCCCTGCCTTGTGGTGGAGTATCAACAAGCATCAGTCGCTGTGGATCCGCTTAATTGCCGGCGCACAAACCGTTCTGGTGCTGCTGGGATGGTTTATGATTCAATACCCCGTGCTGATCAAAATCGCCGGAGGGCCTGATATTACTGTGGAATCTGCAGTGGCCCCCGATGCCACCCTTCGTCAGCTGATTATTGCCCTGATTATTGGTTTGCTGGTAGTGATTCCTTCACTGGTTTATTTGTTCAAGGTGTTTAAATTTGGCGACCCCGAACCTGACTATTGAGTCTTTTATCGTAAGAGAGTATTGGATGCCGCCAAGGTAGCAGGCAGAAAAAAAGAAAGTGCTTCAGGCCGTATTATTAATCCTCTTCAGCCAGGTTGAAGGAATGGACCGTTTGGAGGGGCAATGCATCTGATGTCTGGTAAAATGATTGCAGGTTTATAAAGTGACTAAGAAACTCCATTTGGCCACGATCATATCAGCATAAAAAGAACTGTTGGCAAAGTAGTTGTATTCCAGGCACAGGCGATGCCCGGGTAATGGCATGTACGCCATTCCCAGTGTTATTCCACGCTCTTCTTTAACTTTCAGGGAAGCCTCTTGAAAGACCGGTCTTTCAAGGTGTTGCAACATCAGGGTGTTGCTGAGGCGCGGGGTAAGGTTATAAACCAGGGAGGCATACCCACCCCGCACGAAGGAGTCTCCAAGTTTGCGGTTCATGAGCTGCAACTGAAGAATGGCCTTTTCTGAAGCTTCTTTTCTCCAGGAAGCATTAATGGCCGCACCCCAGGCGTTGAAACCAAAGCCTTCGCACACAAAGGTGCCTGAGTGGTCGGTGGTATTCCATTTCAGGAAGGGATGTTCATGTTCCTGATGATCAAAATAACCGAACCAGCGGGTGCCGATCTCCAAAGATTCTGCCTGTAGGTTCAGGTCAATGATTGTAGTCAGGATGAACTGTTCGGAGTGGTATCCGTTTTTTGCTGCCTCCACCGTCAAGCTCCCGGTAAATTCATCAGTTTGCTGCTGCCATTGTCCCCGGATTCCATCCAGGGCCAGTCCGCCGTTATCTCCCCAATACTCCGTAAAGATGCGCGGATTATAGTTAAAGTATGAATCTGCACTGCGATGATTCCCGGCATAATTGATTCCTGATAACATCCTGCCGGCAGAAACAGAAAAATGATCCGGATCTGCAATCCAAGAAATAAGAAACTCTTCCACTGCCGGAGTCAGTTCGGTTTGGCTTGTTGGTTGATAGCGCAAAGCAGCCGGAGTGTTCAGAAAGTCCTGCCACAGGGAGGAGTCAAATCCCAGGGCTCCGCTAAATGAAAATTTTCGATGCAAGGAACCTTCCACCTCAAGCATGATGGCCGCAAGCCCCATATAGTTGCGACCCGAGCTTACACCTTGTTTTAAGAATGTCTCTGCATTTAATTCAAGAAACAGCCCCCGGGAACTCTTTATTGAATCTTCGGGTCGAAAGGGTTCGGCAGGTGTATTGTTGGCTTTCCCGGGCCTCAAAATCATCAAAAATATAAATGTCAGAGCCAGGAACAGCCATTGGCTAAAATACTTCGTGGTTTCCATCTTTAAAAAACGAATGTAATTTGTTTTATTTGTCATCGATCTTTTTGACATTGCAAAAGCAGAATGGTTTAAGGAAACACCTTTGCTTGACCCCGGTAATATTTTGTGAGGGTGTTTTTTTGGATGATATTTAATAAAAAATTAACTATTACATTTGTTATGATGTCACATTGTCCTTTTCTGAACAGAAAATGCAGCCAGGCACATAAAGGCGGGGCGTTCCTGGAGTGTGAACCGGACAAGGAAACCATTATTACGGTCAGAACCCTTACCATCAATTTTAACTGGTAATTATAAAAAAAACGGCAATGAAGGAATTGGGCAAACGAGTTCTGCTGGTGGAAGAGGATAAGAATCTGGCCTTCGCGGTGAAGGATTTTCTGGAATTGGCGGGTTATGAGGTCATCCTAAAAGAGAGTGGCATGGAGGGGCTGAAGGCTTTCGGGGAAACAAATTTTGATTTATGTATTTTTGACATCCTGCTTCCTGTCAAAGAAGGACTGGTCCCGGCTGCCGGGATCCGTCAGCAGGATCCTGCGATTCCGATCATGTTTTTCACTTCCCAAGGACTTACGGAAAGTAAGATCATAGCATTTAAAACAAATGATGATGAACACATCACCAGCCCTTTTAGTATCGAGGAGTTTCTGATGCGTATGAAACGCCTGATGCCTGAAATAGAACCTCAACCCACCGGTACGTTTCCCGAATGTTATGCCATCGGCAGATATGTTTTTTATTATGACAACCACATTCTGAAGTTCGAAGACCAGCAAACGATCCTTTCAAAAAAAGAATGTGAGCTGCTCAGGTTGCTGGGTGCCAGGCAAAATCAGCTGGTAAAACGTGAGGAGGCCCTGATTAGCATATGGGGTGAAAACTCCCATTCCAACAGTCGCAGCATGGATGTTTTTCTTACCAAGCTGCGCAAGCGCTTTCATAACGACCCTTCCGTTACCATCACCAACATGCATGGAGTAGGCTTCATGCTGGAAACCGGAGCGAAGAGTGCTTAAATTGCTGCGGACAGTTTCATAAAACCCTGATAATAAATAGAGTTGATGTTTGCCAAATGACTAATCGAGCAGGTTTAGCGTGTCAAGCAGGTAGATCAACGCTGCCATCGAGGCGCTGCCCAGCTGCATCTCTCTGCGGTTTACCTGGGCGAAGGTGTCTGTTGGGGCGTGGTGCAGGTCAAAATAACGCTGAGAGTCGGTAACCAGACCAGCCAGTGCCATTTGATAATAGTTTTTTAGCGGGCCGATATCCACGCCGCTGCCACCTTTGCTGATCTCATGGATGCCATAGGGTTTGAAATAAGAATTAAGGGTCTGTATGGCTTCCAGTTGCTCCTGTGGGGCATCAACCGAGAACCCCCGGGGCGTAAAAGCACCCCGGTCGGATTCTATGGCAAAATAATGCTGTTCACCCTTTAGGTCAGCCTGCCTGGCATACTCTTTACCGCCCCGCTGGGCAATTTCCTCATCCATAAACATGACCGCACGCACGGTTCTTTTGGGCTGAATATCCAGCTTGCGAAACAAACGCAGCACCTCAACAGACTGCATGCATCCTGCCCCGTCGTCATGGGCTCCGGGGCTGTTGTCCCAGGCATCAAGATGACCCCCTACGGTAATGATGGTGCCGGGTTGTTCGCTGCCCCGAATCTCGCCGATCACGTTGTACGACAATACATCGGGCAAGCGGTAAGAGGTATTGCGGACAAACAGATTCAGCTCAGGATCTTTTTTCAGTCTTTGGCTCAGCAGGTCGGCACCCACCGGACTGATGGCCAGAGCAGGCACATTGGGCCCGTCTTCCACGAAGCGGGTCACCCCGGTATGAGCAAAATCATGATTTGCTGAAGTCACCGACCGTACCAATACAGCAGCCGCTCCAAGGCGTGCTGCCAGGGCAGGACCTGCAAACCGCTGGTCAGTAGCGCCGCTATAACCTGCAAAGGTGTTGTAATGGGTTTGGTTGAACGGACGGTTGAAGAACACGATCTTGCCTTTCACCTGCTGGCTGCCCAGTTTCTCCAGCTCTTCCAGCTGATGAACCTCGATCACCCGGGCAGTTACTCCGTCGGGTCCTGTACCTACCGAAAGGCCCAGGGCCGCGACGGTAAGAGCTTCATTTCCGCTAACC
>JAWOCF010000002.1:0-21826 GCA_046483935.1 Bacteroidales bacterium | reverse complement strand
ACCTTAAAAAAGACGCTCCACAAATTACACAAATTTTTAGAAGACAATTAAATGGTACGCCATTGATTTCCTTTAAGCTGCCGGGATGACGTTGATTCTCTGAGCCCTGTTCGGGCGATTGACACAAATTAGACGTGCTGCTTGCCGGACCAGGTCTCCAGGTCTCCAGGTCTCCAAGTCTCCAAGTCTCCAAGTCTCCCCCTCTCCAAGTCTCCAGGTCTCCCCCTCTCCAAGTCTCCCCCTCAGTCCCAATCCAGCCACTCGCCGATATCGCGGCGTTCCTTCTTGGTGGGGCGGCCCGCACCACGGGCCCGGGCAGCAGGCATGTTTCTGATGGCTTCCAGTTTCTGGTATTCTTCTTCGGGGGTGAGGTCTTCCATATACTGGGGCACCAGCTTGGCGCCCACCCTTTTCTGCAGCAGCCCGGTCACCTTCAGGGTGCGCTTCAGGGGGCCCTGCTGCAGGGTGATGATCATATCAGTTTTTACTTCCCTGGAAGGCTTGATGGGCTGGTCGTCGACCTTTACCTTGCCTGCCCGGCAGGCTTCGGTGGCCTGGCTGCGGGTCTTGAAGGCACGAACGGCCCATAGCCACTTGTCGATACGGGGGGTGGAGTCGGGTTTGTCCATGGGGATAGGTTTAGGTTTTTAAAAAGAATCTCCACAAATTCCTCTAATTTTCAGAAGATAATTATCACAAATTGGTTGTGCCAGCTTGTTTTTTCTGAATGAATAATCACAATAAATTGTTCTTAAAATTTGTGGAATTTGTGGAGAATCTTTTTTTTAATCTGCTAATCCGCTAATCTGCTAATCTGCTAATCCTCTTACTTCTGGCGGAAGAAGATCTTCATGGGCACCCCCGTGAAGTTCCACTCCTTGCGGATCCTGTTTTCCAGGAAGCGGGCATAGGGCTCGCGGACATACTGGGGCAGGTTGGCGAAGAAGGCAAAAGTAGGATAGGCCGTGGGCAGCTGGGTGACGTATTTGATCTTGATGTACTTGCCTTTGGTGGATGGGGGCGGGTTGTGTTCGATGATGGGCAGCATGATCTCGTTGAGCTGGCTGGTAGAGATGCGGCGCTGGCGGTTCTGATAAACTTCAACGGCGGTCTCCATGGCTTTGAAGATGCGTTGCTTGGTGAGCACCGAGGTAAAGATGATGGGGATGTCCTGCAGGGGGGCGGTACGTTCGCGGATCATCTCCTGAAACTCCTTGGTGGTTTTATGGTCTTTCTCTACCAGGTCCCACTTGTTGACCAGCACCACGATGCCTTTGTTGTTGCGTGCTGCCAGGCTCAGGATGTTCATGTCCTGCGATTCAAACCCCTGGGTGGCATCCAGCAATACCAGGCACACATCGGCATTTTCGATGGCACGCACCGAGCGCATCACCGAGTAGAACTCGATGTTCTCGGTTACTTTCCCCTTCTTGCGCAACCCGGCGGTATCTACCAGGTAGAAGTCGAAGCCGAAGCTGTTGTAACGCGTGAAGATGGAGTCGCGGGTGGTGCCCGGCACGTTGGTCACGATGTTGCGCTCCTTGCCGATCAGGGCATTGATCAGGGAGGATTTGCCCACATTGGGCCTGCCGATCACGGCAAAACGGGGCAGCTCTTCCTGGATTTTTTCATCAGGATTCTTTTCCAGGGCGGCCACCACCTCGTCGAGCAGCTCGCCCGTGCCACTGCCACTGGCAGAAGAGAGGTTGTACACCTCGCCCATTCCCAGGGAATAGAATACCGCCGACTCGGTCTGACGCAGGTGGTTGTCGACCTTGTTGGCAGCCAGCAGCACCTTCTTGCCCGAACGGCGCAGCAGTTTGGCCACCTCCTCGTCCATGGGGGTGATGCCTTCGGAGACATCCACCATGAAGATGATCACCGAGGCTTCCTCCATGGCGATCTCCACCTGTTTGCGGATCTCCTCCTCGAAGAGGTCGTCGGATCCGGTGATCCAGCCCCCGGTATCAATCACTGAAAACTCCATGCCGTTCCAGTCGCTTTTGCCATAGTGGCGGTCGCGCGTAACCCCCGAGGTGGGATCCACGATGGCCATTTTTGATTGGGTAAGCCGGTTAAACAGGGTAGACTTGCCCACGTTGGGGCGTCCTACCAATGCTACTATATTTGCCATAATTTAAGGAGTTTCAATTTTCCCGTTAGCGGGGTGCAAAGATACTAAAAAGAAGTGGATTAGCGGATTAGCAGATTAGCAGATTAGCAGATTAAAAAGAATCTCCACCAATTAGCACAAATTATTAGAAGATAATGATCACAAATTGGTTGTGCCAGCTTGTTTTTTCTGAATGAACAATCACCAATAAAGTGTTCTTAAAATTCGAGGAATTTTATGGAGGAGTCTTTTTCAAATCTTCTAATCCGCTAATCTGCTAATCAGCTAATCAGCTAATCTGCTAATCATTATACCCCAGCCTGCGGAGTTGCAGGTCGTTATCCCGCCAGTTCTTGTTGACCTTAACATGCAGCTCCAGGAACACCTTCTGATCAATAAACTCCTCAATTTCTTTGCGGGCCTGGGCGCCTACCTTTTTCAGGGCGCTGCCCTGGTGGCCGATGATGATTCCTTTCTGGGTCTCGCGGGCTACGTAGATGATGCACCGGATGCTGGTCAGGTTCTTCTCCTCTTTAAATGATTCAACCACCACGTCTACGGCATAGGGAATTTCTTTCTGATAGTTCATCAGGATCTTCTCGCGCACGATCTCCGAGATGAAGAACCGCACGGGCTTGTCGGTAAGGTCGTCTTTGGGGAAATAGGGCGGTGACTCGGGCAACAGCTCCAGGATCTTATTAAACACCTGATCCAAATTAAACTTCTCGAGGGCAGAGATGGGCAGTACCATGAAGGTGGGGTAACGGTCCTTCCATTGCTGGCATTTGTCGGCCACCACCTGCTGGGAGGACAGATCGATCTTGTTGATCAGCAACATGGTGGGGGTGCCTGTGGCCTGGATCTGTTTGAGGATCCCCTCGTGGTCGAAATCCTTGCCGATCTCCGAGAGGATGATAAACAGGTCGGCATCATCCAGTGAGGATTTTACCGCCCGCATCATATATTCCTGGAGCTTGTAGCCCGGCTTGAGCACGCCCGGGGTGTCGGAGAACACCACCTGGTAGTCCTCGCTGTTGGCCAGGCCCATGATGCGGTGGCGGGTGGTCTGGGCCTTGTGGGTGATGATCGATAGCTTCTGGCCCAGCAGGGCATTCATTAATGTGGATTTGCCTGCATTAGGGTTCCCGATGATGTTTACAAATCCGGCCTTATGTGTCATGATAATAGGTTCAGGTTTTAAAAAGAGTATAAAGTTACCCTTTTTCTGAAAAACAGCCGAGAAACATTTGGTAGGTTCAATTTATTCGTTTACTTTTGCACTCGTTATAACACACCACACTGCGGGGTGGAGCAGAGGTAGCTCGTCGGGCTCATAACCCGAAGGTCGTAGGTTCGAATCCTACCCCCGCTACTAAGAGAAGACCCCTGGATATCTGATGATATTCAGGGGTCTTTTGCTTTATGGATATGAGGATTAGCAGATTAGCAGATTAGCAGATTAGCAGATTAGCAGATTAGCAGATTAAAAAGAATCTCCACAAATTAGCACAAATTATTAGAAGATAATTTCACAAATTGGTTGTGCCAGCTTGTTTTTTCTGAATGCTGAGTCCTCTTAAAAACCAGCCCCTATACAAGCATTTTAAGGCCTCATCCTGGGGGGAATATTTGGGTGGCACTCCCCATTAGGAAACTGCCAATGTGCTGCAGAAAGCCCCTCTAATGAGCCATAAAGCCTGTTTTTTTCATGAGTTGCAGGCATGCACCGCACAAGTTTTCATGGATGCAATGGTGCTGCTTCCTGAAACAAGAGGAGTAATCTTTGAAAATTGTCTTCTTAAAATTTGGGGAATCTGTGGAGCTCTTTTAAAAAAAAGGCACAAAAAAACCCCCTGCCGGCTTCCGGCAGGGGGTTTTTATATTGAAAACAGGGAATGCTACAAGTTCCATTCAGGAACGCGGCCCCTGGTGTAGGGTGCTTCCATCTGATCCATGATCTTGCGGGCTTCCACCATTTTATCCTCTGCGATGGTCCTGATGGCATCCAGCACAGGAGGGAACTCCTCTTTCAGAATGTTGAAGTTCATTCTGGAGGTACCTGTGATATCGGCAGTGCTGTTGATCTGGGTGTAGATCATGTCGCGCAGTCTTCCGTTGAGCGACATGGCAGCAGGTGGCAATTCCTCGCGGCTGGCTTTGGGGGTATGGCCGTTGAAGGTAAACTGGATGGCGGCCAGCTCGTCTTCAATTTCAGTAAGCAGTGGCATGAGCGTTTCGTGTGATCCGGCCAGCGACAGGGCGGTCTGCTTCATGGTGATTACTTCGCTCATCAGGTCGTTGGTGAGCTGCAGGGATCCCATCATCACTTTTGAAAGTTTCGACATCTCCTTCTGGAAAGCAACCACCTGTTCGCGGTTGGCGGCAGGCAGGGTGGCCAGGTTCAATGAATTCACATCAAATGATGCCGGACCAGCCACAGGCTCTACCGTACCATTGTGTACCATGGCCATCTCAACGGTATAGGTACCGGGCAGCACATAAATGCTTCCCCTGTTGTTGGCCAGGGGGTTGAACCGGTCAGGATTCTGCGAGCCGGTGTTGTCGTGGTTCAGGTCCCAGTTAAAGCGCTGGATCCCTTTGGAAGGTTTCTGGGTCATGGTGCGGATCACCGATCCTTCGCTGTCGCGAATGGTCACCAGCAGGTAAGGAGCAATCTCCCTTTTCTCTTCTTCCAGTTCATCCATTGAAGGCTGCGGGATACGTTCTGCGGCCTCAAACAACTTTTTCTCCTCCTTATGACGCAATGCCTTTTTCGACTGGGGCACATCCTTCAGGTATAAGGTAAAGGTGGCACCATATTCGGGATTGGGGGCTGTGAAATAGGTGGCTCCCTGCGACGATTTGTTGCTGGTGGGGATGAACAGTTTTGCATCTTTGATGTCGAACAGGTGGCTGTCATTGTTTGGCAGTTCACCGGTGAGCTCACGCAGGGGTGCATAATTGTCGAGGATGTAGAATCCACGTCCGAAGGTAGCCAGCACCAGGTCGGTTTCGCGCTGCTGGATGGCCAGGTCATAAACAGCTATTGAAGGCAGGCCTGCTTTCAGCTGCACCCAGCTCTGACCGTTGTTGATGGAGAAGAAAGCCCCAAACTCGGTTCCTACAAACAACAGGTTTTCATTTACAAAGTCCTGTTCGAAGGTATGTACCGGGCCGTTTTCGGGCAGGTTGGCAGAGATGGAGCTCCAGGTTCTGCCTTTGTCGGCGCTCATTAAAACATAGGGCTTATAGTCATCGCGTTTGAAGTTCCTGATGGTGGCATAGACCACATTCTCATCAAAACGTGAGGCGAAGATGTCGCTCACATACGAGTACTCGGGCACCCCGGGGAAATCGGAGATCTTCGTCCAGGTCTTGCCATCATCTTCAGTCACCTGAATCAGGCCATCGTCGGTTCCTACATATAAAAGACCTTCTTTCACGGGCGATTCATCCAGTGAGACGATGGTTCCCCATTGGGAGGTAGATACATCTTTTACCACAGCATCAATGCTCCAGAACTTGCCCATCACGGGCCAGGTGTTGCGATCGGTTTGTGTGGTCAGGTCATCAGAGATTACTTCCCAGGTGTTGCCACGGTCTTCGCTTCTGAACACCTTGTTGGCAGCAAAATACAAACGGGAAGGAGCATGGGGGCTGATAATCAGCGGGGCATCCCAGTTCCATTTGTAAGTATCTTCACCCTGGCGGGGTTGGGGCTGGATGCGCAGGCGTTCGCCGCTTTTCTTGTCGAACCTTGTCAGGTTGCCATACTGCGACTCGGAGTATACAATGTCGGGGTTGGTGGGATCAACGCGTGGCCAGAAGCCATCACCTCCTACAGTGATAAACCACTCATCGCTGGAAACACCCGAACGGTTGGTGTTCTGTGAGGGGCCGCCCTGGGTGTTGTTGTCCTGAGTGCCGCCATACACGTTATAGAAAGGCTCTGCATTGTCCAGGCCCACCCGGTAAAACTGGGTGACAGGCAGGTTGGAAACGAATTGCCATTCACCTTCTTCAATGTTATGGGTAATGTAAACCCCTCCGTCGCCACCGATCATCACGTGGTTGTTGTTGGTGGGATCGATCCACATGGCATGATCATCCACGTGACGGTTTTTATGACTGACGCGCGCCCAGTTTTTGCCCCCGTCGTTGGTAACATGGGTGAATGTTTCAACAGAGTACACTCTGTCGACCTCTACCGGATCGCAGAAAATCTCATTATAGTATTGCCCGCTGGAAACATGGCTGCTCATCTTGGTCCAGGTTTCTCCTCTGTTGCTTGAACGGAAGAAGCCGCCTGCATCGTTGGCTGCCTCGATGATGGCAAAAAGTACATCGGGGTTTACCGGGCTGATGGCAAGGCCCATGCCGCCCATATGCTCGCGGGGCAGGCCATCGGTGAGTTTGCGCCAGGTCTTGCCGGCATCTTCCGACTTGTAAAGGGCTGTTTCGGGGCCTCCGCCAATCTTGGTGAACACATGCCTGCGGCGTTGTTCGGAGCTGGCATACAGGATGTCGGGATTGCGGGGGTCGCAGATGATGTTGTTCACACCTGTCTCATCACTGATCTCCAGTACTTTTTCCCAGTTTTCTCCGCCATCGGTGGTTTTGTAAAGGCCACGGTCGCCACCAGGGCCCCATGCAGAGCCTTCGGCAGCCACATATACCACGTCGGAGTCACGGGGGTCGATCAGGATCATGCCGATCTGGCGGCTGTCTTTCAGGCCCATGTTTTTCCATGACTTGCCGCCATTGACGGTTTTATACACCCCGTTGCCATAGCCTAAAGCCCGCTGGTGGTTGTTTTCGCCCGTGCCGGCCCATACTACATTGGTGTTGGCGGGATCCATGGCCAGGCAGCCGATTGAATAAGCGCCATAGTTGTCGAAGACGGGCGTGAAGGTGATTCCCTTGTTGGTGGTTTTCCAGATGTGACCACTGGCCACAGCCACATAAAACTCAGCATGGTTGTTGGGGTTCACGGCGAAGTCGCCGATACGTCCCGAGGTGAACGCCGGGCCGATGCTTCTGAACTTCAGGCCCGACACCAGGCTGCTGGTGATCAGGGAGTCCTGGATTTCCTGCTGTGCCTTGGATGACCTGCGGCGCTGTGCCGAAACCATCGAAGGAGAAAGCATTAAAAAAGCAAGCATCAGAACCATGCCGGCCTTTAAAAAGTTGGTAGTCTTCTTCATAATTGATTGGATTTTAAATTAATGAACGGTATGGTGAAAGTAAAAAAATAATGTTTATGGTCATCATCTGTTTGCCTGTTATCTTTTTGTCTATGCTGAACAAATCATAATGTTTATATTTCATCAGGTTGTCTCTGAAAAATTCACACTTAAAGCAATGATAAAATTAATTCCCGGGGCCACCAACCCTGAACTATAGGGCCGGTATCGCTGGTCGGTGATGTTTTCAACATTGGCCGAAAGCATCAGGCGCTGGTTGATCTGGTATTGTGATTTGATGTTTACAGTATACCAGGCGGCGGCATAAGGGTTGCCATTGGAGTCGATGGCATAGATATGGGGCTTGTGGCGCTCCTCGCGGGCCAGTTGCTCATAGGAGAGGCCTCCGCTATAGCTGACAGTTCCCTGGATGGTTATCTTTTCCCTGGCCCAGGTGAGGCGTGTCATTCCAAACCATGGTCCGGCATGGCGCAGGGGGCTGACGGTGCCATCATCGAGCTCCTCAATGCCTTTTTGAATATTCAGCTCCGAGGAAAGCGTCAGGGCGGGTGCTGCCAATTTCATTTCCACATTGGTCTGCCAGCCCCATACGCGTGCGAAAGCAGCATTCTGAATGGATTGTATCCTGCTGAGCACGCCGTCGTAAACCAGGCTGTCGCGGCCGTTGAGGGTGGCATTGCGTCTGACCATGGCATCATCCAGCAGGGTGATATAGGGCAACACGCTGATGTTCATAAAATCGCCGATCTCCCGGGTCAGCCCGATCTCGGCATTCCAGGCATATTCGGCTTTCAGCTCAGGGTTAGGCACCGTGACATTGCCGGGTTGGGAGTCGAATATTTTACCCATGTCATCTACGTTGGGGGCACGAAACCCGGTAGAGAGGTTGGTGTGTATCTTCCAGGGCTGCGAGGGATGATAGGCCAGTCCTACCGATCCGGTGACTGCCCCCTTATGAAGCGAGGCCTGCGAAAAGGGCAGTGAATAGAAGGTGTTGTCGAAGGCAGCTTCCATCAGGTACCTGTTGTAGCGGCCCCCGGCCTGCAGGCTGACCTTTGGGGATGCTTTCCACTGCCAGGTGAGATAGCCCGCATAGGAGGCCCAATGTGCGCGGGGATAACGAGGAGCTCCCGGGGTGCTGCGGCCGGTGGTGATGTCATGATCCTGGCCGGAGGAATGCACTTCGTTCAGAATGGTTTCAAGCCCATAGAAGATGGTATGATCAGGGGCCGGCGACTTCCTGAAATCCAGGTTCAGCGACCAGGCATTCACCTTTTCGGTTCTGTTGCGCAGGATAATGTCGTTGAAGTTTCTGTTGTGGCGGCTCTCCTGAAAGAACTGAAAGGCCGCCAGGATGGTCAGCTGATCATATAGCCTGCCTTGGGAGGCATAATGGTTTGCTTTCAGGTGATTCATGCTCCAGATCTGCGGGCCATAGTACCATTGGGCACTGCGTGGCATCCCATTGCGCGTTGCGATCAGCCGGTCGTATCTGTCGTTATCGGAAGTGGCCGAATAGTGAAACCCATAGTTGATCTCCCAGCTGGCGTTGGGCCGCAGGGATAGCTTCTGCATCAGGTTGGTCTGCGAATAACCTACAGGCATCTGCACCTGCGGGTCAGGATTTGATTTAATGATGTCGCGGCCATCCTCACGGTGCACGTATTCATGCCGGAGGTACTCTTCAGGGCCAAAGGATCCCATGCGCAGGTTGCCAAAGCGGGTGTGCGTCAGGCTGGTGAGCATGGCCCATTTCCTGCGTCCCACATTGAAGTCGACATGTGCCGTTTTCTCATTGTTGGCTGAAGAATAGCGGGTGGTGGCCTTTGCGGTGATCAGCGGGTTGTCGTTGATGGCATGTGTTGGCCTCAGGGTGTAGAAGCTCATCACCCCGCCAATGGCATCACTGCCATAGATGACAGAGCCGGGCCCGAAGACGATCTCGGTGAGTTCGATGGCAAAAGGATCCAGTGAGATCACATTCTGAATGTTGCCGCTGCGGAAGATGGCGTTGTTCATCCGCACGCCATCGATGGCAGTGAGCAACCGGTTGGTGGCAAAGCCACGGATCATGGGGCTGCCTCCTCCCTGCTGGCTCTTTTGAATAAATACCTGGCCTGAAATATCCAGCAGATCGGCCGCCGTCTGGGGGTTGTGCAGGGTAATGCTGGAGTGTGGCAGGGAAGCCACTTTCAGGGGTACTTCGCGGGAGGCCTGGTTCCACCGGGTGGCTGTAACCACCACCTGGTGCAGGGAGTATGTCCGGGGGGACAGCGACACCTCAAAATGCAGGTCTTTCAGTTCCCGGTAGCTGTACCTGCGGGTGATGTAACCCACCAGCCGGAAGTCCAGGATATCGGCCGGGCTGAAGCCTGAAAGGGGGGCCTGACCCAGGCTATCGGTAACCACCCAGTTGCGGGTGCCGGGCACCGAGATCGTGACCAGCTCAAGGGGAAGGGAGCTCTCCCCATCTCTTACGGTGACCTCCTGGGCATAAGTAGTACTAAAAAGAAGTAACAGAGATATGGTGAGGGTAATGCGCATGAATCTTACTATTAATAATTATTGTTGCAATGCTTTTTTACGTTTCCTTCTGCGGGGGGCATACCATAGCCAGAATCCTGTAATGGTAAATAGTAATAAAGCCAGGCCCATGATGGTGGAGTATACTACCTTGAAGGGCTCACCGCGCGTGCCCAGGTAGTAATCGAGCAGCGAACCATCATGGATCATTTCAATAAAATCAGAGCGGCGTCTTTCAATATGTAGCAGCTCGCCGGTGGCTCCATCCAGCTGGATGGCCCGGAAGCCTTCGGCAAAGATAAACTTCACCATCCCTTTGTCATGGCGCACGTCAATTCTATCAAGTTCAAGAGTAGCGGTCGATGATACCGAGTCGTGCAGGAAGGTGAGTGCCTTCTGGTGCAATACCTCCAGGGGGAGCCAGTCGTTCAGGTCGGTAGTGGTGCCCTGGTAGCTTTTGGCCTGTATGAGCCCGCCACTGTTTTTCTTGAGGCCCAGCAATATGCCTGAGAGAGCCATGATGAAAAAAAACAGGAATAGCCAGATAGCAGTGATGCGGTGGATCTTTCTGAAGGTGCTTAACAGTGTGGTTTTTTTACCTGATCTGGCCATATGGAATTTGAAAACAAAGTAGAAAAAGCAAATGTAAAAAGAATGTGAAATTCCAGGCCTATTAATTCACAGGAATATCCGCTTTTTTAAGTTTTCACGAAATAAGCAAACTTACTCCTGCTTCATGAATACAGGGATTGCAAAAAAAAGAGCCCCGTGGCAATCTTCCACAAGGGCTCTTTCAGATGATATTAAATATACAACTATGTTATATTGATATGGCAGGGGCTGGCTGGCAGTTTGGCTGCCGGCCTGGCAGAGGGCATCCCAATAAGGCTGCCCCGGGCAAATTACTGGCCAGGAAAGGACCGGGAGTTACTGGACGTTGATAACCCCTTCCATGTCAGCATGTATGGTGCAGGTAAAAGGATAGGTTCCGGAATCAATAAAGGTGTACGTAAACGCATCTCCTGGTTCCAGGTATTCCTCAAAAAGCCCATCCAGGCTGGTGACGGTATGATCCACATCGCTGGTGTTGACCCATCGGACCTCTGTTCCGGAGGGTACAGTCAGATCGTCGGCCATCCACACTTCATTGGCCGGCTGCACTCCTTCGTCTTCATCATCGCATGCCACCATCAGACCCATCATCAGGACGGCAATCCATATCAGGTTGTATTTCATGATTTTCAGGTTTTAAGATGAAAAAAATTACTTCCGGAAAATATGGAGGACATCACATGCCTGTTCTGTAGTTGGTGATCAGTTAAGATTCCTGTTGCTGTGACATCTGTATCTCGCAGAAAATCCTTACCTCATCGCTTACCAGTACGCCACCTGTTTCCAGGGTGGCATTCCAGTTCAGGCCCCATTCCTTGCGGTTGATTTTCCCCTGGATGCTGAATCCAGCCTTGCGGCCGCCCATGGGGTCATTCACTACTCCACCCAGTTCGGCCTCCAGAGTGACCGGGCGGGTGACATCACGAATGGTCAGGTCGCCTTTGAGCAGGAAGTTGTTGTCATCTTTTTTTTCCAGGCCGGTAGACCTGAAAGTGATTTTGGGATATTTCTCCACATCAAAGAAATCGCCTGTTTTCAGGTGGGTATCCCGGTCCGGGGCGTTGGTGTCGATGGAGGCCGCACTGGCTTCAAAATGAACTTTTGCTGTGGTGAAATCATCATCCTCTGCCTGGGCAGTAGCCGAAAATTCTCTGAAATAGCCTGTCACGGTGGTAATCATCAGGTGTTTTACCTTGAAGTACACTTCGCTATGTGCAGGGTCGAGGACCCATTTGGTGGTTGCCATAGGTTTCTGCTTTTTATATTAATAATTTTAAAATGTTTATTGAAACAGTGAGTTGCTGGAACAAGAAAATCTTGCCCTGGTGCAAAAAAAGAACAACCAACAAACCAAATTGTTGAGTTGTATTGCGCGAATCAGCAAGTTGTTTGCCAGGCAGGGTTCTTTAGTTGGCAAAAGGAGTTTATGCCAGGGCCCGATGAATCCGTCGGATCACCTGGTCTGTATGTTCGGGGGTCAGGTCATAGTACAGGGGTAAACGTACCAGGGTGGCTGCATAGCGCTCACAGTGCGGAAGCACACGCTGATCATGGTTCTGATGATAGTAGGGCGATTGATGCAGGGGCAGGTAATGAAACACGGCCATGATGCCTTGTTGCTTCAGGTGGGTGATCAGCAGTTGCCTGACCCGGGTATCGGGCAAAAGCAGGTAAAACAGGTGGGCATTGTTGCTGGCATACGAGGGAATCACGGGCTGGCCGAGCAGGTTTTTTTGTTCCAGGGGTTCGAGCCCCTCATGATATTGATCCCAGATGGTGCGGCGGCGTTGCTGGATTTGATCCATCTGTTCGAGCTGTGCCATCAGGAAGGCGGCAATCAGCTCGGAAGGCAGGAACGAAGATCCAACATCTACCCAGTCGTACTTGCGGGTTTCTCCCCTGAAGAAGGCAGCCCGGTTGGTGCCTTTTTCCCAGAGGATCTCGGCACGCTCCATAAAGCGCGGGTCGTTGATCACCAGCATGCCTCCTTCCCCCGAAATGATGTTCTTGGTTTCGTGAAACGAAAAGGCTGCCAGATGGCCGATGCTGCCCAGGGGCCGGCCTTTGTAATAGCTGTCGATGGCCTGGGCGGCATCCTCCACCACCATCAGGTTGTGGCGGGCAGCCAGTTGCATGAGCGGATCCATGTCGCAGGCTACCCCTGCATAATGCACTGCCACAATGGCTTTGGTGCGGGGGGTGATCAGCGGTTCAAGCAGCGAAACGTCCATGTTGGGCTGACCGGCCAGGCTGTCGGCAAACACGATGCGGGCCCCGCGCAGCACAAAGGCGTTGGCGGTACTCACAAAGGTATAGGAAGGCATGATCACTTCATCGCCCGGAGCGATCTCCAGCAGTAAGGCGGCCATTTCCAGGGCGTCGGTACAGGAGGTGGTGAGCAGGCACTTTTTAAATCCATAGCGTTCCATAAAAAACGCATGACACCGGGCGGTGAAATAACCATTGCCCGATATCTGGCCGCGCGCTACGGCCTCCCTCATGTATTGCTGTTCGCGCCCCGAGAAAAAGGGCTTGTTAAAGGGTATCTGCATCCGTGCCTTTGTTTTTCGACAGGATAAAGATACATAGAAAAAACGACTGAATACTTTATGTTGTCTAATATATCTTATTGAGGGGTCAGGCGGGTTTGCCCTGCGGAAACTATATATTTTTTATAATTTTATTCTTTTTTACAACTTCCTTTAATTCTGTATCCATGGGCAAATCCATCAAGAAGACTTTCAGGCACGACCTGCAGAAACACTTCCCCAGGGAAGCACCCCCACAGGAAATACTGACTCATGAAGACATCAGGCATCTTCCCGCTGCGGTGCAGCGTTGCCTGGAGGTTTGCGGCTATGTGGGCCATGAAAAGATTGTGAGTGCAGAGGTTCAGTGGGCTGACAGTCATATTAAAATGAAACCCGGCGGCAAATGGATGAGGCTGAAAACCCTGCAGTATAATGGCGTGAATCCCCCGTTTCGCATTGCCTACATGAAGGCCATGATGATGGGAATGATTCCTTTCGAGGGGCGCGATCTTTATGCTGAAGGCCAGGGGCATATGTTTGGCAAGATCGCCCAGGTGGTGAGCGTGTTTGATGAGAAAAACCCGCAGGTGGCCCAGAGCGCCCTGGTCATCATCCTTGCCGAGAGCATGCTGATACCTGGGTATGCCTTATCGGAACACATTACATGGGAAGCAAGGGATGACCGGTCTGCAAGGGCCACCATGCAGCATGAGGGGCTGGAGGCCAGCGGCACTTTTTTCTTTGATGAGGCCGGATTGATGGTGCGTTTTGAATCGGCCGAAAGGTATTATCAGGATCCTCAGGAAGGACCCGTTCTGAGGCCTTTTAAGGCCTTTGTGGGGGGCTATCACCCACAGGGAGTACTCAGGGTGCCCCGTACTTTGCTGGCCGCCTGGGAGCTTAAAACAGGCCTTTATGAGTATTGGAAGGGAACCATTAAAGCCGTGAGATACAACATCAGGCCGGGGGAATAAAAAAAAGGTTGTCTGCTTTTTTGCAGACAACCTTTTTTTTACATAGAATTTGTGATTATTCCGTAAGGTTTTTCACCCTTTCCTGAAGTTCAGGGCTCTGCTGATAAGCCTGCAGGATTTGTTCATACCTTTCAAGGGCCATGTCATTGTCTTCAATTTTCTTGATGATCTGATCATTCAGCTCTTCCTGTACCTCCATAATCTGTACTGAGATATCGGCAAAGACTTCCTTCTCCTGTTCGGTGCCCTGAATCTCTTCCAGGGGTTTTTCCTGACTTTCAACCATTATTTCATTGAAACGTTGAATGCTCATTTCATGATCTTCAATGATTGATATCATCTGCATCTGACCTTGCTGCTGAATCGAAATGACCTCTACCACGACATTGGCAAACTTTTTCAGCTCATCATCATTATATTCCTGATTCTGAGCCATCGAGGGAATGCTCATAGCCATGATACCTGCTAAAGCGAAAAGAGCAGCGAAAGTTCTGGTTTTGAAAAAATGCATCTTTTTGGGTTTTGTTGAATAATAATTTGAATAAACAAAAATACAGTTTTGAAGGGCAATATCAAAAGCAAATAAGCTGCTTTTGTTTTTTTATGAGGATATTTGATGTTTTTTAACATAGTCAATCAATTTGCCCGGGCAGGTTTTAGGGCCTCGTTCACCCAGGCTTTTCCCACGAATTGTATCCTTGTTTCTTTTTTTTTTGGTTCTTCATTCAACCAGTTTTTTCCCACTGAATGATGGGTGATTTTCAGTATTTTTGTTTTTCACCTAAACCAACCTGTTTTGTCTACCACTACCTCCAAATATGCAGAGACCCCTTTGATGAAGCAATACAACACCATCAAGGCCAAGCATCCTGATGCCTTGTTGTTGTTCAGGGTGGGTGACTTCTTTGAAACTTTTGGCCCCGATGCGGTGAAGACCTCCGAGATCCTGGGCATTGTACTCACCCGCCGGGCCAATGGTGCCGCTGCCTATGTGGAGCTGGCCGGGTTTCCGCATCATGCCCTGGATACTTATCTGCCCAAGCTGGTGAAGGCCGGCCAACGGGTAGCCATCTGCGAGCAGCTGGAAGATCCTAAAATGACCAAGAAGATTGTGAAAAGGGGCGTCACCGAACTGGTCACCCCGGGCATTTCATTCAGCGACAAGGTGCTTGATCATAAAGAAAACAACTTTCTGGCGTCGCTGCATTTTGCCCCTGCAGCCATCGGGATTGCTTTCCTGGATGTCTCAACGGGTGAGTTTCTGGTCGATCAGGGCAATGCCGAGTATATCGACAAGCTGATGCAGAGCTTCCGGCCCAGCGAGGTGGTGGTTCAGAAACATAATATGAAGTCTTTCCAGGAGCAGTTCCCCGGAAAACATTATGCCACCCCGCTGGAAGACTGGGTGTATACCAGGGAGTTTGCCGACGACCTGTTACTGAAGCATTTTGGCACCGTGTCGTTTAAAGGATTCGGAATCCAGGGGCTTGACTGCGGCATTGTGGCTGCCGGTGCTGTGATGCACTACCTGGAGGCGACCCGTCATGACAAACTATCGCATATTAACAAGATCTCGCGCATTGATCAGAGCCAGTATGTATGGCTCGATAAGTTTACCATCCGCAACCTGGAGATCCTGCAATCGATGAATGAGCAGGGCAGCAGCCTGCTGAATGTGCTGGATCATACTGTCTCGCCCATGGGCAGCAGGATGCTGAAGCGCTGGATGGTGCTGCCCATGAAAAACAAGAGCCAGATCGAACAGCGCCATGAGGTGGTTGAATATTTTGTAAAACATCATGAACTGGCCGATACCCTCTCAGGGCTGATCCGCCAGGTGGGCGACCTGGAGCGGCTGATCTCGAAAGTAGCCGTGGGGAAGGTGAATCCCCGTGAGGTGGTACACATTCAGAAAGCCCTGGAGGTGATTCCTGAGTTGCAAACCCTGTGCATGCAGTCGGGATGTGCACCCCTGCAAAAGGCTGCCGACCAGCTCAACCCTTGCACCCTGATCCGTGAGCGCATTGCCCGGGAGCTGAAACCCGAGCCTTCGGCCGTGGTGCAAAAAGGCAATGTGATTGCCAACGGGGTGTCGCAGGTGCTGGATGAGCTGCGTGGCATCGCTTTTTCGGGGAAAGACTATCTGGCTGAACTGCGCCTGCGCGAAATACAGCGCACGGGCATCCCCAACATCAAGATCTCTTTCAATAATGTGTTCGGATATTACCTGGAAGTGACCCATACCCATAAGGAAAAAGTTCCCGACGACTGGCACCGCAAGCAAACCCTTGCCAATGCCGAACGGTTTATCACCCCCGAGCTGAAAGAGTATGAGGAGAAGATCCTGGGCGCTGAAGAAAAAATCCTGGCAGAAGAGGAGCGCCTGTTCAATGAGCTGGTGGTGGCCATTGCTGAATATATCGCCCCGGTGCAGGTCAATGCAGGGGTGATGGGGCAGCTCGACTGCCTGTTGTGCTTCTGCGCGGTGGCACGCCATTATAATTACGTGCGGCCGGCAATCAATGATTCCTATGTATTGGACATCAAACAGGGGCGCCACCCTGTCATCGAGCAGCAATTGCCTCCCGGCGAGGAGTATGTGGCCAACGACGTGTTTCTCGACAACGAGAATCAGCAGATCATGATGATTACCGGGCCCAACATGTCGGGTAAGTCGGCCTTGTTGCGGCAAACAGCCCTGATAGTGCTGATGGCACAGATGGGGAGCTTTGTGCCGGCCGCTGCTGCCAACATCGGGCTGGTAGATAAGATCTTTACCCGGGTGGGTGCTTCCGACAACATCTCGCTGGGCGAATCTACCTTTATGGTAGAGATGAACGAAACGGCCAGCATCCTGAATAACATCTCCAACCGCAGCCTGATTTTGCTGGATGAAATAGGCAGGGGTACCAGCACCTACGACGGTATCAGCATTGCATGGGCCATTGCTGAGTTTCTGCACGGGCACCCCCTGTTCAGGGCCAAGACCTTGTTTGCCACCCATTATCATGAGCTGAATGAGATGGCCGCCTCTTTCGAGCGCATCAAAAACTTTAATGTCTCCATCAAGGAAGCCAACAACACCGTCATCTTTTTGCGCAAGCTGGTGGCAGGGGGCAGCGAGCACTCCTTCGGCATCCACGTGGCCCGTATGGCAGGCATGCCTTCGCTGGTCATCGACCGGGCCAGGGAGATCCTGGTACAACTCGAAAAGAGTCATAGCAATGAACTGTTTGCCGGCAGTCATTCAAAGGGAGGTAAAAAAGGAAAGGGCAAAGATGCCTTCCAGCTCAGCTTCTTTCAGCTGGATGACCCCTTGCTGCAGCAGATCAAAGAAGACATCCTCAATACCGACATCAACACCCTCACTCCTGTGGAGGCCCTCATGAAGCTGAACGAGATCAAGCGTCTGCTGGGCAAATAAGGCATCAGGAGCGCACAAAAAAAGGCGGTCGCCCTTTTGCGACTGCCTCTTTTTTTGTGCCTGATTTCCTTTATGTTTTGCTTTACTCAACACAATTTTCCGCCGGTATAAAGTCATATCATGTCCTGATCAAACTCACATCAAATTCACATCAAACTCGCACCAAATTCGCATCAAATTCGCGAATTCGCGAATTTGATGCGAATTTGGTGCGAATTTAATCCGAGTTTAATGCGAATTTAATACGGCCCTGACTGCGCCCGGGTGTGGGCAAGCCGTGAGGTAGAATCAGGTGATGGAGGCATTCACTCATATGATCATGCGGAAGGGGCAAAAAAAAGCCGCCTCAGAAAATCCTTCTGAGGCGGCCTGATAGTTCGTGTTCTTTGTTGTATTACCGGCGGTAACCCATCTGTTGAAGTACATCATCACTGAGGTCGTAGCGCATGTCGGTAAACAGCATGCTCACCCCGCCCGCCTTATCGAAGATAATGGCATAGTTGCCCCGGGTGGCGATTTCCTCCACGGTGGTATGTATGCGATCCTGGATGGGCTGGATCAGCTCCTGGCGTTTCTGGAACAGATCTCCTTCGCGGCCAAAGCGCTGCATCTGCAGGTCCTTGGCTTCTTTCTCCCGTTCGATAATCAATTCCTCGCGTTGCTGGCGCATTTCTTCAGGCAGCAGGGGGGCTTCGGCCTGATATTCGCGGTAAAGCCTGTCGATTTCGGCAAACCTTTCCTCTATCTCCTGCTGCCATTCGATGGATAGCTGTTCGATTTCCATTTCAGCAGCCTGTACCTCAGGAATATTTTCCATGATGTATTCCGAATCGACAAAGGCAAAACGTTGGGCCCAGCCGGCGGCCGTCATCAAAACAAATACCAGTGTGAAAAGAGCGATTTTTTTCATGTTGTTGTCCTCCTGATTTAAATGATTAATCTATGGACTGACCAATTGAGAAGTGGAACCGGGCACCGTTCTCCTCGGGCAGGCCCGGGATGTCATCGAAGCCATAGCCCCAGTCGATACCCAGCAGCCCGAACATGGGCAGGAACACCCGCAGCCCTACACCGGCCGATCTTTTCACGTCGAAAGGGTTGAAATCCCTGAAGTTTGACCAGGCATTCCCGGCTTCTACAAAACCCAGGGCATAAATGGTGGCCATGGGGTTCAGCGAGATGGGGTAGCGAAGTTCCATAGTATACTTGGTATACAGGTTGGCACCAATAAACTCGCCTGCCCTGTCGCGGGGGGTTAGCGAATAGTTGCCATAACCACGCATGGCAATAATTTCACGGCCATCGATCTCCCATCCTGAGAGGCCGTCACCCCCAAGGTAAAACCTTTCGAAGGGCGGGTAACCAATGTCTGAATTGTAGAATCCCAGCATCCCCAGCCTGGTGCGGGTGCTTAATATCAGATCGCCGATCAGCGAGGTATACCAGTTGGTGTTGAATTTCCATTTGTGATACTCCAGCCATTTGTAGCGCTCGGGATCGGTGGCATTGGCATAATCAGTATCACTGAAGAGCGAGTAGGGAGGGGTCAGCTGCAGGGAAAGTGAAATCTCTGATCCCTCACGCGGGAACAAGGGCGCATTAATAGAGTTGCGGCCAAACACAATGTTGTAGCTCAGGTTATTGGATTGCCCGCTGTCGATAATGAAAGGGATCGGGCTGTTGAGAATGTCGTAGTTCTGATACGAGATGTTTTGTTGCACGAAGAAATAGTCATCCGGCACGGTAAGCCTGTTGGCCAGGCCCACAGTAGCCCCGATAATGGAATAGTATCCATAGTTGGGATGGCTCTTTACCAGGTCGCGGCGGTGGGTGGTCTGAAACAGTGACACGCTGAGAGAGTTTGGTTTTTTGCCTCCCAGCCAGGGTTCCACAAACGACAGGCTATATGACACATAGCCCCTTCCGTAGGTCTGCCCACGCAGTGAAAGTTTCTGACCGTCGCCGGTAGGCAAGGGGCGCCAGGCGTCTTTCTTGAAAAAATTGCGGGTGGAAAAGTTATTGAACGACAGGCCGATCGTTCCAATGATGCGGTTTGCACCCCAACCGCCCGATAATTCAATCTGGTCAGAAGAGGTTTCTTCCACCACATATTCAATGTCGACGGTGCCATCTTCGGGATTGGGCCTGGGGATGATATCGATCTTCTCGGCATCAAAATAACCCAGCTGCGAGAGTTCGCGCTGACTGCGGATAATGTCGGTTCTGCTGAATAACTGTCCGGGGCGGGTGCGGATCTGGCGCATGATCACATGATCGTTGGTCCGGGTGTTGCCTCTGACGGTTACCCGGCTGATGGTGGCCTGCTGCCCTTCATAGATTCTGAGTTCCAGGTCGATGGAGTCGTTCTCCACGGCTGTTTCCACTGGATTGATGTTGAAGAACAGGTACCCGTCGTCAAGGTATAAGGAGCTTACATCTATCCCCTCCATGTTCATAAACAGGTTTTTCTGCAGCAGCACCTGGTTGTACAGGTCACCTTCTTTGATGCCCAGTACCTGCGAAAGCACCGAGGAAGGATAAACGGTATTTCCTACCCAGGTGATGTCGCGGAAATAATAAGTAGGACCTTCGTCAATATACAGGTCAATGTTGATGCGGTTTTCCTCCACAAAATAGACTGAATCTTTCAGGATGGTGGCATCACGTTTTCCCAGCTCATTATAGCGGGAGATGATATTTTGTTTGTCTTCTTCAAATTCATCCTGTACCAGCTTGGAGGAAGAGAAGATATAACGCAGGCTTTTTTCGCGGGTATTTTTCATCAGGCGTTTGATCTGGCCATTAGAAAGCACCTCATTGCCATACACATTCACTTCGCTGATTTTTGTTCTTTCCCCCCGGTCTATTTCAAACTCCAGCATCATGCTGTTCACCCTGACGGTATCCACGAGCTGTTTTACTTCAATTGTGGGTTTTAAAAACCCTTTTTCAACGTAATATTCTCTGATGACTTCCTCTGCCCGGTACAACAGGCTCTGAGTAATCATATCCCCACGCACCAGGTTGAGCTGTTCGCGCAGCTTGTCTCTTTCTGATTTTTTAATGCCTGTAAACTCAAAGCGGGTAAGCCGGGGACGCTCCTTAACTTCTATTTCCAGGAAGATATGATCTCCCTCGATGGCTGTTACACCGATGGCCACATGTTCGAATAACTGTTGTTTCCACAAGTTGTTGATGGCCATGGAGATCTCCTCGCCCGGCACCTGGATCTTGTCGCCAACCTCCAGGCCGGTAACCATGATCACGATATTTGACTCAATGGATTGGGTGCCCGTCACGGTGATTCCACCGATGGTATATTCTACAGGAAGATCGGGGTTGATCTGTATCTGATCGCCTGTGAGAACCTGTTGCCCGGAAGCCTGATGCGGAAGACTAAGGGCGGCAAACAAAATCAGCGACAGGATGCTGAATGTAAAGTTTCCTGATATTCTGAAGGTGAGTTTATTCCTGCGAAAAGAGCATCCCATTTGATTGATTTTGGAGAAAAGGTTCATGTCAGGTATTGGAGCGTTTTAAAGTGATATCAGGAAACTTGTTCAACAGTCTTTCCAAACCGTCTTTCCCTGCGTTGATAATCGATGATGGCCTGGAAAAAATGCTTCTTGCGGAAGTCAGGCCAAAGTACCGGGGTAAAATATAATTCACTGTAGGCAATTTGCCACAGCAGAAAGTTGCTGATCCTAAGTTCTCCGCTGGTGCGGATCAGCAGATCGGGATCGGGGATGTCGCGGGTTTGCAAAAAAGACTCTATCAGCGTTGCATCAATGTCTTCGGGATTCAGTACCCCCTGTTGTATCTGGTGGCCAATTTGTTTTACGGCATTTTCTATTTCCCAGCGTGAACTGTAACTTAAGGCCAGATTGACCAGCAATCCGTTATTGTGCGATGTTAATTCAATGGCCTGTTGCAACTCTTCGCGGCAGCCCTCAGGCAAAGCATCCAGATTGCCGATGGCACCCAACCGTACCCCTTTTTCATTGAGTTCGGGGGTTTCATTGCGGATGGCATCGACCAGCAGATGCATCAGGGTTTCTACTTCTTGCTTGGGCCGATACCAGTTCTCAGTGGAAAAGGCATATAATGTCAAATAAGAAATCCCAATTTCAGCAGCCGCTTGAATGGTTTCTCTCACAGAGGTCACCCCATGTTCATGTCCAAAGATCCGTTCCTTCCCCTGCAGGCGGGCCCAACGGCCATTGCCATCCATGATCACGGCTACGTGACGGGGGAGTTTCTCGAGATCTATGCGCTGCTTTAAATCCATTGCATCAACAATTTATGCCTATTTTATAAGTGGCACAAATTTCCAAAATAGTTTTCAAATATAAAAGCCGGGAATGAAAGTTTAAGAATTTTTAATTGAACGCCGGACAATCGGGCCGGCCAAAGTTAGGCAATTTAAAGGTTAGTACAAAACCTGC
>JAWOCF010000205.1:0-20654 GCA_046483935.1 Bacteroidales bacterium | reverse complement strand
AAATATAACAAACATATTTAAATCATCAAAGGAATATATTAAGATAAAGCAGCTTTTCTGAAGGATGAAGGGTTATAGGCTATTGGCCTGCTCACGATGATCATGTTTCTGGCTGCTGATTAAAACCTGATTTTAAATGAAGATCTCTTTGGGGAAAAGGAATCTCAATATTGTGTTCATGAAACTTTTTGATGATGCTTACATTGATGTTGCTGACAAACTTTCCACGGCGGTGGGTATAGGTGTTGGTCCACACCAGCAGCTCGAAATGGATGCCATTATCCCCAAATCCCAATAACCGGTAATCAGGGGGAGGGTTTTGCAACACGTGAGCACTTTCTTTTCCAACCTGCAGCAACAACCGGATTACTTTTTCCACATTACTTGAGTAAGATACTGAAACCGGAATCCGGAACCTGACACTGGAATCATTATGGCTCCAGTTAATCACCGGAGTATTCATGAAATCAGAATTGGGCACAATGATCGACACATTATCATTGGTAAGAATGGTGGTGGCCCGCCCCGAAATCCGGATCACCCGTCCATGGGTGGGGCCCACCTCCACACGGTCGCCAACTTTTATGGGCCTTTCAAACAGGATGATGATGCCGCTTACGAAGTTATTGGTAATGCTTTGCAAGCCCAGCCCGATACCAATACCCAGGGCTCCGGCCAGTACCGTGAGGGTGCTCAGATCAATTCCTGCAGTCTGGAACAGGATCAGCAATCCCAGGAAGGTAATGATATACCTGACAATGGCAGCAATGGCTTGCCGTACCCCGATTTCTGGGGAATAGCGAAGCAAGATGCGGTTTACCAGCAGTTTTTTCAGCTGGGATGACAGGTAAAATAATAGCAGGATGCCAAAGATCAGATAGAGCACAAGCCAAAGAGTGATCGCCGAATCACCCAATGTAAACAAAGTGTAGTCCAGATAATTTTTGAGAGTTCTTTGGGCTGTTTCAATAGTTTCCATACCAGAGCATCATTTATCCAAAATTATAACATTTCCTGAGGTTTTCAGCATGGTCTTTCGAAATAAAATCCACGCCAAATCATTTGGGAATATAATTTTTAAGGATTAAATGAGCGCAACAACCCTATCTGAGGATGCCCCAAACGGCAGCAATCAGCAGAAAAAGCAGGAATATCCAGAAAAAGGCACTTAAGGCCACAAAGGCCAGTCCCCCTTCAGTGTCTTCAACGGACCGCTGAGTGGCGGTAGTTCGCGATCTTTCACGACGCGAAGGAGTAGCCGCTGCCATCAGAATGGCAAACAGCAGGATAGTAAATAATACCGGAAACCAAGCAATGTCATAATATACCGGACCCACAGGGCTGATCCAGGCAGCAGCGGCAAGACCTGCCAGTATCAGTATCAGGATGAAACTCCAGAAGCTGCCCCAGGGGCCGCTTAATCTCAGCAAATAATAAAAGAGACTGCCTATTACAAAGGCGGCCAATATTACGAGTAGAATTTCCCAAAATAGCATAATAATTAATTTTAAGGTACATCAATATCATTGTAATGAAATATTTATGCCAAAGAGTCATCCCTGATTACTTAACGACTCAAAGACCCTGTCAACATGATCTTTGTTGGATCTTTCAATTGACTAGGAGTGTGGCAAATACTGCACAATTATGTAGAAATATCAGGGCGAGACGGGAGCTTAAAAATTTTTACTTCCCGAAGGAGAGGTTCTCAATATCTTTAGGATAGTTGATATTGGTAAAAATTGGCGGGGAATAAAAAGGAAGCTGGGAAACTTCCGGAAAGCAGGTGTTTAAATCCTGAAGCACATTCAGTATCCTAAATCTTTTTCCTTCTATTGCTTTTTGTACAACAGGTAAAGCTGAGCGGTTCATAGCGATACATAAGGTTTCGCGAAATCCATGATGCTGAGGTACCGCGGCATCATGATCATCCAGTTTCTTCAGCAGTAGGTTCATTAATTCACCCGGCACTAAAGGCATATCGCATCCCAAAAACAGAATTTTATTGTGGCTGGCATGATGCAAGCCACTGAAGATACCCCCAAGGGGACCGCAATCCTTCACCAGATCGGTGATGGCCTCAAAGCCGGTAAAAGCATATTCTTCGGGTTTGTTGGTGCTGATGAATATCTCGTTGCATAGCGGTTTGAAGGTTTCAAGCGCATGGATAACCAAAGCCTGTCCTTGGTAGGGGTATAATCCTTTATCCTGACCAAACCGGCTGCTTTTTCCCCCGGCCAGAATGACTCCTGTCACGCGCTTAGGATGATTGGGACGAGGATGCATAATGTTTCTTATTTTTTGTTCAGCCATTAAAACAAAATTAACCATTTCAGGAAACAGCAAGGGTGAAAAGTGAATATATAGTATATTTCTTTACCTGAAATTCCTGATAACAAGTAAGGATTTTATATTTTTGAGCCCTAATGCCGTTTAGGATCACTTCCTTTGATATGAAATCTAACGATCAATCGGTTACCCAACGCTTCAGCTCCCGCGCCGGACTATTGCTCAGTGCCCTGGGCATTGCCGTGGGAACAGGAAACATCTGGCGTTTCCCTCGAATTGCAGCCCAGATGGGGGGCGAACATGGGGCAGGAGCTTTGATTCTGGCCTGGGTGATCTTCCTGTTTCTGTGGAGTATTCCTTTAATCATCGCCGAATACCTGATTGGACGCCGGTATCGTCAAGGGGTGGTGGGTTCATTCGTGAAAGGTATGGGCCGGCGTTTTGCCTGGATGGGTGCCTTTGTGGCTTTTGTGGCCACTGCCATTAGTTTCTTCTATGCCGTGATCGTGGGCTGGGCCCTCTATTATTTTGTCAGGATGTTGTTTTTTCCGTTGCCTGTCGACCATGATTCATCCATGATGATCTGGGATCAGTTTCAGGATTCTTACTGGCCTTTTGGGTTGCATTTCCTGGCACTGGCTGCCGGGGGGCTGGTCATCTGGAAGGGAATACGATCTATCGAAAAGGTGAACAAGGTATTAATCCCCATTCTCTTGCTGATCATTATTTATGCTGTAATCCGGGCCATTAGCCTGCCTGGGGCCGGTCAGGGCATTGCCTATCTTTTCCGGGTTGACTGGCCCCAGCTGCGTGAACCTGCCCTTTGGTTGCAGGCCCTGACCCAGAATGCATGGGATACCGGGGCAGGCTGGGGGTTGTTCCTTACCTATGCCGCTTATATGCAGGTGAAACATGGAACCGTGAAAAATGCCTTTATTACTGGTATAGGTAATAACATGATTTCTTTGCTGATGGCCATTATGATCTTCGGTACGGTCTTTTCAGTCATGCAGTTTGGAATGGGGTACACAGATCAGCAAACCCTGGAAGTAATGCAAACCAGCGGGCCTGCTTCTACAGGACTTACCTTTGTGTGGATGCCCCAGCTGTTTGCCAGGATGAACGCCGGGGGGGCGCTGGCCATCTTTTTCTTCATGGGGTTAGCCTTTGCAGGATTTTCCTCATTAATTTCGATGCTGGAACTGGCTGCCCGCACTTTAATAGATCGGGGGATGCCCCGAAAAAAGGCTGTGTTGTTTGTGATTTCCTTTGTATATTTGCTGGGAATTCCTTCGGCCTTAAGTCTTGAGGTTCTGAGCAATCAGGACTTTGTGTGGGGGTTGGGGCTGATGATTTCAGGGGTGTTTATTGCTCTTTTTGCGATGAAGCTTGGATTGGAGAATTTAAAAAGTCGTCTTTACCAGGCTTCCGACGACTGGCCCCTGGGAAAATGGTGGAATGGTTTGATTCGTTTTTTCATTCCTGTGGCCGGAATAATTTTGCTGATCTGGTGGATGTCTCTGACTATTACCGTTTTTGCACCTCATGATTGGTATAATCCTTTGAATCCGTTCAGCCTGATGACGGTGGTGGTTCAATGGGGAGTTGTCATTTTTCTGCTGGTTCTATTCAACAAGAAACTGGCAAGATTATTCAACTGATGGCTGAATGTTTTTTTTTGAATGATTGTTCACTTTATATTTACCTTAACACTAACCAATAAATTATGAGAAAACTGTTTTTAATGTTCCTGCCTTTCGTGATGCTGTTAGGTAGCTGTTCCACTGCCGTGGAAGAAAATCCTTTCTTCTCGGAGTATGATACCCCGTTTGGTGTTCCTCCTTTTGATAAAATCAAAAATGAGCATTTCCTTCCTGCTTATGAGGAAGCCATCAAGCAACATAAGGCTGAGATTGATGCCATTGTTAATAATGAAGAAGCACCTGCTTTTGAAAACACTATCGTGGCGTATGACCGTGCCGGTGAGATGCTCAGTAAAGTAGGATCAGTGTTTGGAGGTTTGCGTGGTGCTAATACCAATCCTGAAATGCAGGAAATTGCCAATCAGACCACTCCTATGTTGTCGGCTCATAGCAATGAGATTCGCTTTAACCAGGAACTGTTTGCCCGCATCCAGGCGGTTTACAACCAGCGCGAAAGCCTGGATCTGGACCTGGAACAATCGCGTTTGCTCGAAAAAACTTATCAGGATTTCGCCCGCAATGGTGCAGCCCTTCCTGAGCAACAGCGTGAAGAGCTTAAAGAACTCAATCAGCGTCTTTCAATGGTTTCTCTGAAACTGGGCGAGAACCTGCTGGCCGAAAACAATGGCTTTGCTTTAATCCTGGAGGATGAAGCTGACCTTGCAGGTCTTCCTGAAGGCGTGAGAACTGCTGCGGCTGATGAAGCCCGTAAGGCGGGTCATGAAGGCAAATGGATGTTCACACTGGCCAAACCCAGCTGGACTCCTTTCCTGCAGTATTCTGAACGTCGCGACTTGCGTGAGAAGATCTATCGTGCTTATTTTATGCGTGGTGACAACAACAATGAAAACGACAACAAAGAGTTGTTTGCCGAATTGCTTACTTTGCGTCAGCAGGTTGCACAGATACTGGGTTTTGATAATTATGCCGAGTATTTCACTTCTGTCCAGATGTCAGAAACCCCTGAGAATGTTTATGATTTCCTGTATCAGGTGTGGGAACCTTCTTTGGCACGTGCCAAGAGTGAAGCTGCCGATATGCAGGCTATGATTGACCGTGAAGGCGGCAATTTTGAGCTGGAGTCATGGGACTGGTGGTATTATGCCGAAAAGGTTCGCAAAGAGAAGTACGATCTGAAAGATGATGAAGTAAAACCTTACTTTACCATCGAAAACGTACGCAATGGCAGCTTCCTGCTGGCTAACAAGCTTTGGGGCCTGACTTTTGAAGCCCGCCCCGATGTGCCTGTTTATCACGAGGAAGTGGAAGCTTATGAAGTATTTGACAATGATGGCAGCCACCTGGCAATTCTTTTTATCGATCCCCACCCACGTCCTGCAAAACGCAGTGGTGCATGGTGTGGGTCTTACCGCTCCGGTTCTTATGATGAAGAGGGCAACAAAATCTATCCCGTGGTCACCATGGTGATGAACTTTACCCGTCCTTCGGGCGACAATCCTGCTATGTTGAGCTGGGATGAAACCAGTACCTATTTTCATGAGTTTGGTCATGCTGTTCATAATTTCTTTGCCGATGGCCGCTATGGCAGAACCAGCCGCAGTGTTCCCCGCGATTTTGTTGAGCTTCCCTCACAAATCATGGAAAACTGGGCAGGTGAGCCTGAATTGCTGAAAGAATATGCTTTACATTATGAAACCGGTGAAGCCATTCCTGATGAACTGGTAGAAAAACTCAACAAAGCCTCTCATTTTAATGCAGGTTTTGAAAATACCGAGTATCTGGCAGCTGCTATCCTGGATATGGACTGGCATACTACTGAAGCTTCTCCTGATATGGATGTGGCTGCAATTGAAGCTGCTTCTCTTGATCGGATTGGTTTGATTGACCAGATTGTTCCACGTTACCGCACCACCAACTTTGGCCACATTCATGGCTCAGGTTATGCCTCAGGATACTATGTGTATCGCTGGGCAGGGGTATTGGATGCCGATGCTTTCTATGCCTTTAAAGAATCGGGCGACCTGTTCAATCAGGAACTGGCTGCCAAATTCCGCAAGTATATTTTGGCTGGCAACTCGCTGTATGAAGGAATGGATGCTTACGAAAGATTCCGTGGCAGCCAACCTTCTATTGATCCCTTCCTGGAAAGAAGTGGTTTGAAGTAAATCATCATTCTATTCCTTGATAAAAGCCCCTTAGGATTATTCCTAAGGGGCTTTTTTTGGCTCAATGTTTTATAAATCAGCAATAGGTATTCAGCCTGGTTAAGCCTCAAAAACACAGGAGCGAACTTTTTTTGTGCTTGTAACTAATCGGGGATTGGGTTCGTCCTATAGTGAACATAAGTGACCGGGAGCGTACACTTTATAGATGATGTATTCCTTGTGTGTAGCTTTATTTCATTTTAAATCAGCATGTTGTGAGGGTTGGTTTGCTTTTTGATATCATTCTGATTAACAAAGACTCCGTAAAATGAAGACAAAAGTATTTTTTCTGATTATAATGGTTCAGGTGTTGCTGCTGCCTGTGAATGGGTATTCTCAGGAGGTGGCTAAGAAACAATATGTACCCGTGCGTATTGATGAAGCACCTGCTATAAATGGCGTGCTCGATGAAGCGATTTGGGACCAGGGGAACTGGCGAACTGGCTTTACGCAGTTTGAACCTCAGAATGGACAAGCTGCCACCCAGGAAACTGAATTTTGTATCTTCTACGACGACGATTTTCTTTATATTGGCTTTCGTGCTTTTGATCAGGCTCCTGACAGCATCGTTACAAGGCTTACCCGAAGGGATAATGATGATGGAGACGCCGTTGGAATCGGTTTGGATAGTTATTATGATCAGCGTACAGCCTTTGTTTTTGGTGTTACGGCAGGAGGTACCCTTTTTGATCTGATCATGACCGAAGACGGACGCCAGGAAGATCCGACATGGGATCCTAACTGGTGGGCCCGTACTGCTTTGAATCAAAAGGGATGGACTGCCGAGATGAAGATTCCCCTGAGCCAGTTGCGATTCAAAAAAAATGGGAATGGAACCTGGGGGCTGCAGGTATTCCGGAAGATTCACCGCAATGGTGAGATGGCTTTCTGGCAACCCACCCCGGCCGATGCCCCCGGGCTGGTTCATTTATTTGCAGAAATGAAGCAGATGAACAACCTCAAGCCCCGAAAGATCCTGGATGTTACTCCCTATATGGTTACCTCTGCAGAGGCTTACCAGCAGGAAACCGGTAATCCCTTTGCTCCGGGATCAGGTACGCATTTAAAGGCAGGGTTGGATGCCAAAATTGGAATTACCAATAATTTTACCGTTGACCTGACATTGAATCCTGACTTCGGGCAGGTGGAAGCCGATCCAAGTGAGGTGAATCTTTCGGCTTTTGAATCTTATTTTCAGGAAAAAAGGCCCTTCTTTATCGAAGGACGTAACATCTCAAGCTTCTCCATTGGTATTGGCGATGGTGGTATTGGAAACGACAACCTGTTTTATTCCAGGCGAATAGGTCGGCGCCCACAGGGAAGTATCGATGTGAATGGTGATGCCTATATTGACCGGCCTGATTTTACAAATATCCTGGGTGCCGCGAAAGTTACCGGCAAAACCCAGGATGGACTCTCACTGGCCATCATTAATGCCTTGACAGGTGAAACATCTGCCCAGATTGACGAATGGGGAGAGCGTTCCTTTTATACCATCGAGCCACTCACCAATTTCCTGGTAAGCCGGGTTCAGAAAGATATGAATGAAGGAAATACCATCGTTGGAGGTATGTTCACTAGTGTGCATCGCAACCTGGATGAAAATCTTGCTGATCAGATGCATCGTGAAGCATATTCCGGAGGTGTTGATTTTACTCAATATTTCGATTCCAAAAACTGGATGTTCAATGTGAACGCTGCCTTTAGCCATGTGGCGGGGACTGAGGCTGCTATTGTGCGCACCCAACGCTCCTCGGCACGTTATTTTCAACGCCCCGATGCTGATTATGTGTCGCTTGATTCTTCACGCACCTCACTATCAGGCACCGGTGGACGCATACAGATTGCCAAAACTGGTGAAGGTCATTGGAATATGATGGCGGCGATGCTGTGGAAATCTCCTGAGTTTGAAATCAATGACCTGGGTTTTATGCAGGAGGCCGATCAGCTGTTTCAGGTAGTTTGGGTGGGATACAGGCAGTGGGAACCCAAAGGGTTCTACCGTGCTTATAACATCAATATGAATCAATATACCCAGTGGACCTATGGTGGGCAAAGAATATTTACAGGTTTGAACGTGAACGGGTTCATCCGTTTTAAAAATTACTGGAGTTTTAATTCTGGTGTGGAATATACTCATGATCGGGTATCCAACACCCTGCTGCGGGGAGGCCCTTCTTTCAGAATGCCTGACCGGATGAATTCATGGTGGGGGATAGGATCAGATTACCGGCAGAACCTTGTGTTAAGCCTGGGAGGAAACTATGGCCGGGACTTTATGGATGCCTACCGAAACCTGAGTATTGGTCCTTCATTGACTTATAAGCCAGCCGATAAGATCAGCTTTTCTTTTAATCCTTCTTATTCCAAACGCTTTGAAGAATTGCAGTATATTGATCAGGTTGTTTCTGGCCATGAAGACCGTTATGTGTTTTCAAGTATTGATCAGTATGTTATTAATTTTTCCTTCAGAGTGAATTATACGATCACTCCCAATCTTACCATTCAATATTGGGGACAGCCTTTTATGGCTTCAGGAAAATTCTTCGATTACAAGTATATCACCAATCCCAGGGATAATCAATATGCTAACCGGTTTAAGGTATATGAGGATCGGCAAATAGCGCAGAGCCAGGATAACTTCCTGATTGATGAGGATCTTGATGGGCTTGTGGATTATGAATTCAGTGCCCCGGATTTTAAGGTGAAAGAATTTCTTTCGAACCTGGTGTTGCGATGGGAGTATAATCCAGGCTCAACAGTATATCTTGTATGGTCTCAATCCCGGTCGGATGTGGATGATCACAACCGTATACATTATTTTGATGACCTGGGATCCTTGTTCTCACAGAAAGCACATAACATTTTCCTGCTGAAATTTTCTTATCGGTTCGGATTGCGCTAATTGGCGCTGTATTATTCTTTACAAGCATCAATTTCATATTATTTTCATAATTTTACACAAAGTATATAAATTATGGAAGTAAAATTTCCCTTCTATGCCAAGCTGGTTATAATATTGCTGGGTATTGTGCTCACTGTTGTGATCATGATGGAGGCCAAACCGGTTTTGGTACCTCTGTTGATCGCCGGCTTCCTGGCCGTGCTGATCAGCCCGTTTACATCCTGGATGGAGAGGCTGGGGTTTTCAAAGTTTCTGGCTGTGGCTTTGAGTGTGGTTGCTCTCATCGCAATTCTTACGGGGATGATGTTTTTCTTCTACAATCAACTCCTGGGATTTGCCAATGATATTTCTGCTTTGGAAAACAGGGCCGGAGAGTTGATTCAATCATTGAACCAGTTTCTTGCAGATCATGTTGAGGGGGCGGTTCCTATTTCAATGGAGAGCATCCAAAATACCATTTTTCAGTATTTATCTGAAAATACCGCCTCTTTTACCCAGGGAGTGATTGCCACTGCCACCTCGCTGACCATCTTGTTCATCATGCCCATTTATATTTTCCTTTTCCTTTATTTCAGACATTTCCTGGTAAATTTTTTGTTGTTAGCTTTTGCTGATCGTCATCGTCAGAAAGTTCAAAACGTAATGAACCGGGTGAAGTCGGTGGTGAAGAATTATATTTCAGGCATGGCCGTGGTAATCCTGATCCTGGCTGTGCTCAACAGCATCGCCCTGTTTAGTTTCGGCATCAAGCATGCCCTGCTTTTTGCTGCTTTTGCTGCCATGTTAAATGTGATTCCTTTCCTGGGGCCGTTTATCGGGTCCATATTGCCTATTGCCTTTGCCTTGTTAACCAAGGATTCCTTATGGATTCCTTTTGGGGTTTTTCTTAGCTTTTATGTTATTCAGGTCGCTGAAAGCAACTTATTTACTCCCAAAATTGTAGGCGGTAAAGTTTCTATGAACCCCCTGATGACCATTATCGCCCTGTTTATTGGGAATTTCATTTGGGGTCTGGCAGGCATGATCCTGTTTATTCCTGGTATTGCTGTGTTGAAGGTTATCTTTGACGAGGTGGAGGGAATGCAGGCCTGGGGCTATCTGTTAGGTGATATTAATGCCGGCGACATCAAAAAGGATCACCCATCCGTACGGGAACATATACGCAATGTCAAGGGCAGATTTCGCCTATAATGCCTTGGTGGCCTGCGTTTCTTTCAGGCAGCCATATATCCCCGGGGTATTCAATATCAGTTAAGAACAAGCCATGGCCTGGCACTGAATAGCCTGCTTTTTTACGATCACCGCTTGCCAGTATCCCGGCAAACTCCTGTTGGGATGTTTTCCCCAGTCCGACCTCTACCAACGTTCCTACAATGGCACGCACCATATTGCGAAGGAACCGGTTGGCTTTGATTTCAAAGACCAGCAGGTGGCCCTCTTTCTGCCACCGGGCCTTCATGACCTCACAAATAGTGGTATTCACCTGAGTATTGGATTTGGAAAAACATGCGAAATCCTTGTGCTCAAGCAAAACATCAGCTGCCTGTTGCATGGAGCAGATATCCAGCTTTGGCTCAAACAACCAGGCGCGGCCCCTCTCAAAGGGATCTTTACGGGTGGTGATGTGGTAATGATATGTGCGGCTTATGGCACTGAAACGAGCATGTGCCTGTGCCGTTACCGGCATGATACCCTGGACTGCCACCTGGGGCGGTAACATGCGGTTGAGCTTGTAAGCAATCTGATGGGCAGAGAACTCCTTTAATGCCCCGGGGACATCCAGATGGGCATAATACTCCCTGGCATGTACACCCGTGTCGGTGCGGCCCGCACCAACAATTATTATTTCCTGTCTTAGCAGCAGGCTCAGAGCTTCTTCTATTTCTTTCTGCACCGTGGGAACATTTCCAGACTGACGTTGCCACCCATTAAAGGTGCTGCCATCGTAGCTCAGCCGAATGAAATATCGCACTAAGGACTGCTGTTTTTGTTCCATTCCTTGGGGTTTTATTGGATAATCTGAATTTTCTTACAAAACTATTTCTTTCTTGTGAGAAATGATTATTAAAGCCTGGTGATTTACGAAAATATTCTCTTTTGGGTCTTTTTGGTTGCTATTGGGCGTGAAAAGTTTTTTAATAGTAAAATGCTTTATATCAGACATTTATGCTCCTATTAAAGAAATAATTATTTAAACTGTTTCTAAATTAGGGGTGTATGTGTAAATAATTAAAGAAAAAATTATTTAATCAAAATCTCCTCCCTATATTTGAGGAAAATTTAACTGATTTTCAATCATTAATAATCACCATTCAATCATTCAGAAAGGATACAATATGAATAAAATTGATGATTTTGTAAAGGAGCAGGTTGAACTGCATGGGCGCGAGCGCGCCAGCCTGATGCCTGTATTGCAGGCAGTCATAGCTTCTGAACGGCACTTGTCGGAAGATGCCATGGTAGCCATTGCCCGTGAAATGGATCTGAGTGCCGCCGATGTTTATGGCACGGCTTCTTTTTACACCTTCATGGATACTGTTCCCAGGGGAAAATACATTATCCGGGTCTGTAAAACCATTACCTGCCATATGAAAGGAAAGGATGCCGTTATCGACAATCTCGAAAACATCCTGGGCATTAAGTTGGGTGGTACCACTGCTGATGGGAAATTCAGCTTACTGCAGGCCAATTGCCTGGGATGGTGCCATAAAGGCCCGGTCATGCTGATCAACGATGAGGTGTATCCCGAAATCACACCACAATCAGCTAGTGACATTGTTCAGGGATACCTTAAAAAGAAGTAATCACCATTGTGCAGTCATAATTTTTAAAGCCTTTGATATGGAAAATAAGATCAAAAAAGTTGACCTGATATTTGAAAAATCTGACCACCTGGCCATACTTGATAAAAACCTAAAAAGAACCCAGGATGAGATTATCCTGGATGTTATTGATTCGGGATTACGCGGCAGGGGTGGTGCCGGCTTTCCTACCGGATTAAAGTGGAAGTTTGCAAAGAATGAAGAAGCACCTCAGAAATATATCCTCTGTAATGCTGACGAAGGAGAACCCGGCACTTTTAAAGATCGTGAGATTTTGACCCAGGTCCCTGAAAAAGTGCTGGCCGGTATGGCTCTTTGTGGCATGGCCATTGGCGCTACTGAAGGTTACATTTACTTAAGGGGTGAATATAACTTCCTGTTGCCTATGCTCAACAAGAAGATTGAAGAGTTCAATCAGCAAATGAAAGACCGCAAGTTTGAGTTTACGGTAGGTATAAAATCAGGCAGTGGCGCTTATGTTTGTGGTGAAGAGACTGCCCTGATGGAATCGATGGAAGGAAAACGTGGTGAGCCCCGCAATAAACCACCTTTCCCAACGGCCAGTGGTTATCTTGGAATGCCTACTTCTATCAATAATGTGGAAACCCTGGTGTTTGCCCTGATGATTGCCGATCGTGGCCCCAAGGAATTTAAAGAATATGGAACTTTTGATTCCCGGGGATCCAAAGTATTCTCTATTTCAGGGGATACCCCTAAAGCCGGAATCTATGAGCTGGAACTGGGGATGACTCTGGAGGATTTTGTGAATGAATTTGGAGATGGAGACACTAAAGCAGTACAGGTTGGGGGGGCATCAGGATTCTGTGTGGCCCGTAAGCATTTTAAAGAAACTGTTATTGGTTTTGAAGGGATTCCTACAGGGGGTTCCATGATGTTGTTTAATAGTTCACGGTCGATGTACAATATCCTTCGTGATTATCTTGAGTTTTTCGAGGAAGAATCCTGTGGGCAATGCACTCCTTGCCGGGTGGGATGCCAGCAGTTGCTTAAAGGTGTTGAAGCCGTGAAGAAAGGAAATAAACAGGCAGGTTATCTGGAAGAGCTTCAGAAGCTTTCCGATACCATGCGCATTGCTTCTAAATGCGGCCTGGGCCAATCGGTACCAAACCCCTTTAATTCGATCATTAATAACTTCAGGGAAGAAATTATTTACTAACCTGTACATGTAAAATAAAATTCAGGAGAATTACCATGAGTAAATATAAAGTCAATCTGAAAATCAATAACATCAACGTATCTGTTGATGAGGGAACCACCATATTGGAGGCTGCCAGGAAGCTGAATTTTCAAATTCCTACCCTGTGTGCCCACGATGACCTTTGTGTAGCAGGGAACTGCCGGGTGTGTGTGGTTGAACAAAAAGGAGCACGGGTTCTTCCGGCCTCCTGTGCAACGCCGGTCTCAGAAGGTATGGAAATCCTTACCAACAGTATGAAAGTCCGCCAGGCACGAAAGCATGTCATCGAGTTGTTGCTCTCAGAGCATAATGCCGATTGCACCAAATGCTTCAAGAGCGGGCATTGCGAGCTTCAGGAGCTTTCCAATGAATATCGTACCGGAAATAAGGTATTCCTGGACCTTCAAAGGATCGGTGTGGTGGATATCTCTTCTCCTTCTATTGAGAAGGATGACAGCAAATGTATCCGTTGCCAGCGTTGTGTACGCACCTGTTCACAAATGCAGGCGGTAAGTGCCCTGGCTGTGACTCACAAAGGCAATGAGATGAAGATCTCTACTTTCCTGGACAAACCTATGAATGAAGTGGTTTGTACCAACTGTGGCCAGTGTATCAACCGCTGCCCCACTGCTGCTTTGGTTGAACGTAGTTACATTGATCAGGTATTTGATGTCATTTATGATCCCAGCAAATTTGTTGTTGTTCAAACGGCTCCTGCTACCCGCGTAGCTCTCGGTGAAGAGTTCGGACTGGAGCCAGGAACCAGGGTAACCGGCAAAATGGTGGCTGCATTGAGAAGACTGGGATTTGATAAAATCCTGGACACTGATTTCACTGCCGACCTCACCATTATGGAAGAAGGTACCGAATTGCTCACCCGCCTTAAAGAAGCGCTGGTAGATGGCAAACAGGTGGCTTTGCCCATGATGACCAGTTGCTCCCCAGGATGGATCAAGTTCCAGGAACATCTCTACCCGGAACTCCTTGACAACCTCTCAACCTGTAAATCACCCCAGCAGATGTTCGGTCCCTTGGCAAAAACCTATTATGCTGAGAAAATGAACAAGAACCCTGCTGATATGATTGTGGTATCGATCATGCCTTGTACTGCGAAAAAATTTGAGGCCGACCGCCCCGAAATGCGCGGAAGTGGTTACAAAGATGTTGATTATGTGCTGACTACCCGCGAAATGGGGATGATGATCAAGCAGGCGGGTATTGATTTCAATAAACTGGATGATGAGAAATATGACAGCATCCTGGGCGAATCTACCGGAGCCGCCGTAATTTTCGGAACTACCGGTGGTGTTATGGAAGCTGCCCTGCGTACAGCATATGAAATCGTTGCCGGACGTGAGGTTCCCTTTGCCAATCTGAATATTAAGCCTGTCAGGGGAATGGAAGGTGTTAAGGAAGCTTCTGTGAAGATCAAGGATGTGAAACCCGAATGGAGTTTTCTGGAAGGTGTTGAATTGAATGTAGCCATTGCCCATGGCCTGGTGAATGCCAAGCAAGTAATGGAATCCGTGAAGGATGGCTCTTCCAACTACCATTTCATTGAAATAATGGGTTGCCCCAGTGGTTGTATTGGTGGAGGTGGTCAACCCATTCCTACCAATATGGAAATTCGTAAGAAACGGGCTGCAGGTATTTATGACGAAGATGAGCACATGGCAATTCGCAAGTCTCATGAAAATCCTGAAGTTACTGAGATCTATAAATCATTCCTGCATGAGCCTCTGGGTCATAAATCGCACGATTTACTGCATACTCATTATGTGGCCCGCAAGCGTCATTAATGATTAGACCCTGAATAAATTCTAAAAGGTTGTCTTGTTCTTGCTAACAAGACAACCTTTTTATACCTCTGTGGCATGCATAATCAGCGTAATTAAGAAAAAAGTATTTAATAAACGATGAACACTGTATCAGATTTAAATAGTTTTTTAGATAATGAGTAGCTGTATGCTATCGGCACAGATTTTGACAATCATCAGAAAAACAGTCAGTTGAATTATTTTATTATCATAAAATGGAGAATAGTCACCCAAGCGTTGTTAACTAAATAACAACTTTATTAATTTATTTTTTCCCAGGTTGTGAAAATTTATAACTTTGCAATAAAGAAAAAAGTAGTTATTCAAGGCAGGTGCCTGAGAATGAAATGGGGTTGATTATTTTATTTGATACAGATAATGAGTAATTTAAAGAACAAAAAACAGGGAGGATTGAAGATGAAAAATCAGAACAACAACAACAAAAACGACAGGAACCTGGTTCCCGAACCTACACTGCGGCGGCTTCCGGGATATCTTAGTTTCTTCAAAGCCCTGAAAATAAATAATATTGAGAATGTGTCCAGCAGCCAGATTGCTGCCACCTTCAAGATGGATTCCACGTTGGTTACCAAAGACCTTTCCTATACCGGGATCAAAGGTCGTACAAAGATCGGGTATAATGTTGACCAGCTGATCGATACCATCATTACCTTTCTTGATTTCGACAACCACGAAAATGCCTTCCTGTTTGGGGTGGGCAATCTGGGCAAGGCCTTGATTCATTACCAGGGGCTGAAGCATTATGGGTTGCGGATTATTGCCGGGTTCGACGTGAACCCCAAAGTCGTTAACCAAACCATTAAGGAGGTGAAAATTTATCCTGTGGATGAATTCAGAGACCTCTCCCAAAAGATTCCCGCCCGCATTGGTATTATTACCACTCCTGATAATAAGGCGCAGGAAACCGCTGATCTGATGGTAGCCTGGGGCATTAAGGCCATCTGGAATTTTTCCCCGCAATCTATTAAAGTACCTGAAAATATAGTGGTTGGGAATACCTCCATTTACTCCGACCTTGCTGTGATCCTTAATAAACTGAACCGCTAATCCCTTTTTAAAGGGGATTTTCTAATATCGTGCCTTGATCAAACTGTCTGTTAATTAGACTGTTTCTAAATTACGATACCCGAGTGAACGCAAGGCCGTTCATCATAATTATTATGCGGTAAATGGTTGAATGATGCTTTCTTAGCCTTATTTTAATAGATGTTAAATAATTCACAACTTTCTTGGTTATTGATGGGGTACCGTTTATCTTTGCAAAAGAATTTAAGGATTGTATGACACGCAGGTATTCTGCAGAGATTCAATAAGAAAACCCGGGTACAGCAAACCAATAATAGAAAACTCATGACCGTAAAAGAGATAGAACACTTGTTAGATGCGAAAGTGATATGTGGTTCCCGGCGTGCCGGCCATGTCATTGAAGTGGCTTTTGCATCGGATCTCATGAGTGATGTGCTTACCCTGAAGAATGACAATGTACTGTTGATAACCGGCCTGGCAAACATGCAAACGCTGCGCACGGCCGAAATGTCCGACATTTCATGTATTGTATTTGCACGAAACAAGAAAGTCTCCGACGAAATGATTGAGTTGGCCAGGGAGTTAGATCTCATCATTCTGGAATGCAGGTATTCAGTTTTTAAAACCTGCGGGTTGTTGTATCATGCAGGTGTGCAACCTATATTTTAGTCACCATGAGCCAGACCATGCACTTTGAGTATAATGTGGAAGGAGGGAATTTTACCAGGGCAGGTTATGCTTCCAGTGAAATAAAAAAAATCCTCAAGCAGCTGAATGTCGACATGGGGATTATCAAGCGCACGGTGGTGGGTTCTTATGAGGGGGAGGTTAACATAGTCGCCCATGCTTATTCCGGAACCATATACGTGGATATAGATACCGAAAAGGTCGTGATTACCCTCTCGGATGAAGGCCCCGGCATTCAGGATATCGACAAGGCCATGCAGGAAGGTTATTCTACTGCCAGCAGTCAGGTTCGGGAAATGGGGTTTGGAGCAGGAATGGGTTTACCCAACATAAAAAGAAATGCCGATAGCATGGAGATCAGTAGTGAAGTGGATAAAGGGACAACGGTAAGGATTACCATGTTTTTGAAATAAGTAACGCATCAATGAACCAAAAGCATTTTCATCACGCATTGAAGTTCCGCAAGGAAGTCTGCATAGGATGCTCCCACTGCATGAATGTATGCCCTACTCAGGCCATTCGCATTCATGGTGGAAAAGCAAACCTTGAGGATGATCGTTGTGTGGATTGCGGGAAATGCTACCTAGCCTGCCCTGTTGGGGCAATCATTGTTGAACAGGATGATTTTAGCCGCATCTTTGAGTTTAAACACCGCGTAGCCCTTATTCCAAATATTCTTCTGGCTCAGTTTCCCGATCATGTTTCCATTACCCAGATATGCAGTGTGCTGCTTGAGCTGGGCTTCACCGATGTCTTTGAAGTAGAACATGGTACCGGAATGATGGAAGAAGCCATGAAGCAGTATATTGATGGTCATCCTGAGGTGCAGCCATTAATATCTACTTTCTGTCCTGCCATCGTTCGTTTGGTACAGGTGCAATTTCCTTCACTTACCGACAACCTCGTGCTGCTGAAAGCCTCCCTGGATATCTCAGCGGCCTACTTTCAGAAAAAACTGGTTGAGCAAGGAGCCGAACCCGAGGATATAGGAATCTTTTATATCACCCCGTGTGCTGCTAAAATTGCTGCCATTAAAAGCCCGGTAGGGGATGATGTCTCGGCCATCACCGGGGTGATCAACATGGACTTTATTTTCAATAAGGTATATACTGCCGTGAAAAAAGGCTTTGCCGGAAAAAAAACCTGCCAGCTCCCCCAAATGACTGACATGCCGGCAGAGGCCATGCTCTGGACCCTCACCGAGGGAGAAGCCTCAAGAATGCCTGGACGGACCCTGGCCATTGATGAAATCACCAATGTGATTGAGTTTCTGGAAAAAATTGAAACAGAGGAAATCCGCGATATTGATTTCCTTGAGTTACGTGCCTGTGACCAAAGTTGTGCAGGGGGCATTCTTACCAGCGGCAACCGCTTCTGTGCTGTCGACCGCTTGCGTAAAAGAGCTGCAACAGCCTATACTCAAAACCACAGGGCTGATCTGAAGGAAAATAATGATATTGAGAAGTACCGCGACTTCCTGATGAAGGACATGAGCACCAACCGTATCCTGCCCCGGTCGATGGATAAGCTCGATGAGGATATGACGCGTGCCATGCACAAAATGAAAAAGGTGCAGGAATTGATGAAAATCCTTCCTTACGTGGATTGCGGCTTGTGTGGCTCCCCCACCTGTAATGCCCTGGCCGAAGATATTGCACAGGGCAAGGCTGAGATTACACGATGCATTTATGTGCAGAAAAAACTTGAGAAAGAAGGAGCCCTTACTCCGGATGCTTCCATGGAGATCATGAAGCAGATCTGGGGGGCTGATAAATTTGAAGATCAACCCAATCAATAAATGAAAATGATGACTGTAGCACAAGTAGCCGAAAAATTGGGATTAAACGTTCTCTGCGGAGACAGTGGGATGGACCGCGAAGTTACTGGTGGATATGTTTCTGATCTGCTGAGTGATGTGATGGGCCGGGCCGATACGGGTCAGATATGGGTTACCTTGCAAACCCACAAGAATGTAATGGCCATTGCTTCGCTCAAGGATCTGGCGGCCGTGATCCTGGTGGCCGGGAATCAGCCAGAAGCCGACACTGCCCAACAAAGTCAGGAAGAGGGAATTCCTGTGCTGGGTACTTCTTTAAGTACCTTTGAGATCAGTGGAAAATTGTATGAATTATTAAACCAATAAATGAAAACATTCAGGGCTGATTTACATGTTCATACCGTGCTCTCTCCCTGTGGGGATCTTGAGATGAGTCCCGTGAATATTGTGGAAGCAGCTGTCCGGCGAAACATAGATATCCTGGGCATTGCCGATCACAACAGCACCCTGAATGCAGCCGTAATACATCAACTGGCAGCCAAAAAGGGGATATTTACCCTTTGCGGAGCGGAAGTGACCACAAAAGAGGAAGCTCACTGCCTGGCGTTCTTTGAAGATTTTGAAAAATTAGGTGAATTTCAGCAATACCTGGAAGCGCATCTGCCACCCATAAAAAACAATCCTGCCACCTTTGGTTATCAGGTAGTGGTTGATGAACATGATCAGATTATCCGGCAGGTGGAACATGTGCTTATCTCGGCCATCGGTCAAACCATCGATCAGGTGCAACAGAAGGTTCATAGCCTCAACGGGTTGTTTATTCCTGCACATATCGACAGGCCCAGGTACAGCCTGACAAGTCAGTTGGGGTTTGTACCCCCTGATATCAGGGCTGATGCCCTGGAGATATCAAGGTTTACCACCGTAGGGCAGATGATTGAGAAATACCCCTATCTGAAAGGATATTCTTTTATTACCAGCTCTGATGCTCATTTTCCGCACATGATTGGCGAACGCTTTACCGTGTTCCAAATGCAGCAACTTAGTTTTGAGGAGATCAGAATGGCTTTGCATCACGAACAGAACAGGAAGGTTACTTTTCCTGCCAACGATTTATAAAATGAAGGACCTGTCTTTACATATACTGGATATTGTACAGAACTCCCTGAGTGCAGGAGCGGCCAATATTGTTGTGGAGATCACCGAGGATACCCCATCCAATGATTATATCATCACCATTACCGATGATGGATGCGGTATGACTCAGGAAGTATTGCAACGGGTTACCGATCCTTACTATACCTCGCGTACCACCAGGAAAGTGGGGCTGGGTATTCCGCTGTTCAAGCAGAATGCCGAACGTGCCGGAGGGAACTTCCAGATTAATTCGCAGCCGGGCAAGGGAACCACGGTCATTGCAGGGTTCAGGCACGATAATATCGACCGGCCGGCATTGGGCGATATGGCAGGAGTGATGGTGATTCTTACCGGGGCAAACCCTGAGGTTCACTTCTGCTATAAACATAGCAGGGATGGGGTCTTATACACGTTTGATACTAAAGAAGTTAAGGAGGCGCTGGAGGGTATGCCAGTGAATAACCCCAAAATAATGAAATACCTGAAAGAAATGATTCATGAAAACCTGGTCGATATTAAGGCCATATAATATATTAAATTACACTTCAATCATTAAATGGGAGATTAAAACATGACAAAAATCAAATCACTGGCTGATCTGAAGAATATGAAGGAAGGCCTTCGTTCGCAGATCGCTTTACGCGAAAAAAGCGACAGCCCTGAAGGTAGGGTGATGATCAAGGTGGCGATGGCTACCTGTGGCATTGCTTCAGGGGCAAAAGATGTTATGGAGTTTCTGGTCGACGAACTCGACAAGCGTGGTATTGATGCCATTGTTTCTCAAACCGGATGCATGGGTTACTGTTATGCTGAACCTACTATCGAGGTAACCCTTCCCCAGAAGGATCCCGTGGTATTTGGATATGTGGATCTGAAAAAAGCCGACGATATTATTGAGAAGTATATCAGGAACGGCGAACTCATTGAGGGAATCATTCCCCAGAATTACGAAACTATTGACTAAATATAATAAGGAGGATAACAGTAATGGCAAAATTCAAAACGCATATGCTGGTTTGTGGGGGTACAGGTTGCCGGGCATCAGCCAGTGACGTGCTTTATGAGAATTTAAAAAAGGAAGTGCGGGAAAATGGCCTGGAAAACGAG
>JAWOCF010000131.1:0-3901 GCA_046483935.1 Bacteroidales bacterium | reverse complement strand
ACGGCCAGTGCCATGATCTTCGGGGCACAACCCAACGACATCGGGCACATCCGCATCGCAGGGGAAATGAAGATCGGCAACAGCAGCCTGGAATCCCTGAACATTAAAAGAGTTTACGTCTAACCGGCAACACCCCATGAAATTAAGGCACCTGAAACCTTTACGGGTAGCAACATCATTAATCATTTTTGTGTTCCTGCTGATTCTTTTTCTGGGAATCAGCACCCCCCTGACGGATGATGTATCGGGGTTTTTCCTGAGGTTACAGTTCTTCCCCTCGCTGATCCGTTTCATGGCCTTATTTTTCGGCATCACTGCCCTGGGATTTGTTTTTGTGTTGCTGCTGACCTTTCTTTTTGGGAGGGTTTATTGCTCCTCAATCTGTCCGTTGGGCACCCTTCAGGATATCTTTATCAATGGCACGCGCCGGTTGCGTAAAAAAAAGAAACGCCGCTTCGTATATTCTTCCAACAGCAACAGATGGTTGCGCTATGGCATTCTGGCAACACTAATTATTATGTGGATCTTTGGAAGCATGTTCCTGATCAACCTGCTGGACCCCTATTCCAATTTTGGCAAGATCTCCGTGGGTTTTTTCCAGCCGGCTTATATCTGGCTGAATAATCAAACGGCATTTCTGTTGGAAAGTATCGGGATATATCGTGTGGCCCCCTTGCAGGAAAAAACACTGCCTCTTTACGTGGCCATGGTGTCAGGAGCCATCCTGGTGACCCTCGTTGCCATGAGTGCCTGGCGGGGCCGCTTGTTTTGCAACACCCTCTGCCCGGTGGGCAGCATCCTGGGCCTGGTGGCTGCAGGATCAAAATACCGGATCACCTTTAATGACCATGCCTGCACCTCGTGCGGGAAATGCGAAAGGGTATGCAAAGCCGAATGCATTGACAGCAAAGGGAAAAGCGTCGATACCAGCCGCTGCATCAGCTGCTTCAACTGCCTGACGGCCTGCCCCACCCAAGGGCTATATTACAGAGCCTATCCGCTGGTGGCAGGCAGGAAAACTGAATCAAGCCATGAACCTGCGAAAAGACAGTTTCTGCTGAGCCTGGCCACAGGCATTCTCAGCATTCCCCTATTACAAAAAAAGACCATTGCCCAGGGAGGTTCAACACCCGGCATGATCCCAACAGGAACACAATCGCCCATCCTTCCTCCCGGCTCACTGGGCTACGATCACTTCACAAAAAACTGTGTGGCCTGTTACCTTTGTGTGGGTGTGTGCCCCAAGAATGTGATTGTGCCTTCTTTTTTTGAATATGGTTTGCAAGGATTTATGCAGCCCAAACTTGATTATCACAAAAGTTTCTGCAACTTCGATTGTGTTGATTGCACTGAGGTATGCCCTACGGGAGCCATTACACATCAAACCCCTGAACAGAAGAAAATCATACAACTGGGCGTGGCCAAGTTCATCGTAGAGAGCTGCATTGTCTCTGTCGACCGCACTGATTGCGGGGCCTGTAGTGAACATTGCCCCACCAAGGCCGTGCAGATGGTTCCCTGGCATGGGTTGTTTCTTCCGGAAGTAAATCCTGATATTTGTGTAGGATGCGGTGCCTGCGAATATGCCTGCCCCACCCTGCCCTACAAGGCCATTTATGTGGAAAGCAACCTGGTGCATAAGCAGGCCACTCCTATAGAGGATTCCGACGGCCCACAGGAAGTAGACCAGGAAGCCTTTCCTTTTTAGCCACCAGGTCGCATTTTAAAGGCGGTTTTGCGCTACCAAATATTTTGGCGGCCATCCGGCATAAAATTAAGGCAAACCCCTTCATCAGCAACGGTTATTTTAACTGTTATTTGTTTAACAATTTAGGGATATTCCTTACCTTTGTACAATCTATTCAACTACGAACCTCTGAATAATATTACTCCATGAATAAGACACTTAAAATCCGAGACCTAACACTACGTGATGGACAACAGTCCTTATTTGCCACCCGGATGACTCAGGCCCAGGTAGACAGGGTGCTCCCCCTGTTCCGGGAAACCAACTTTTATGCCATGGAGGTTTGGGGAGGGGCAGTGCCTGATTCGGTCATGCGTTTTTTAAATGAAGATCCCTGGCAACGGCTGGAAAAGATCAAAGAAGGCATCGGCGTGAACTCCAAGCTGACAGCCCTCTCGCGCGGGCGCAATCTTTTTGGTTATAACCCCTATCCTGATTCGGTCATTGAAGGTTTTAACCGCAATGCGGTGCAATCAGGGATCGACATCATGCGCATCTTCGATGCCCTGAACGATGTGAACAACATCCGCTCCACCATCAAGTATGTAAAAGAAAATGGTGGAATGGCCGATTGTACCGTGTGTTATACCGTTGACCCAAAGTTTTCCAAAAAAGACCGCGTCATGGGTTTCCTGAAAGGCAAACCCTTGCCCAAGAAGATATTCACCATAGAATACTTCGTGCAGAAAGCCAAAGAGCTCGAAGAAATGGGTGCCGACATGATCACCATCAAAGATATGGCAGGCTTGATCCCTCCGGTGAAATCAGGCATTATCATCAAGCTCATCAAGCAGGAGGTCAATATCCCTGTTGATTTCCACACCCATTCAACCCCGGGTTATGGCCTGGCTTCGATATTAACAGCCATTATTAATGGGGTCGACATTGTTGACACCTGCATCATGAACTTCGCAGGCGGCCCTGCTGCTCCGGCTTTCGAAATCATCCAGCTGTTCTGCAACAAACTGGGTATCAAAACCGATGTGAACCTGGAAGCTGTAGCCCAGATCAACCGTGAGCTGGCCGTGATCCGCAGGGAGATGGATGCTTTTGACAGCTACAAGATCTTTCCCATTGAGTTTGACATTTCAAAAGACACCCTTCCTGCCGAAATTGACCTGCTGTTTGATAAAGCCATTGAACTGGCCAAAAACAATCAGGAACGGGAACTGCTGGAAACCACCCAGGCCATCGAAAAATATTTCAACTTCCCGGCTCCCAACAACAACGTCAGGGACGCTGAAATTCCCGGGGGGATGTACACCAACATGCTGGCCCAGCTCAAACAACTGAAAGTAGAGCATCTGCTGCCCCGGGTTCTGACCATCATCCCCATGGTTCGCCTGGCCTCGGGTTGTCCTCCCCTGGTAACGCCCACCAGCCAGATCGTGGGCTCCCAGGCAGTGAACTGCGTGATCGACGAGAATGCAGGCAATCCGATGTACACCAGCAAGTCCAACCAGTTTGTCAACCTTGTGAAGGGGTTATATGGCAAAACCCCCATCCCTGTTGATCCTGAGTTCCGCGAAAAGATTACCGGCTCAAGGGTTGAAATCCCTTATGATCCAAAGGACTACAAGAAACAGGACAACCCTGTGCTGGAAGAGTTTGGTGAGGTACAACTGGCCTCCAACGAAAAAGAAGAATTGCTGCTTGAACTATTTCCTGCTGTGGCAGGCCCTTTCCTGAGAAACCGGATCGAAAAGGAATACACGGAAAAACAGCAGCAGGAGGAAGATAAAAAACGCAAAGCCTATGAGGAAGAAAAAGCCAAATATGACAGGCTGAGCAAAGAGGAGAAAGAAAAACGCCTGATGGAAGGGCTATACAATTATAAATGGCGCTCCTCCTAACAGCATCTCTTTCAGAAATTAATCGCTGAAAGATAAAAAGCCCCGGAAAAATTTTCCGGGGCTTTTGTTTTTTTTACCCTCTACCTTCAAGTCAGAAAATGCACCAGGACCTGAATCATCCAGATGTTATTATTCTCGTGATTCTCATTTCAACAGACAGGCCCTTCCTTCCTTCCTTTATGTAACCAACCCTATTCTTCAATGATTCAAGGTTATTTTAAACTCACATCAAATTCGGACTTAATTCGGACTTAATTCGCACCAAATTCGGACCAAATTCGGTAATGATCGAATTTAGTCC
>JAWOCF010000112.1:0-5821 GCA_046483935.1 Bacteroidales bacterium | reverse complement strand
CTCAGCTGCACCGGGAGCTGGATGTGGACATCTGAATTTCCACTTGACCCCGATTAAATGTGTATATAAAATAAAAATTATACACATTTAAAAAAAGATCAGATTCAAGGGGTTGACTTGCTTTATCATGAAGCCACCTTTCTGAAGGATCAGCAGAAAATGGCACGCGAGAAATCGCATTCTACAACGGTGCAAGCTGCCACCATCGCAAAAAAGGCCCAGGTGAAGCAATTGCTGCTGGGTCATTATTCGGCCCGCTATGACGACACCAACCTTTTTATAGAAGAAGCATCAGAGGTGTTTGCTGACACCTTACTGGCAGACGAAGGAAAGGTGTTTCAGGTAGGTAGCAGAGGGATATAATTTTAATGATAAAGACCCTGTGTGGTTTAAAAGGTCTGGTATTTACTGGTGGAAAGCAGCGTTTTTTAAACCTTCAAACATTTCAGCCATGGCAAAAATTGCATTCTTTTCAACCCAGGTTTACGACAAGAAGTATTTTGAAAAGCTCAATACCGAGCATACTCTTGAGTATTTTGAAACCCGTTTGAATGTGAAAACAGCAGATCTGGCAAAGGGATATGATGGTGTTTGTGTCTTTGTGAATGACAACCTGGATGAACCCACCCTGAAAAAGTTAAAGCAGCTGGGCGTTGGACTGGTGGCTTTACGCTCTGCAGGTTTTAATAATGTAGATATCGATGCAGCCTGCCACATGGACATGCGGGTGCTGCGGGTTCCGGCTTACTCACCGGAGGCAGTGGCAGAACATGCTGTGGCATTGCTGCTCACCCTGTGCCGCAAGACTCATAAGGCCTACAACCGGGTTAGAGAGGGCAACTTCTCGCTGGTGCGCCTCAATGGGTTCAATATCTCGGGGAAAACCACCGGGGTGATCGGAACAGGAAAGATCGGGCAGGTCTTTTGCAGGATCATGCAGGGCTTTAACTCCCGGGTGATTGCTTACGACAAATATCCTTCGCAGGAGATGATGGATAAAGGGGTGGAATACCTTGACTTCGAACAGGTACTTCAACAGAGCGACATCTTAAGCCTGCATTGCCCGCTGACTCCTGAAACACACCACATCATCAATGCTGAGTCTATCGCAAAGATGAAACCCCAAGCCATCCTGATCAACACCAGCCGGGGCAAGCTGGTGCATACGGTGGCCGTCATCGATGGATTGAGGTCTGAACACCTGGGAGGGGTAGCGATCGATGTATACGAACAGGAAGAAAACCTGTTCTTTCGCGACCTCTCGGAAATGATCATCCGCGACGACCAGATTTCACGGCTGCTGGCTTTTCCCAATGTGCTGATCACCTCACATCAGGGATTCTTCACCAATGAGAGCATGGAACAAATCACCCAGACAACCTTGCAGAATTTTTCGGATTATGAGAACCACAAAGATTCTGCAAATGAAGTAACCTGCGACATGCTCAAGTAGCCTCAGGTGAACTCTCTGAGCTCACGCAGGCGGTCTTTGATCTTGCGCTGGATATAGATGTCGGTGATTTGCTGCGATAGCTCCTCCAGGCGTTGAATATCATGAATATTATAGACCGCCTTTTTGCGGACTTCAAAATCCTCATCCTGATGGACAATCTTTAACAGCACCTCCACATCAGAGATCCTGTTAACAGCCTGTCCCCTCACGTAATAGTCGGGATCTTCAAAGGCAATGGCCTGAATGACCAGGGGGTCTTCTATCTGTTGCACCGCCAGGGCCCTGATGTAGAAGTCGGTGTCATGCCGGGCAATTTCAATCAGGGTAGGTTGATCACTGATTTTCTTTAAAGCATCAGAGCGCACATAAAAATCTTTGTTCGAACGGGCAATCCGGGCCAGCATCTTCTGATCGGTAATACCCTGAATGGCCCTCAGCTTAATGTCGCGGTCGGTCAAACTTTCTACCAGACTGGCCAATATATCATCATCATGTATCCCGGCCAAAGCATCCTTGCAGATATAATAATCATCCTGGCTATTCAGGATAATGTCAGCCAGTGTTTTATTATTGCTGATACGTTTTACAGCCGCAAGCCTCACATAATAATCCGGATCAAGCCGGGCAACCTGAATCAGCACCGATTCATCGCTGATGCGTTCCACAGCCGATTGCCGCACATAATAGTCCGGATCATTCAGCGCAATCTCAATAAGCACCTGTTGATTTTCAAGCTGCTGGATGGCTTCCACCCTTTGAAAGTATTCAGATGCATTGAAGGCCTGATCAATAAGCTGCTCCTCAGAAAGGCCTGTTTTTCCCTGGGAAGGGTGTCGGGGTTTATCCATAAGATGATTATTAATATCAAAACATGAAGGCCTGATAAGCTAATTTACACATTTTTTGCATATTCAGATAAACAACCAAATGAAGGATAATTCCCTACCGGAATAAAATATAGCCTGCCTGAGGATTAAAATCATCCAGGCCTGTTCTGTTCATTATTCTTCTGAGCGGCATTTTTTTTCATAACTTTGTCTGGTTTTTTTTGAGATGTTTCTTCTTAGCATATAAAACAATACTGATGGATATTCCAAAACAATATTCCCCCCGGATCACCGAAGACAAATGGTATTCTTTCTGGATGGAGAAAGGTTATTTCAAATCTGTTCCCGATGAACGGCCTGCCTACACGATAGTCATTCCTCCTCCTAATGTTACGGGGGTTTTACACATGGGGCACATGCTCAACAACACCATTCAGGATGTGCTGATCCGCCGGGCCCGCATGCAGGGATATAATGCCCTGTGGCTGCCAGGCACCGATCATGCTTCTATTGCCACTGAAGCCAAGGTAGTGGCCAAACTCAGGGACGAAGGCATCGATAAGAAAACCCTCACCAGGGAAGCCTTTCTGGAACATGCCTGGGACTGGACCCATAAACATGGCGGGATCATCCTGGAGCAGCTCAAGAAGCTGGGAGCCTCCTGCGACTGGGACCGTACCCGTTTCACCATGGATGAAGCCCTGTCGGAATCAGTGACCAAGGTATTTGTTGACATGTATAATAAGGGGCTCATCTATCGTGGCGTGCGGATGGTGAACTGGGATCCCAAAGCCCTGACGGCCTTATCAGATGAAGAAGTAGTTTATAAGGAAGTCCGTTCGAAGTTCTATTACCTGCAGTACGAAATAGAAGGGCATCCGGGAGAGTATGTAACCATTGCCACCACCCGGCCGGAAACCATTCTGGGTGATACAGCCATCTGTGTGCATCCTGAAGATGACCGCTATCAGCACCTGAAGGGCAAGAAAGCACTGGTGCCCCTGATCAACCGCAGCATCCCCTTTATCTTTGATGAATATGTAGAACGTGATTTCGGTACCGGTGCCCTGAAAGTGACTCCTGCCCACGACATCAACGACTACAACCTGGGAATCAAACACCACCTTCCTTCCATTGATATCTTTAATGACAATGGCACCCTGAGTCCCAAAGCAGAAATATATATCGGGGAAGATCGTTTTGCCGTGCGCAAAAAAATTGCCCGGGAGCTGGAAGAAAAAGGACATCTTGTAAAGGTTGAAGAGATCACCAACAGTGTTGGATATTCCGAGCGCACCGATGAAGTGATTGAGCCCAAGCTCTCCCTGCAGTGGTTCCTGAAAATGGAGACCCTGGCCGAACCAGCCCTTGAGGTGGTCATGAACGATACCGTGAAGTTCCATCCTGCCAAGTTCAAGAACGTATACAAGCACTGGATGAGCAATGTGCGCGACTGGTGTATCAGCCGGCAGCTGTGGTGGGGACACCGCATTCCGGCCTGGTACCTGCCCGATGGCCAGTTTGTAGCCGCCCACAACGCGGAGGAAGCCCTGGAGCTGGCACGCAAACAATACGATCCAACCCTGCAGCCTGAAGACCTGAAACAGGATGAGGATGTGCTTGACACCTGGTTCTCATCATGGTTGTGGCCCATATCGGTGTTCGATGGCATTCGCAATCCCGACAATCCCGACATTCAGTATTATTATCCCACCAAAGACCTGGTGACCGCCCCCGAGATCTTGTTTTTCTGGGTGGCCCGGATGATCATGGCCGGATTGGAATATAAAAAAGAGATTCCCTTCAGCAATGTATACCTGCATGGTATCGTGCGCGATAAGCAGGGGCGCAAAATGTCGAAGTCACTGGGTAATTCGCCCGACCCCCTGAAGCTGATAGAAAGCTACGGGGCAGATGGCGTCAGGGTAGGCATGTTGTTTTCCTCTCCTGCAGGCAACGACCTGCTCTTTGATGAGTCACTTTGTGAACAGGGCCGCAACTTCAGCAATAAAATCTGGAATGCTTTCCGCCTGACCCAGAGCTGGCAAATAGATCAGGACCTGGAACAGCCACAGGATGCTGCTGCTGCCATCCGGTGGTTTCACTCCAATATGAACCAGAGTCTGGAACAGATCAACGAACATTTCACCAGGTTCCGCATCACCGATAGCCTGCTGGCCATTTACAAGCTGATCTGGGATGACTTCTGCTCGTGGTACCTGGAGATGGTAAAACCTGCCTATCAGCAGCCCATTGACCCCAAAACCTACCAGGCGACCATCGATTTCCTGGACAAGCTGTTGAAAGTATTGCATCCTTTCATGCCTTTTATCACCGAAGAGATCTATCAGCATCTGCGCCGCGAAGAAGACAGCGAGAGCATCACCATCGCCCAACACCCACAGGCAGAAGCCTACGACAGCCAGATCATCAGCGACTTCAATTTCATCCGCCAGGTCATTATTGCCATCCGCAACCTGCGCCAGGAAAAGAACATCCCGATGAAAGAGCCTATCGATCTGTTCGTGAGGAAAAACAACCAGCAGAAGGCTGATATCACTTTCGACGGTACGGTAAGAAAGTTGTGTAACCTGGATAAGCTGGAATATACTGAAGAAAAGCCTGAGGATGCTGTTTCCATCATTATGGAAACCACAGAGTTGTATGTGCCCATCGCCCAGAGCATCGACCTGGAACAGGAAATAGCAAACCTGGAGGAAGATCTCAAATACCAGAAAGGCTTTCTGAAAACTGTAGAGATTAAGTTATCAAATGAAAAGTTCGTCAACAATGCTCCGGACAAAGTGGTGAATATGGAACGTAAAAAGCAAGCTGATGCATTGGCCAGAATAAAAGTCATTGAGCAACAGCTGCAGAATCTGAAAAAGTAATCCTGATTACGTCTGAGCAGTATTTTTATACCATGCCATCAGTATTCATTACAATATTTTGGTAATTTCACACCATATTTCAAAGAGGGACCTGTTTAACTATAAAAAATCAATATAATGAGAACTTCAATTATAATAATGTTTGCCGTGGCCTTACTGGCTGTATCCTGCCAAACCAGAAAGATGGTTGTTGTTGATGAAGAACCACCGGTGGTGATTGCTCCCGTCGAAGAACCGGATCCCATTCCTGAGCCACTGATTGAAGAATCTGAGATTGTGATTCGTGAAGAAAAGTTCTCCTTCGAAAATGAAGAAGACCAGTTGATCCATGAGCCCAACCGTTATTTTGTCATCGTGGGCAGCTTTCGCAATCCTGAGAATGCGCACCGCTTCACCACTACCCTGAAAGAACAAGGATTCACCCCGGTGATGCTGTTGTCTGAGACCGGGTTTACCAGGGTATCAGTCAATTCGTACACCAACGAGTCGAGTGCAAGGGCCAGAGTAATGCAGGTTCGGGAGGATTATCCCCAATATCACGACACCTGGTTGCTGATCCGCGAAAAAAGCTAATGAAAAAGTAAAGAAGGAGCCGGTTAGAGAATTTTCACCACCCTGATCAACAGATTCTGCTGCGGCTGATCAATCCT
>JAWOCF010000105.1:0-2695 GCA_046483935.1 Bacteroidales bacterium | reverse complement strand
TTTTTATTTTTTCGGAGAGGGGATCACCCTTCAGGAAGTGGTGATTGGCGACAGCCTTAGCAGCGTCTTTATGGGGGCCTTTCTGGGCTTCTTTCTCACCAACAGTCCCTGCGCCCGCAACCGGTGCTGAGCAGGCCGTCAGCAGGCTTTATTTGGCTTCCGGGTGGTTTTTTCCGGCAATCTTCCTGATCATCCCCTGAAAGATCAAAGTATGTATTGGCCACAAAGAATACCAATACAGCCTTCCCAACAATCCCAGGGGCCGGAAGGTGGCCGTTTGCCGCAGGATGTTATCCTGATGAATAACAAATTCAAGCCAGGCTTCACCGGGCACCTTCATTTCGGCATACAGCAGGAGTCGTTTTTGTTCTTTATCGGCAACGATCACTCTCCAGAAATCAAGGGCTTGGCCCGCCCGCAGCTGGTCAGGGCTTTTGCGGCCCCTGCGAACGCCTACCCCGCCTGCCATCTGGTCCATTACTCCCCTGAGCTCCCAGAGCCAGTCGGCATAATACCAGCCGGTTTTTCCGCCGATCTGCCAGATTCTTTCCAGTACTTCTTCCGGATGGCTGACCGGGCATTGGCGAACATCCTTCAGGCATCCGTTTACCGGAACGTCCATATAACTGGACAACCCCTTGCTCAATACATCACTGGTTTGGGCATCTTTCCAGCTCGATAACACATCATTCTGTTCGATCTTGTCGAAGGCCAGCTCAATGGAAGTGTCGTAATCAATCAATTCGATGTTTAACAGGGAGGCAATATTGCTGGGTCTGCAGATTACTTCCACCTTCATGCTGTTCACCAGGTTCTGGGCCAGGGGGTATGAGGTTGAAGTAATAAAATAGAGCCAGTAAGATGACAATTTGGGAGTCATGACCGGCACAATGAAGATACGTCGTTTTAATCCCCTGATTTTGGCGAAACGAAGCAGCATCTGTTTGTAGGTCAGTATCTCATCTCCTCCAATATCATAATCCTGGTGATAAGTTTCCGGGCGGGCCATCACCCGGGAAAGAAATTCTATCACATTGCGGATGGCAATGGGCTGGCAGCGGGTGTTAAGCCATTGGGGGGCGATCATCACAGGTAATTTCTCCACCAGGTCGCGGATAATTTCAAAAGAGGCGCTGCCCGAGCCCACGATAATCCCTGCCCGTAAGGTGGTCAGGGCATAAGTGCCCTCCCTGAGAAGATCTTCCACTTGTTTGCGCGAGGACAGGTGACGCGACAGTGCCGGGTCATTCACGATCCCGCTTAAATAAATCACCTGCTGCACCCGGGTGTTCTGCATCCTGTTCCTGAAATTGATTGCACAGGTTTTTTCCTTTTGCGAAAAATCGCCTCCCGAAGCCGACATCGAATGAATCAGGTAAAAGGCCACATCGATATCCTGAGGGATCACCTGCAAGCTTTCTTCCCGCAGAAAATCAGTTTCCAGCACAATCACGTTCTCTGACAAATACCTGCTGACAAACCGGTCCTTGTCTCTGACACAACAATACACCTGATGGCCCTCGCGCAGTAAGGCAGGTAATAATCTCTGCGCAATATATCCGGTAGCTCCCGTTAACAGAATCTTCATCATCATGGGTTTTATTATTCCTGTAATTTAAGAATTATTTCAACCACTTTTATCCCAGGGTCTTACCATTTATAGCTTTTGAATATTTTCATGGGCATGGCGCCCTGGTAAAAAGACCAACAGGAGGACTTGAAAGTTGATTCTTGCCTTGCGGTGTCAGAATAAGAGGGGCGAATAATTACTTCAGATCATTCATACTGATAATGCCATTGAGGATAGCAAAAACAGTCAATCCGGCAACGCTCTTAATGCTTAACTTCTGGGTAATGTTCTTGCGGTGCGACATTACGGTGTGGGCACTGATAAATAATTCGGAAGAGATTTGCTTGTTACTCATGCCTTTAACCAGTAGCCGAAGTACATCCTTTTCGCGCAGGGTGAGCTGGGTGTCGGGCTGGCCTGTGTCGAGGGGTTTTTGCTGCCACACAGTCTGAAGCTTTTTCAGGATTCGGGCCCGGGTGTCGTTAATGGCAATGACCTCATCGAACAGGTCAACTACTTCCTGATCATGAAAGTTGTAAAGGATGCCCACCAGCCTGGGCCGTGGTTCTTTGTTTTCCTTCAGATGGTCGCGCAAACCAACATCCACCATGGATGGATTCACCAGCAGCAGGTCGGGTTTGTGGCGGGCAATCATGGCCTGCAGGTTTGCCGCACAGCTTTGTTCCCTGATGCGTGAAAACTGGCCACTGCCTTCCAAAATTTCAATCAGCCCCTTGCGGATGATCTCGGAATATTCGGCAATCAGAATACTGGGCGCCATTATGAGGGGGAGGAATTTTGTTGCTCAAGGGTCTTGACAACGGGTATCAACACTTTATCTTCCAGCCGGGCATGATTGGTCAGATCCTGTTCCAAATCGAAAAGTTCATTCAGGATGCGCATGCGCAGGTAACGGTCGCTGCCACACGGAAAGTACTTCACCAGCAGGTTTTTCAGGTCCGATAGCTTTTCTTCGATATTATTGTGGCGTTGCTCAAAATCTTCAATGCCATATTCTTTTTCCCGGGATGGTGCTTCCTGGCTGGAGGTGCCCAGCAGCATTCTTTTGATATAGGGGAAAACCACTTGTTCCTCATAATTGATATGTTCAAGAACCTCTTGAAT
>JAWOCF010000089.1:0-4001 GCA_046483935.1 Bacteroidales bacterium | reverse complement strand
CCCGGCGGGGTATGATAAATAAGGGCCATATTGCCCATGAGCGACATGTCGTTGGGGTAGGGTTTATAGGATACAGCAGTGTTTTCGCTACTTTCTATTCTGCTGAAAGGTTGAAAAAGATATGCCTCGGCCTGCAACTGCACTCTTCGCGAGAAGCAATACATGGTTTTCAGGCCGGCCGCCACATACTGATTGGCTCTGAAAGAAGGCAGATAGCGTGTCTTTGCCAGTGGGAAAGGGTTGAACTGGCGGGCCATAATCATTGAAGAGGCATAGTTGGAAAATAGGGGCCGGTTGCTGATAAAGATCTCCGACACCACCCCGGGGTTAAGCTTGCTTTCCGAAAACAGCAGGTGCTCATATTTAATCTGCAGCTCCCACCATGAATGCATGCTGCGGCTGTCGTGGCGGGCAAAGGCGGTGCTGCCCGGACTGTTTGACTCGGGGCCATTTACATATCGCAGGGTCGTATTCAAAAACATGCCTTCATTGGCCAGCTGCTTGCGGTTCAGGGTGTTATATTCGTAGGTCAGATAAGTGACCCAGGGCGAAAAGCGGGTAATGTCGGCCGTGTCGGTGCGTGCGAAACGATGGGTATGATAATACTGATCTTTCAACTGAATGCTGCTGGTACCCAGTTCCAGTTTTGCCCGGTAACCTGCCGGAATGCCTGCCCGAAAGTCGGTGGTGACCTCCCTTTGAGAGATATAGGATGAAGGGGTTTCCTCAAACAGGTACACCGATTGGGTGGTGTATTTCCATTGGCTGTATGTCATGCTGGCCTGCAGGAAACCTGCCTTTTCTCCCGTGAAATCAATTCTGCCGGCAATATTGGCACTTCGGTAAAAGTTGCCGAAATATACATTGTTGCTGATAGATTTGGGATTGGCCGTTAACTTCTGATAATGAAACTTGCCAAACACCTGGTTGACGCTTCTGGAGGAAATATTACCACCCAGGCCTCGCAGAATCTCATGGTTTTTCTCTGCTTCCAGACATAGGGTATAGGTATTTGTTGTTTCATCGTATCGCATCCGCGGATAGATATGTTGAAAGCGCGTAAAAGATAGCATGCGCAGATAATTGACCTTTACCTGCTCCAAAGACAGGGGTGCGGAACCCGGATTCAGAAAGCTGCGCACAAACTTCTCCTGATCTTCCTTCAAGCCCTTGATATAGATGTCGCCAACCATCTTTTGGGGTACCCGTCGTTGAAAGGACTCACGGCGTGCGGCCAACGTATCGGGATGGCTGCGCGAGTCGATCTGGCTGACGATTTCTCCCATCTTTTTCATGGTGGCATCATAACCTGCCTGGATTACTCTGGCATTCTGGCTGAAATCAGTAACACTCAACTGGGGCACCTCGGGTTTGATCAGCACCCCGTAGCGCGAAAAAATTTCGTAGTTGGTGGTGTACATGAGCATGTTCTCCAGTTGCGACTTCAGATCATTTGGATCAGGGAGGCGGGGGTTGGATGCTACGATGCTTCCGATGATCACATCAGGGTTGAAATCCTCCAGCATGATGTCGGAAGGAAAATTGTTGAACATCCCTCCATCCAGCAACATCACCCCATCAATACTGATGGGCTTGAAGTACAAGGGAAAGGTCATGGAAGCCCTGACAGCATCCGGCAGGTTGCCAGTGCGGAAAACCACCTGCTTTTTGGCCCTGATGTCGGAAGCCACGCAACGGAAAGGCACGAACAGCTCGTCGAAATCATTGCCTGCGGCGGCCGTGGCTGGCCCCAGGTGCTCCATGAACATAAAGTCCATCAGAAAAGGAGAGACGATATTGGTGGGAATATTTTCTTTCAGGATGTTCTGATATTCCAGGCGGCTTTCCCAGTCGTAGGTGAGGCTGAACCAGGTGGGATCAGGATCTTGTTGTAAGTAATAGAAGTTATACTTTTCATCAATGGCTCCCCGTGAGGCCTCCTGAAAAGCTTCTGACATCAGGATCTCTTCAATTTGGAACGGGGAGTACCCGGCAGCATACAAGCCGCCTACAATGGCTCCAATAGATGTTCCTGCAATATAATCGATAGGAATCTGATATTCTTCCAGGGCTTTTAAAACGCCTACATGAGCGATGCCCTTGGCGCCCCCGCCGCTGAGAACTACACCCACCTTGCGCCGTGGGCTCTGGGCCCCCGCACTGAGCACTGCCAGGATTAGCGCGGCCACAATCAGAAAACGCAACAGGTAGACCTTCAGGGCCCCGTTTCTTTGGCCCCTGCTGGCCGGGTAAAATTCCTGCTTCTGAAACATAAAGTTATGCTCCCTGGCGGGGCTGATTCTGATTGAATGATCTTGTGTTTTCATGGAGATGCCTGCTTGTACGGATGGTGTTGTTTTTCCGTTAACAATAGATATCTCCCCCTTTTACATTAACTGTGCCAAACTTATTTAAATTAAAAAGAATATTTTAAAGAAACATAAAAAGAGGAAGGGGCCTGGCGGAGCATGGTATTTTGGGAAAGAAATTTTTTAGGAATCAAAATAAGCGGAAGGGGCCCAAATAAAACAAAGGCCCTCACCCTGCACGCCAGTGAACAGAAGGTGTACGGTACCGGACAATATGGAAAGGGGGGTGGTGAGGTTATCGGGTAACAACCAGGCTGAGCTGCCGGGCACAGGCGCTTCGTAGTATTTTCAGGTTGCGTTCAATCTCCATGAGTTGCATGATCTTTTCATGATCCTGCTCTTGTTTCATCATTTTCTGATTCTCTTCAATCCTCTTCTCCAGGATCTTGAGCTTGAGCGAATGGACCACTTCTTCTACCAGGCTTTTCACATCTTCTTCTTCTGTCTTGACAAATATCTGGTGACGTTGTTCCCAGTTGTGGCTCAGGGTATGCTGGGTAGTAACCAGGTCGATGGCCAGCTGCCTGACCTCCTGGGTGTCATGATTCAATACCAGGGTGCTCAGATGCTGATCGTCGTCGGGCAGCACGCCAGCGGCGGCTTCCCGGCAGATGTCGTAAATGGCCTGACAGGCTGCATTTTCGAAGCGCATCTCATCTTCTTCAAAATCCTGTACGATGTAACTGGCAACTTTCATGGCAATCTGCACGGGCCGGTCATCCTCATTAAGGCCCTCAACCATGATCTCGCGGTGACCATACAGCAGCATGATGCGAATTACATCCTTTTCCTGGTAGTCGAGTGTGGGCTGCAGCACCGGCCTGGGTTCTGTGCTGTCGCCGGCAGGTAGATCCTGCGGGTAGTCCTGCCGGGGGTGGCTGTGCGAACCACTTTTCTCAAGTGACTTTTTGCGCCTGAGCTTATTGATTTCCGTGAACAACAACTTCTCGTCAATCTGCATCAGCCCGCTGCACTGCTGCACGTATAGAGTGCGGGCAATAGGTTCAGGAATCAGGGCGATGGTCTCTGCAATTTCACGGATCAGCCCTGCCTTCTTGATGGGGTCGTTTTTGGTCTCCTCCAGCAACAGGTTGGTCTTGAAGGAGATAAAATCAAGGGCATTGTCTTCAATAAAGCTTTTCACCTCTGCCGGGCGGTACTTGCGGGCATACGAGTCGGGGTCTTCCCCATCGGGAAACAGCACCAGCCGCACGTTCATCCCCTCTTCCAGAATCATGTTGATGCCCCGGAAGGCGGCCTTGATTCCTGCCTTGTCGCCATCAAACAGCAGGGTGATGTTGCTGGTATAGCGGCTGATCAGCCTAATCTGTTCGGTGCCCAGGGCAGTGCCCGAGGAGGCAATCACATTGTGCACGCCGGCCTGATGCATGGATATCACATCGGTATATCCTTCTACCAGATAACAGTTGTCGAGGGAGGCGATGGCGCTTTTGGCAAAGTACAATCCATAGAGAACTTTCCCTTTGTGGTAAATGTCACTTTCTGCCGAGTTGATATACTTGGGCCGCTTTTTGTCGGAAGTCATGATGCGGGCCCCGAAGCCCAGCACCCTGCCCGACAGGTTGTGGATGGGAAAGATTACCCGCCCACGCATGGTGTCGTAAAGCTGAT
>JAWOCF010000080.1:0-3126 GCA_046483935.1 Bacteroidales bacterium | reverse complement strand
ATCAGCTTTCTGCAGATAATCTATCACTGGCTGGTTCTGGCCGGTAAGGTATTTAAAGGCCGGTTCCCTTCCGGGATTGGGCAAAGCGCGGCAATCGAACACGAAGCCACCCCCGTTGCCCGAGGCATCCTGGGGAATGCCATTACGGTAGGAGAAACTGTTGATGGTAAGTGTTAACCCTTCGGGCTGAGAAGTAGATTCGGGATATGGCCCTTTGGCAGCGATCTTCTCAATCAACCCTGAAAGATATGGGGTGCTGGCGGGAAGAAGGTTGTTGGTGACCAGCCATCTCAGGTTGTTCATGGCAAACGGGACACTCTGCAGGAACAGTGCCTTTTTTTCAATCCCCCCCCGGAAACCATAAGTGCCCAGTGCCTGAAGGATGCGCATTACCACGAAGTCATAAAATGAGGTGCGGAAGCTTTTTTCTTCTATTGCTATGTGTTCTCTCACCTTCTCTATATACAGATCCAGCAGCTGAAGCCGCTGTTCGAAAGGGATGTTGGCCTTGGCATCGAACAGCAATGAGGCGATATCATATTGCAGGGGCCCCTTGCGGCCCCCCTGATAGTCAATGAACCGTGGGCTGCCTTCATAGATCATGATGTTGCGCGACTGAAAATCGCGGTACATGAAGTATTCAGCCGGTTGCTCAAGAAGATGGCTGGTAAAGCGCCCGAAGTCTTCTTCCAGCTTCTGCTCGTCGAAGGGGATGCCTGAGGTTTTCAGGTAGTAGTACTTGAAATAGTTCAGGTCCCACATCATAGATTGCCTGTCAAAAGCCTGACGCGGATAGCAGATGCTGAAATCCAGATCCTGTGCCCCTTTAATCTGAAAGGCAGCAAGCCATTCAACAACCTGTGCATACAATGCCATGACCCCCTGATCAAATGCCTCGATGGCAGGATCGTGCGGCAGTAAGGAAAACAGGGTGGTATCCCCCAAGTCGGACACCAGGTAGCAATGGTTGCTGAGGTCCTGGGCCAATATCTGTGGAACAGGCAGGCCCTTTGCGGCAAAGTGCCTGCTCAGGGTAATAAAGGCATGGTTCTCGCGGGGGTAGGGGTTATAAGCAGCCAGCAGGGTCTGGTCAGCAAACCAGATCCTGAAATATCTTCTTTCGGAACCTGAGGCTGGCAGCGGGGTGATCTTATCGGGGGATTGGCCGTGATAGCTGGTGAAGAGATTGCTTACGGCCTTCTCGGGAGTTATTTGCATATCGGAAAATTGCTTTAGGGCAAATTTAACATTTTCTGCCTTCAGGAGCAGGATTTCTGTTGAATAGTGCTCCGGGAGTATTTTTTTATAATTTATCTTTAAAACATAACTATTTGCAAAAAAATATGTAGGTTTGTTGTAAAGCAAAATCATTCATTCACTCCAAAAATATATTACTCATGAAAGATAATGAAGTTACTGATATCCTGAAGAAAGCCATCATTATGGAACATCGTGGCAAATCACTTTACGAACAGGTGGCTGCTCAGACCAAAAGCCCTGATGCGGCAAAAATTTTCAGGGTCATGGCAAAGGAAGAACAGCTGCACATTGACCTCCTGATGAAGCAATATTCCAGCTATCAGAATACCGGAACCTTTGAAAAAAACGAGCTGATAAATCCTTCTGAGGCCGATGAGGCCATTGCCGGCATGATTCTCACCGATAAGATCAGGAAAGATATCTCAGGGGCAGGATTTGAAGCAGCGGCCATTTCGGCGGCCATTGATATGGAAAATAAATCTATTGAAGTGTATGCCACCCGGGCACAGGAAGCAACGGATGCCAATGAGCAGGAGCTTTTTCAGTGGCTGGCCGACTGGGAAAAGGGACATCACAAGCTGTTGATCGATCTTAACAAGCAGCTTACTGAGAAGGTATGGTATGACAATCAGTTCTGGCCCTTTTGATTTTGCAGGTGGCACAAGCTGATTATTTCGGTATTTTTTTCTTGCGGTGGCATCATGGTTATCAGTAACTTTGTTGCTTGTTTGATATTGCCTGGTCTGTAAAAAGCAAGTCTTACAGTCTGGGAATGCTACCAAATTTTTCTTTTTTGAAAAAATTACCATAATGAAATCTCCTCAGGTCACCAAGGTCACAACCCATGTGCTTCAGGAAATGAAGCTGCGGGAAGAGAAAATTGCCATGCTTACCGCATATGATTACTCCATGGCCCGCATTGTGGATCAATCAGGCATCGATGTAATCCTGGTTGGCGATTCGGCCTCCAATGTCATGGCTGGTCATAAAACCACGCTGCCCATTACTCTCAATGAGATGATCTATCATGCCAGTTCGGTAATGCGTGCTGTTGAAAGAGCATTGGTGGTGGTGGATATGCCGTTTGGTACCTACCAGGGCAATAGCCGGGAGGCTCTGAACTCGGCCATTCGAATCATGAAGGAGTCTAATGCCAATGCCGTGAAGATGGAGGGAGGCCGTGAGATCATTGACTCGGTGCACCGGATCCTCTCTGCGGGCATTCCCGTGATGGGGCATCTGGGGCTGATACCCCAGTCGATCAATAAGTTTGGCACCTATGTGGTCAGGGCTACCGGTGACGATGAAGCCAGCAAGTTGAAAGAAGATGCCCTGCTGCTACAGGAAGCCGGATGTTTTGCCATTGTCCTTGAAAAGATTCCCGCCCAACTGGCCAAAGAAGTTACCAATAGCCTGAAGGTTCCCACCATAGGCATTGGCGCTGGAAATCATGTGGATGGCCAGGTCCTGGTGATTCACGATATGCTGGGCATCAACCAGGACTTCTCACCCCGCTTCTTGCGAAGATATCACAACCTGTTTCAGGAAATGCAGGGGTCGGTGAAAGCCTATATCAACGATGTGAAAAGCCTTGACTTCCCCAATGAAAAGGAACAATACTAACCTGCCACCCCTGATGCCTGTTGCTATTCCAATACAAGAGCGGATTATCTATGAAGACAATCACCTGATTGTGGTGAATAAACTTCCTTCTGAGATTGTTCAAGGTGACAAGACCGGCGATGAGCCCATGGGCGAAGCCGTGAAGCGCTATCTGAAAGAAAAATATCAGAAATTAGGGAATGTATGGCTGGGAGTGGTGCATCGTATCGACCGCCCGGTAAGCGGAGGAGTGGTGTTTGCCCG
>JAWOCF010000067.1:0-9960 GCA_046483935.1 Bacteroidales bacterium | reverse complement strand
GGAATAATGATATCATCCCTCAGAAGGACTACCTGACACAGCTCTTCAGCATTCTCTCAAGTGTTTCCACTCAGGTGGTCGTAGGGTCAAAGGTATTTGTGTTGAATGATAATCTGATTTGTGGAATGTGAGGACGGTTTGATCCTGTTAAAGGAACCCGATATATGTATGGCGAGCGTCAACAGGACGATGCACGATATCAGAAAGCTTTTGTGGTAGACTGGCTACCCGGCATGGGCACTACTGTGCATCGCTCCGTAATTGACACCATCGGTTACCTGGACGAGCATAATTTCCCCCAGTATCATGCAGACAGTGATTATTCGCTAAGGGCTAAATCAGCTGGTTTTCAGATAATGGTTTTTCCCGAGTTGGTTATTTTTAATGATAATACCAATACAGGTCTCTTTCATCAAAATAGTTACTCCCGACTTTTCCAGTCACTTACCAGCATCAAATCAATCTATGGATTTAAAAAGGATTTACGATTCCTTCAAACTCATTCAACCTCCTACAGAGCCTATCTTCCTTTTGCCAGGAAATATTTTAAATACATCGGGGGCTTCTTAAAGTGGAAAATGTTGAATGCTTTGGGTGTAAAAAAAACAATCAATGAAAGTTAAAGCATATCTATATCCAATTACCAATAGGCTGAAAACCGGAATTTATAATCCTTATGTGGATCATTTTATGAAAGCCACAGAAGGATATATTGTCTATCTGAACAAGCACGCTCCTTCAAATACGGGGATATTTAACCTGGTGAAGTTTGCTGGTAAAGCCGATATGGTGTTCCTGAACTGGATAGAAAACCTTCCGGAGAAAAAGGCTGGTTGGTTGCAGACGGTTTTCTTTCTGATCTTCCTGAGGATCAGAAAATGGGTGGGAATAAAGGTTGTATGGACGCTTCATAATAAAATTTCCCATTCGGCCAGGCAACGGTACCTGAAAGAGATCCTATTCAATAACTTATTGAAATACAGTGACCTGATCATCACCCATTCGCATGAAGGGGTGCGTTTTGCCAGCGAAAAGTACCCGCAGGCATCTTCCCGGCTATTCTTTTTCCCCCATCCGGTCACTCCGGCTAATGGGAATCAGCAGCCTGAGAAAAAAGAGTATGATATACTGATCTGGGGAACCATGGCCCCTTATAAAGGAATCGATACCTTTCTGGAGTATCTGGAGCAGCAGGATGCCCTTTCCCGCTACCGAATTCTGATTGCAGGGAAGGCGGGTACACCTGAATTTTTTCAAAAGATCAACCAGTATTCCTCCCCCGTGATTACCATTAAGAATCAGTTTATTGATCCCGGAGAATTGTCTCAGATGATTGCCCGTTCCACCATCGTGTTGTTCACCTATTCAGGGGCCTCGGTATTAAGCTCAGGGGCATTAATGGATTCTATATCCAACCGGGCCTATGTGGTGGGACCACATGTTGGCGCTTTTGCCGAAATGGCCGACCTGGGCATCATTCAAACCTACCATGATTTTAATGAACTTCAGACCATCCTGGATGCTTCAAAAAGCAACTTCCCGATAGTCACCGCCCGGGAAGTTGAAAAGTTTATCCGGGAGCATACCTGGCCTGAATTTGGAAAGGCCCTGCAACACCGGGTTATCGGGTTGCTGGAATATGTCAAGGATCAAAAGGGAAGATTCCGGAGAGGCACCTCTTCAGCGCCCCGTTTGATGCCAGAGAAAAGCAATCATTGAATATACAATAAAGGGAGCTATAACTAATTTAAACTAATTTTAGTCTTTATTATTGAACCATAAAACTTGCAAACACGTGTTTTTTTGGCTAATTTTATATGAAGAAAAAAGGATATAATTTTATTTCTTCAACCTTTTAAGTTGAGACATGCATCAAAAAATACTTAAAATTCTAATCTATACCTCAGGCTTCATATGCCTGGTTGTTTTTCTTTCTATCCGGATTGTTCCGGAGTACTCTATGAATTTATTGCTGAAGGTCAAGACGTATGAAGAATATGAGGATTCTACCAAATACGGGGAGTTGTTTTATGTAAGTCTGGTGAATGATTTCCGTGAACAACTGCCACCTGCCATGCGCAAATACAGGTTCTCCGATCAGCACCCTTCCCTGAAACAAGCTCAAATCATTGTTTTTGGTGACAGTCATTTTGACCATTCCCGCTCGGTGTCTTTACCCGAAAGGCTGGCCCGGCAAACCGGCAAGAATGTTTACTACCACAGGATCAACAAGCCTTTCTGGGGAAATGCCCTGGCATTTCTGGAAACCAATGGGGTGCAGCCGCAACAAAAACGTTTGTTTGTTTATGGCACAACAGAGCGGTATATTCCTGAGAGGTTTATGGTGCCTTATCATCCGCAAGTGATAGACTCAAAGGTTAAACCTCACCGGTACCTTTTAGATCAGGTGCTGTTTCCTGAGAATGCTGAGTTTCTTTATGCCACCGTCATGAAGCGATCCTACCTTACTCACAATCTTTACACTCATCTTTCAACGCTTAGATTCAGACTCTTTAAGTATATTAACAGCTTTACCCCGGTGTATCATATTGATCCTCAAAACGGCTCCTGGTTGTTTACCAGCGAAACGGTAAATCATTTTCACCATCAGTATACGGATGAGCAAATAGATGTCTTTGCCACGAATATCAGTCATCTGGCCAATATGATTAAACAGAAGTACAATATGGATTTCCTGTTTCTACCTGTTCCCGAAAGGTATTCTATTTATTATGACCTGACAGGTGAAGAAGAATACCATCACTTTCTTACCCGGCTTTATATTAAGCTGGATAAGTATAACGTTGCTTATATCCCTCTGTACGATGATTATAAAAACAGCGATGTTCTGCTCTATCATAAAACGGATACTCACTGGAATACTCATGGGGTTCATATTGCATTGGAAAAAACGCTTGAAGCCATCAATGGCAGGTATTTTTCCAATAACATACAGCTTTCGGGGGAGTCTGAGAATGAATGATAATAATTATGTAATAAATAATGGAAACGGAACTTTTTACTATTGCAATTCCGGTGTTTAACCGGTTTGATTTTTTTGAACAAGCCATCCACAGCGCTTTGAACCAAACGGTCAAATGCCGGATTGTGGTATTGGATAATGCATCTGATCATGGTCTTTTTTCATCTTTCGTTTCGGAGTTGAACAACCCGTTGGTTAGTTATCATCGTAATGAAAAGAATCTGGGCATGGTGCCCAACTGGAATAAGTGCATAGAGATGGCTCAGACCCCCTGGATCAGCATTTTGCACGATGATGACCTGTTACATCCACAGTTCGTGGAAACCATGTTAAAGGCCATTAAAAAGCATCCTGAGGCAGGGGTGCTGGCAGCCAAAACAGTGGTGGGGCAGCAACTGCCTGATGACTTCATGGAACGTCCGGTTAAAGATCTGCTGAAGATTAAGTTCATAAAAAATACGTATTTCCTCTATCGCAACCTATCACCCTTTCCGGGAGTGGCTTTTAAGAAATCGCTGACTGACCATGCGGGCTATTTTGATGCTTCCCTGCACCCTGTGGCCGACTTGTACTTCTGGTATCGGTTGACCTGTATTACCCGCACTGCCATTATTGATGAAAAGCTCGCTTTTTATCGCATCTCAAATACTCAGGAATCATATTTGAGTGTGGTGAAGCTGATTGAAGCCAACGAAAAGTTTATGCAGATGGTCATTAAAGAGAATAAAGTCAACAGCCTTCTGTCCTGGCTGAGTATTTCATGGGCTTGCCAGCAGCATATTGATTATTACAACCGCACCTATCCCAAAAGTAAGATTAAGGACCTGCCACTTGGAAAAATTCTGCACACTGCCAGCATCACAAAGGTGATGAACCGTATTCGCGATGCCAAATCCTTTGTCTGAAATTCACTACATTTCAGATGCCTGCGCAGAAGTCAGATGCCTGCGTTCATGACTGGAAGGCTTTACTGCAATCATGTCACTTCCTGAAGAATGGCCCTGAATTGCCGGATGGAATGATCCCAGTTCAGCCTGGTTTTGTATTCATTAAAGGAGCTTGCCGAAAGTTCAGCATACCTGTTTTTGTCCTCAAAGAGCTTCAGGATACAATCGGAAAAGACCTCAATTTCTGAATCTTTGTTAAACATATACCCATTGATTCCCTGTTGGATCAGGCTGGGAATTCCTCCCTCATCTGTTGTTATTACAGGCACTCCGTGAGCATTCATCTCGCTGTATACGATGGGTGTACAATCAGCCCGGGTAGGTAACAGCAGAAAATGCGACTGGGTAATGAGCCGGTTTAATAAATCACGACCTGAAGGATTAGACTTACTGATATAGCCGTGAGCACGGATGAAACTCAGGTTGCGTATATGTTCGGGTGGCTCGACCCCCACAATGCTCAGGGTGGTGGGTATGCCTTTGGCGTTCAGGTCCTCGGCAATCCTCACGGCTACATCACCTCCTTTGCGATACCACTCTACCCCCAGAAAAAGGAGATTACAGACATCAAAAGATTTTCTGCGGGCCCGCTCAACGATATCCTGATGAGAATAATTGACTGAGATGTTGGCTCCGTAGGGTACTACGCGCACCCGGGATTCCTCAATGCCATAATGTTTTACAGCCCCACGGGCAGCCCATTCGGAGGAATACACCGATACGGTGGCATTGTGTATAGCATCGTGTTCCATGCGGTTGCCATCGGCTATTGATTCCTGACACAAGTTGCTGTATACTTCATAATAGTCAATCATGTCGGCAAAAACAGCATCTGTCCAGAAAACTTTCGGTTTATTATTGTGGAGCCTGGCAAATGGTTGGCTTGAATAACCGGTCAACACCTGGGTGGCAGGATCCATTTTTTTGTTGACCTGCTCTGCCCAAAGCTTTAGGACCTGTGGGTTTCTTTCGATCAGGTACTTTTTACCCAGTGCACGATAGGCTTTTCGTTTCACCTTTTGAATAACTGGATTGATGTGGCTCAGGTTGCCGATAAAGGAAACATGATCTCCTGTTTTCTGGAGCATTTGCGGAATAAAATATCCGGTGCCTGAATAGCTGTTTATATCTGTGGCATCAAACGAGGAGATATAGGAGATATTCACGGTTGCAAGGTTTTAAATAAGAAGTTGGGTGGATTCAGGGCAAGGGATGATCTTAAAAGCTTTGGTTCCTGCTTGGGATTAGGTTTGAAAATCGTTCGCTGATCATTTCCCGGAATGGGTGAAAAACCTTTCTGCCATTCGATTTTGCCAGTTCTTTTTCAATAATGGCAGCTGATATGGGCAGATCGTTGCAATTGAACAAGCTCCATTCTTGGGCAGAGAACCATTTCTTATAAAAGCCAAGGTCCGCCAGTTCGAAACCCAGCACTTGTGCATATAAGGGAAGCCGTAACTCATCATGAGCCAGTTCGGGGATCTCTATGGCATTATAAGCCTCCAGGAAGGCTTTGGGCATGATCACCCCTGGGCAAAGGCTGGCATAGGGCGCCTGATCGTAATGATGATACCGGGTAACATGCTCCAGCAACTTCAGCCACTCCTCCCGCCGTGAAGGGTCGCGCGTCCAGAACCATTTCTTTTCTACGTTAGATAATGGAGTAAGGCCGGTCATGCCAACTTGCCCGGGCTGGATATGGGCGTACAGTTTTTCGATGGGTTCGAACAGCACAAGATCCCATTCCAGTACAATAACCGAATCAAAATCCAGACGATGACCATAATCCTGATACCAGAGCCGGAATGCCAGATCGCTGTTCCCCCATTTCCAGTAACCTGATTTATTGCGGATGCAATAAATACCATCGAGCAAGTGGGATAATGGTGTGGAAAATTTCTCGCATTCATGGTCCGGGCCACCATAGAGCCCATATACAGGAACCCCGGGATTTAACCCCCGGATTAGAGTCAACCGGTCAATGCAGAGCGCCAGGTTTTCATGATATCTGTATAAAATGATTCTCTTCAAAGTGATGTCTGTTTTAAAGGTAAAATTGAAATCCCTGCCAGAAGCGAAATCAGGACTGATAGCTGTTGGGAGCCATTTATATAAATCTGAATTGATGTATTATCAGTTGCGTATGAATAACATTTTAAGACCTATTTTGTTTAGAAAAAATACCCGGAACGATGATCTGGTTCAAGGTAGTGAAGCAGGTGATTAATTTTGTTTTTAGGGGTCACATAACCCAATCTCCAATGCTTCGGAATGGTATTCTTTTTAAAAGACATGATCGTAATTATCCGGGTTCTGCAATAGCAGTGCCCTCTGGCATGTCTTTGCGGGGCCGCACCGAGGGGTCATTTTTGTAATAATCCACCAGGTAAAGCATAACGCAGATAAAGGCAATCCCGTCGGCCCGCCCGAAGATGTTGGCCCCGCTGAACATGACAAGCGCCAAAGAGATAAAGTAATAGCGGATGTAAGATATTCGGGGATGCAGGTTCCCAAAGATGATCCTGGCCATAATGCTGAGCTGGCCAATCACAAAGAAAATCCCGAATTTGGAATAGTCGCCGATGATACCCACATCTGATTGGTAGAACCCCTTAATGAGTTTGATCAGATTAACCCGTTGACCGTAAGGTGAATTCATGCTGTCCTGGCCATTGCCAAAGATGTATGCTGCCTTGGAAGGCATGAAGTCGTCGGTGAAATATCGGGCAGCCATCAAACGCACGTTGGGTCTGGGTTTTCCTGTTTCTTGCTGAGTTACCTGGATCATCTCCTGGAAGATGTCCCAGAAAAGTGCTACCAGAGCTGCTCCAGCCAGCGCCCCAATAAACACGATGAAGAGCCTGGACTTCACCTCCCGGTTGAAAAAGACAAAGGCCAGGGTAATCAGCGTAAGGCTGGCAAGGCTTTGCCGGGTTCCCGACAAGATACCCCCTACCGCAAAGATGACCAGGGCAATAATCAGGTATTTGTATTTATTGCGGGTCAGGAATTCCTGCAGGCTCTTAAAGTAGGCCAGCATCAGAAATCCTGCCCCGGGAAGAAAAACCCGCACGGTTCCCCGGTCTACATCAATTCGTGACTCAAAGAAACGGGCTGGATAAGCCATGTATTGAAAAATGTAAAATCCGGCATATAAAAGCCCCAGGGGAAGAACTACCCTTTCAATGGCGTCAGCGTCAAGCCTTAAGCTGTGCAAGGCAAAATAAAACAGGTAGAAGTACATAAATCGCTGCACCAGTAATGTGGTGCCAAAATCCTGATAGTGATGCGACTTGGCAATGAACATGCTGGCGAAAGTAGCTACCAGAAACAGGGAGACCTCCGTTGTAAAATACTTTCTCATCCTGGGGGTGGAGTCGGGAAACAAATCAATAATCAGGATCAGTATGATTAATGCGATGGCAGCCATCGACATCATGTTTCTGAAAGATTCGGGGAAATATCTGAGGGTATAAAAAGATGCCGAACTGATAATGATGTAATAAACCACAAATATTTTAGCCAGACGACTGTAAATCATAATAAACAGTGTTTAATAATTAAACCGTGGAAAGGTTATTTTATCTGAAATGCTTATCAGATCAATTGTTTGGACATAAATTGCCCAAACTGAACCTTCTCCGTTTTTACGGGTGAATGAGGTAATCTTAATCAACCAATCGCAACTCAGAAATGAATGATTCAAAGAATGAAAACAATGATTCCTCTCATTTAAAACATCTTTAATAAAAGTAGCTATTTTTCATTGTTCTGATAATATTTTCTTTAACCTTGGGGTATTTGCTTTTGATGAATATTTGTTCAGGAACACCTGATAAGCGGATTCTTCAGGTTGAATTTTCTTTTGCAGTATTCTGATGATTGCTGTTTTAAAATCCGATGGATCATCAGCCAGTAGGATGGACCCGTTGTGATCAATTCCCTGGGCGCCCACGGTGGTCGATATGATGCTGGTTTTTAAGGCCATGGCTTCAATGCATTTCAGCCGGGTGCCACTGCCATGCAGCAGGGGAATGATGGCTGCTTTTGATTCAGCAATACTTTTCTTCATGTCATCTACTGTGCCAAGAGCTTGTACCCCTGCTGTGGAAATCCCTTCCTGCTTCAGGTTTTCCAGCACGCTGACTGAGCGGTGGCCTGCCACAATCAGGGTGGTTAACGATGCCAACTCTTCATCCCAGACTTTTTCAAGAAACCACTGCAAGCCATACTTGTTCTGGAAGGCTGAATAATTTGCTGCCATGATAATCTGGTTTTTCTTTCTAAGCTCAATGCTGTTCTTGTAAATGGCTTCGTGAATGTAATTGGGAATCAGGAATACCGGCAGGTTCTTATAATGGTTTTGGTACCACTCCTGGTCCTGTTCTGAAACACAAATCAAGGCATCGCTTTGAGGATAGTAACGTTGCTCGTGACGTGTCTCCAGCAGAAGCCTGACTTTTTTGTACAAGCGGTCTTTTAGGGTTTTTGCAGGCGTTTGATGATTCAATGCCGGCTGCACATTGTGGGTGCCATAAATAACCTTGATGCCCCTTTCTTTAAACAGGCTGATATAATTTCCCAAAAAGTAATAATCCAGAAAAGCCAGCTCTACTGGTTCCGTATCCAGTATGGACCGGATGGCCTTTTCCAGGTCTTTGTTTCTGCGGAACAACAAGGAAAGATCCTTCCACCGGTTTTGACTATAATAACCTGACGGAAAGGGAAAATATTTCACTTTGCTGTAGGTCGCTTCTCTGGGAGGAGCATTGCCAGATACAAGATACAGGGTATCGCTGAATTCCAGGATGCTGTGTATCAAGTTAAAGCTGCGGAGCTTTTCGCCGGCATCAGGAGGAAAGCATGCTATTTGTGTTAAAAACAAGATTTTCATTCGGTAAAAGATTTAGAAAAAACATTTCATTCCGTTGCAGCCCACCACTGTCCCTGCTGGTAAGCCAACTTTTCGTATTCTTCTATCTGCCTCAGCGAGAAAGTGAACATGTCTTGCTGTTTGCCAAAAAACCGCAGGTACCAATCACTGACGAATCTTATCATTGGGCTGATGGGCATGATTGCTTTCCAGTGAAGTAGCGCGTGGGCCTTGTCGCAGTTGAGCTTCAACAGGCCCGCTTCATTGAAGTGCGTGGCCGGCGAATAATGATATGCTTCTTCAGGAGGATCAAACCCCCAGTTTCGGGCCAGCTCATCAAGGATGTCCAGCACCGTGCTGTTCTGGCCTGTATCGGGCCCGAAATTGAAGCTTTCGCCATTCAGGTGAGCATTCTCCCGCAGGGAAGCTGCCAGGCTCAGATAGCCGCTGAGCGGCTCCAGGACGTGTTGCCAGGGGCGCGTTGAATATGGATTGCGGATGGCTACTTCTTTATGAATGCTCCAGGCACGCACACAATCAGGAACAATGCGGTTGGGCGAAAAATCACCGCCCCCGATCACATTCCCCGCCCTGGCTGAAGCCACCCGGATGTTTGGTCTTTTTTCCCTGAAGAAGGAGTGAAAGTAGGAATGAATCACAATTTCAGCCGATCCTTTTGAGGCGCTGTAGATATCCTTGCCTCCAAGAGGATCAATTTCGCGGTACCCCCAGATCTGCTCCACATTTTCATAACACTTGTCGCTGGTAATGAATACTGCTACGCACTCGTTTTTCAACTGCTTCATGCCTTCCAGCACGTGGGCTGTTCCCATGATGTTGGTTGAGAGCGTGGTTAAGGGATCGGCATATGCTTCCAACACAATGGGCTGAGCGGCAAGATGAAAAATATAATCGGGGCGGATCTCGCCAATGGCTTCTTCTATGGCCCGATAATCCCTGATGTCACAGAACCTGTGATTTATTTTCCCCTGAAGGCCCAGTTCCTCAAACATGGCCGGATCAGTGGGTATCCGGTCGGAAATTCCATATACCTGGGCCTGCATCCTGATCATCCACAGAGAAAGCCAGCTGCCCTTGAATCCGGTATGGCCAGTGATGAGTATCTTTTTGTTCCTGAAATAGTTATGAAGTTTCAT
>JAWOCF010000225.1:0-2543 GCA_046483935.1 Bacteroidales bacterium | reverse complement strand
TGCCCGAAGATCTGGTAAAACGCTTTGAAACCGACATCCAGAACCTCACCAACAAGCACATCACCATGGTCGACAAGCACATGGAGACCAAGGAGGCCGACATTATGACCATCTGACCGGGAGCCTGGTCACTCTTATTCGCCGCAGGTACGGCAGATTTCCTGATCATCACGGCTGTGGGATACCTTTTGCCGGAAGGCATTCATGCCGGGAGAAAACCAATAGTCTCCCGGTTTTTTTTGTCCCCCCACCTCCATGCCGTATTCGGGAATCTTGTCGTAGCAGCAGGGCACCGGAATCCCGTCGGAAGTATAAACTGCATGGCTCCAAAGCCTGTAGCAGGGCCTGTTGCCCGGTTTCTTCAATTTGCCGTTTGAGTAACGGTTGTACTTCTCATCTCCGGGAAGAAAAGCCTTTGCCCCTTCCTCCCCATACACCTGCATGGTTTTAGGGGTAACCATGTCGGCACCAATGTCGCGGCAGAAGTCCTTCAGCTGGGGCAACTCACCGATATTCACCTTATTTACCAGAAACTGAACCTCAATCAGCGGTTGCCTCTTTTTCATCTGATCACGGGTATAGGAAAGCGTCCTTATACCATCCATCACTTTCTGAAGGTCGCCGCCCTTGCGGTAAAAGGTATAGCTATCCTGTGTCAGGCCATCCAGCGAGATGATGATATGATCGAGCCCCGCCTCAATCACCTCACGGCACTTATGCTGGTTCAGGAAGTGGCCGTTGGTCGACAGGCTGGTATAGTATCCCTTGTCCCGGGCCATGGTGATCATCTGCGGCAGCCTGCCATTGAGAAATGGCTCCCCCTGGAAGTAAAGGTTGGCAAAGAAGGCATGCGAAGAATGATCAGACACCACCTCCTGAAACAGGGGAAGGTCCATCAGGGGTTGTTTCCTGAGGGTGTTGCCGATGCCCGCAACACATTCAGGGCACTTCAGGTTACACACCGCGGCAGTCTCGGCAGACACCGAAAAGGGACGCCCCCACACCAGCGTTTTCCCGGTGACCCGGCTGGCGAAAAAGCCCGATTTGATTTTCAGCAGATTAAGAGCCTTCGTGGGTGTGATCCGTCTGGCCAGACGGGCCAGATCAGCTATATAGTTCGTATAATGGATAATCATGAAGTAGATTTATATCTGCAGCTCTTCCCTGACCGCTAATAAGAGTGCCGACTTGGTAACAATAACTTTTGCTAAGATACGGATAACTGTGTAAGCAGGGATGGCAATGATCATTCCGAATACCCCGCCCATGATGCCTGCTGCCAGAAAGACGATAAAGATCTCCAGGGGGTGCGACTTCACGCTCTTGCTGTATATCGCGGGCTGCAGCACTCCTATATCGATGGTATTCACGATAATGAACACCGAGATGATCTTCAGGATCAGGGGCAGCATCTGCGAATAAAACTCCATGTCAAGGTTGATGCTGATGCCCAGGAACACCCCTATCAGGGTGGCAATGATCGGCCCCACATAAGGGATGATATTCAGTATGCCGGCAAAGAAGCCAATGACCAGCGCGTTGCGCAGACCCAGAAACCACATGCTGATGCTGATCAGGATAAATACCGCAACCAGGTCGGTGATCAGCCCCACAAAATACCTTCGCATCAACACCTTGCTTTCCTTCATGATGGTTTCTGTCTCTGCCTTGTATTGTCGTGGGGTCAGGAAGATCATCATCCTGGAGAACAGGTTTTTCTCCTTCAGAAAGAAAAAGGTGATGAAAGAGATGGAAAGAAACCCGATAAAGATCTCTACCATCAGCCCCATCACAGAGTTAAATAAATTAGTGAATCGTTCGAAGGTGGCAATGGATGCCAGTTCGGCAATGGCTTTTTTGCCGATGGTCTCATCGGGGGCCAGCACCTGCCAGTCTTTGAACAGCGATTCAAAATACGAGAGGGGTTCTTCCAGGCTGTTGAGGATTCCCTGTGTGCTGACATCCGACAGCAGGGAGGCCTGCTTGCCCAGCAAAGGCACCATATTCAGGATGATCAGCACCAGGGTGCCGATCATGAACAGCAGGGTGACAAAGGCAGCCACCCCATGAGGCACGCGTACCTTGCGGATATGGATCCGGTGCAGGAATTCAGCAATCGGCTCTCCCAGCAGCGACAACACCGCCGACACCAGGATATAGATGACGATCCTGAAAAAATACCAGAAGCAAAAGATCCCCAGTGCCAGAAATACCAGCAAGAGAATCACTCCCCGGACACCCAGTCTGGACATAATGCCTTAGTTGTTAAAGTGTGATCCAGATAATTATATAAACTGTAACTATTGATTCATCATCAGCCACCTGTCAGATGGGAAGTATTGGTTGCGCAGCTCCCTGAGCCTGTCTTCCGAGGCCTGCCGGTCTTTTTTCAGCTGCTCTTTCAGGTGCGACAATGACGAAAACCGCATCTCGTCGCGCAGGCGTTCCAGAAAGTGAAAGCTGACCTCCCTGCCATACAGGTCGCCATGGTAATCGAGCAGGTGCGCCTCAATGGTCACATGTTCCAGGTCAAGGGTAGGGCG
>JAWOCF010000135.1:0-57801 GCA_046483935.1 Bacteroidales bacterium | reverse complement strand
GTCAATCGAACCCCGCTGGTGCTGGAAACACTTCCAACAGCGACAGACCCCAACCCGTTGGCGCATCTCCGGCAACGGCTGGCGGATATCCACAGCAAGTCGGTCACCCCGGAGTACGCCCGGTTCAACTGTAGCATGTTGCAGTTCATGGCACAGCAGTCTAGTTCTCTGCCTACCTCAGGGGCTTCTTTCGGCGAAAGAGAGACAGAGGTGTTTATTGCCAACTCAAACGGCATTCTGCAGAACTACAAGTCCTCGGTGTGTTCACTGGGGGTAAGCGTGGTGGCCCAGAAAGGCGAAGAGCGCAACACCGGGGGTGAATATTGCTCGCGCAGATACTACGGCGACCTGAAATCGCTGGAAGAGATTGCCGGCAAGGCCTCGCAAAAAGCATGGGAAATGCTTGATCCCCGCATGGTGAAGACTCAGAGGGCCAGCATTATTTTTGATCCTTCGGTGGCCTCCTCACTGCTGGGCGGTGTGATTGCTGCCATCAACGGCGAACGGGTATTGCAGGGAGCCAGCTTCCTGGGCCAGTCAATGGATCAGCAGTTTGCCTCTTCACTGCTAACCATCATCAACGATGGCATCCGGGCCAAAGGCCTGGGCAGCTCTCCCTTCGATGGAGAAGGGGTGCCTACCTCGCGCCGCACCCTGGTAGAGCAGGGCATCCTCAGGAGCTTTATCTACAATACCATTGCAGCCCGGCGGGCAGGCGTGGAAAGCACCGGCAACGCCTCGCGTGGCGGGTTTACCAGCATGCCCGGCATCGGAACCGACAACCTGTATGTTCAGGCCGGGGAGCATACCCCCGAACAGATCATCGCAGCCACCCACAGCGGGCTGCTGCTGAAAGGGGTGACAGGCTACGGCATCAACCCCGTGAGCGGCAACTTCAGCGGTGGGGCTTCCGGCTTCTGGATTGAGAACGGGAAGATTGCCTTCCCCGTGAAAGGACTTACCATTGCAGGAAGTGCCTTTGACATACTCAACGGGCTGGACATGATGGGCAATGACCTTGACATGGAACGTTCCTTCTCGGCGCCCACCTTCCGCATCCGCGAGATGCAGATCGGCGGCGCCTGATGCTGAACCCCTGACGGCTGCTGCAAGAAAAACAGGAGCAGTCGCATTATAAACAACGGCCGGCAATTGGATGGTAACATCAATTTGCCGGCCGTTCTGTTTGATACCGATTGTTTTTTGTACCTTTATTATGGTTTATTTCCGGACTTTCATGAAGTTTCAATGCCCTGTCCGGAACAAACCTTGTTACAATCAGTTTTCCGGAAAACAACTACCAGATGATTCAATGGATAATAACTATAGTTATATTGCTGATAGCCATGGTATGGGCAGGCAAACGACTGTACAGGCTCATAAGCAAATCCTCAGAGAAGGAATCGGAGGCTTGCTTTGGATGCAGCAGCGACTGTTCCTCCTGTCCCTTTTTCGACCAGACAAAGTTTGAAAATAGCATTAAAGAATACAATCAGCAATCAGATATCAATAAGACCCTTAAGTCAGATTAAACAGCATTTTTTCCTACAGCATTGAATTTACAATCCATCCTTTTAAAATACTGGGGCTTTAAGACCTTCCGCCCGCTGCAGGAAGACATCATCCGTTCGGTGCTCGATGGCCACGACACGGTGGCCCTGATGCCTACCGGGGGTGGCAAGTCATTGTGCTACCAGGTACCAGCTATGGCAAAGGAAGGATTATGTATTGTTGTAACGCCCCTGATTGCCTTAATGAAAGACCAGGTGCAGGCCCTGCGCAGCAGGGGAATCAAAGCAGTGGGCGTGCATCATGGCCTGAGCCGGATGGAAATAGATGTAGCCATCGACAATTGTGTGTACGGCGACATCAAGTTCCTGTACCTCTCGCCTGAGCGACTGATCACCAGCCTGGTGCGTGCCCGGCTGCCCAAAATGAAAGTGAACCTGCTGGCGATCGACGAAGCCCATTGCATCTCGCAGTGGGGCCACGATTTCCGCCCTCCCTACCTGCGTATCTCCGAGGTGCGTGAACTGATGCCCGGCACCCCCCTGATAGCCCTTACTGCCACTGCCACCCCAAAGGTGGTGCACGACATTCAGGAAAACCTGATGTTTGTCAACCAGAGGGTATTTCAAAAGAGTTTTGAACGTAAGAACCTTGCTTACATCGTATTAAAGGAAGATGACAAGCTGCAGCGCCTGCTGAAGATCTGCAAAAAGGTACAGGGCACGGGCATCGTATATGTAAGAAACCGCCGCAAGACCCGTGAGACCGCCGAATTTCTGAAGCAGCACCACATCCGTGCAGAGTATTACCATGCAGGGCTGAGCCCCCCGGAGCGAGACCTCAGGCAACAGCAATGGATGAAGGAACAGATCAGGGTGATCGTGGCTACCAACGCCTTTGGCATGGGCATCGACAAAGGCAATGTAAGCTTCGTAGTTCATCTGGATCTGCCCGACACTCCTGAGGCCTATTTTCAGGAGGCCGGACGGGCCGGCCGCGATGGCCAAAAGGCATTTGCCGTGTTGTTGTTCAACAATGCTGACATCCTGAACCTGCAGCGCTTTCACGAGTTGTCGTATCCCCCCTTGCAGCAGATCCGCAAGATCTATAACTGCCTGGGCAATTACCTGCAGCTGGCCAAAGGCAGCGGCAAGGACCAGACCTTCAGCTTCGACCTGCATGACTTCTGCAGTCATTATACCCTGGAGCCGGTGGTGACCTTCAATGCCCTCCGGATTCTTGAAAAGGAAGGGCTGATCGCGCTCTCCGAGGCCATGAGCAACCCCTCAAGGATGATGGTGTTGCTCAACAAGGAAGATCTTTATGGGTTCCAGGTGGCCAACCCCAGTTACGACAACCTGATGAAGGTACTGCTCCGATCTTATTCGGGCCTGTTCAGTGAGTTCTCCAGAATCAATGAGCAGGAGATTGCCCGACGCACCCATCTGAGCCTCGAACAGCTGGATAAGGCCTTGCTCAGGCTGCACCAGATGAACGTGATCTATTACCAGAAACAAAACCAGGGGCCAATCCTCACCTACCTTGAACAAAGATTTGATGCAGAAGAGCTGCACATCTCCCCTGAGAACTACAAGCAACGCAAGCTGTTTTCGGCCCGAAGGCTGGAAGCCATCACCCGATATGTGCAGGAAAACCAAACATGCAGAAGTCAGCTCCTGCTGGAATATTTCGGCGAGCAATCATCGGCCCGCTGCGGGCATTGCGATGTTTGCCTGGAACGAAACAAGCTGGAAGTATCCGGTTATGAATTCGACCTGCTGGTAGAACAGCTAAAACCCTTGCTGCTACAGCAGCCCCTTTCCCTTCATGCCCTGATGGGTGCCCTGGAAAGCAACATTCCCGAAGACCGTATCATCAGAGTAATACGCTGGCTCGGCGACAACCAGAAGGTGCTCAGAGATGAAAAAGGAAATCTATTTTGGAACAATAAAATAAAATAGCGTAAAAACACTATGTTTTTACCATTATTTTGTTTATATCTTGCTCCCGAAAAATGATCCTTTTTCAAACGGATCTCTCATGAAGAAAGCTATAGCCTTATTCGCTCTTTTTCTTTGTCTTTATCATACAGGTTGGACAAAGCAGGAAGATCAGCAAAAAGTACTGGTAATCCATTCTTACCATTCCTCATTTGCCTGGACCGACAACATCACCCGGGGCATTGATTCTGCCTTTTCCCAAACAGTTCCCCAGGCAAGCCTCACCGTTGAATTCCTTGATTCTAAAAGAAAGTTCACCCCGGGATATCAGGAAAAAATAAAAGAAGTACTGGCACACAAATTTAAAGATGATTACTTTGACATGATCATCCTCTCGGATGATGATGCCAGGGACTTCATGCTACGCTATGGTGAGGAGATCTTTCCGGGGGTGCCGGTAGTTTTTTGCGGCATCAATGATTATGAAGGACAAGGAGGCAATAATGGTTCCCCGATGAGCGGGGTGCTGGAGAAAATCGATTTTAACGGCACGATGGATCTTGCCGTGGATTTCTTTCCCGGCACCCGGCAGGTAATCGTTGTCGGCGATCATACCCGCACCAGTAAAGACCTGGCCGCCATGGTAATGCAACAGGGCAAGAAAGACTATCCGGAGATGGAATTTATTCTCATGAACGACATGCCCCTTGATCAGATCATCGCCCGGACAAATGCCATAAAGCAGCCAGCTATTATTATCCTTTTGCCTTATACCACATGCACTGACGGAAAGATCATTCCCCCGGAACTGGCCGTAGAACGTCTTTCGCAGGAAAATCATTTACCGTTGTTCGGCTTCTGGGATTTCATGTTTCCTCATGGTGTTCTGGCAGGCAAAGTGGTATCGGGGTTTCAGCAGGGATACCACGCGGCAGTCATCGCCATCGACATTCTTCAGGGTGAGAAAGCCCTGGGGGAAGTGAAAGAAGAAAACCCCACCTATATCTATCTGGATCATGCTCAGTTAAAGAAATACGACATCCCCAAATCAAGCTGGCCCCAACCAGCTACCATTGTCAATGAGCCACCTGATTTCATAACCCGTTACCGCAGTAGCCTTCTGATCATCCTGGGGCTGCTTGTTCTGGGCAGTATCTTCATACTGATCATGTTTATTTACCAGCGGCGCATCAAAAAGGCCCTGGGCGACCAGCTTGCCTTTCAGCATACCTTGATGGATGCCCTGCCCAATCCCACTTATTATGTGGATACGGCAGGAAAAATAGTGGGGTGCAACCTGGCTTTTGAAAAACAGACCGGATGGGATAGAAAGAAAGCCCTGGGACAGCCCATCATGAAAATTTTGCCGCAAATGAAACAGGAGTGGTTCCTGGAACAGGTATTAGGGACCCTTCATTCGGGCTTAAGCCAGAGTTTTGAATCACAGGTAATCACCGCGGGAGGAAACACCCGGGACGTATACTTCTTTCAGTCGGCCTACTTCGATCAGCAAGGTCATCCCAGAGGTGTGGTTGGCAGCTTTATGGACATTACCACCCAGAAACACTATATTGAAACCATACGGCAAAACGAAGAACGGTATGCCCTGGTGATGCGCGCCACCCTGGATGGCATCTGGGACATCAACCTGCAGAAGAACACCTTGTTTGTTTCTTCGCGGGCAAAGGAAATTTTCGGGTATCCTGACCATCAGATCAAGGAAGATATCAGCCAGTTCTTCGACATGGTATTGCCAGAGCACCGCATGATGATCCGAAGGAAGGTAGTAGGGCTGATCAAAAAGCAATACCTGAATTTTGAAGTGGAGCTATGCATGAGAAACCATTCGGGCCATCCCATTTGGATTTCTGTTCATGCTTTGGGTGTGTTTTCCCCTTCAGGTAAGATCCTTCGGGTAACCGGATCCATTTCTGATATCCAGAGGCGCAAAGCCATGGAGCTGGAATTAAGGCGCTGGCACGACATTTTCAGAAATACCAAAATGGGGATTGCCATTGGGGAACCTCACTCGGCCAATCTGGTCATGGTCAATCCGTCCTTTGCCCAGATGCACGGATATAGCACCCAGGAGCTGGCGGGTAAACCCATTGCTACAGTCTTTGCCCATGAAGGGAAGAAGGCCTTGGTGGAACATGCCATGCAGAAAGCACATGAGGAGGGGCATTACATCATGGAGGCCGACCATCTGACGAAAGATGGCAGGACATTTCCAGTGATGGTCGACATCACCTCTGTAAAGAATAAATCGGGCACGGTACTTTACCGGATCGTCAACTGCCAGGACATCTCCCAACGCAAGCAACAACAGAAAGAGTTGTTACAACAAAAGAATTACATCTCCAACATCATGAACACCAGCCCGGTAGGGATTACTGTGGTCAATGCAGATGGTCAGTTTATTTTTGCCAATGAGGCAGCCTGCCTGGTTCTGGGGCTAGAGCAGCCCCGGGTACGATCCATGAGCTTCAGCCATCCCGAATGGCATATCGAGGACTATGAAGGGCGCCCCATGAATCCCGAAGAACTGCCGGTAGGTATGGTGCTGGCAACCAGAAAGCCGGTGTCGGCAATCAGGCATACCATTTCTGTTGCAGGATGCCGAAAGAAGTACCTGCTGGTAAATGCAGCCCCTATGATGAATGAAAAGGGTGAAGTGGAGTCGGTGGTATGTGCCATCCAGGATGTGAGCCTGCAGCATCAACTGGAGATGGAAAAGAACCTGCTGATCGGCAAGGAAAAACGCCTCAACCAGGATCTTCGTCTGCGTGAGGAGGAACTCAAAAAGACCCTTTCGAGGGCCCTGGAGCTGAAAGACCAGGTGGAACAGAGCGAGAACCGGTACCGTGACTTTATCAATGCCACGGGCGACCTGGTATATCTGAAGGATCACCTGCAACGCTTCCTGTTGGTGAACAATTCTTTTGAAGAATATCTGGGTAAGAAAGCCGGGCAAATCATAGGCAACACCTCGCAGAAGCTGCTCCCTCCCGACTTGCATCACAGCCTGATGGCTCTGGAACATCAGGTAATGGAAACCAGTGAGATGATCCTGGAGGACATTGAGCATCAGGGTTGCAAAATAAGGGTCAGGATGTTTCCGGTGATGAATCCCAACGGGCCGGCAGGCATTGGGGTCTTTCTCAGAGACATCACCCTGGAGAAACAAAATGAGGAGCTGCGCGAAAACATTAAGATTGCACAACATTCAGCAGCGATCAAACAGCAGTTTCTGGCCAACATGAGTCATGAAATCAGAACCCCCATGAATGGCATCCTGGGCATGATTGAATTTATGAACCGTACGCCTTTGAGCGAAGAACAAAAGAGCTATATAGAAACGCTGAAGTCCTCATCTGATACCCTACTGGATATCATCAACGACATCCTTGACTTTTCGAAAATCGAGGCAGGAAAAATGGTGTTGCATTCTTCGCCGGTCAACATTCGCCAACTGGCTCAGAACATGAAAAACCTGTTCTCGGCACTCTCCTTTCAGATGCACCTGGATTTTATGATTCATATTGATCCTCTGTTGCCTGAGTTTATCCTCACCGACCGCATCCGGCTGAATCAGATTCTGACCAACCTGATCTCTAATGCAGTAAAATTCACTCCCCAGGGAAGCGTGACCTTAAATATCAGGTTGCTGGAACGTGAAAATGAAGAGCTGATAATTCTCACCGAGGTGACCGACACCGGGATTGGCATTTCTGCAGAAAACCAGAAGAAGCTCTTTTCGGCCTTTACCCAGATCGACAGCTCTTTTACCCGCGATCAGGAAGGTACCGGCCTGGGACTGTCAATCTGCCAGCGGCTGGTGCAGCTCATGGGTGGGGAAACAGGAATCAGAAGCCAGGAAGGCAAAGGATCTACCTTCTGGTTTACCTTCAGGAGCCAGGAAACCAACGGGCTGGTAGCGACCAGTGCTCCGGTAAAACTATATGATGATTCGCAGGAAAAAATTTCCATGAAGATCCTGCTGGTTGAGGACAAACCGGTGAACCAGAAGGTGGTGAAGATGATGCTTTCCAATCTGGGTTGCGAGGTTCTTTTGGCCAATAATGGCAAGGAAGCCATCGAAAAAGTGAAAGGGCATATTGCTAATGGTAGCGACAGGACGGATTTCGACCTGATCTTTATGGACATCCAGATGCCTGTGATGGATGGGTTGCAGGCAACCAGCATCCTGCGGCAGGAATATAGCAATCTGCCGCCTATCATTGGATTAAGTGCCAATGTAATGGCTGCCGAAGCAAATCTGATGTTCCAGACAGGAATGGATGACTTTCTGCTCAAGCCGGTAAAAACAGAGGATTTGCGCCAGATGCTTCTTAAGTGGAATCCGGCCCGTAAAAACCTTTGACTTTTCCTTACCTTTGAGGATTACAAAAATTTTATGATGCCCAAAAAATACGAACATCTCTTCTTTGATCTTGACAGAACATTATACGACTTCGAGAACAATAACCGCCAGACCCTTTCTGATCTTTTCTGCAACCACCGGCTGGAGAGCCTGGGTGTAGATTGTTTTGACTCTTTTTACCAAACCTACAAGACCATCAACTATGGGCTGTGGCAAAGATACAAGAACCAGGAGATTACCAAAGAATACCTGAACCAGACACGTTTTGAGCAAACCCTGGGGGCCTTCCAGATCAGCAACGGACTGGCTGCTGTGTTTGCCAGCGAATACATTACAAACAGTCCCCTGCAAACAAAAGTACTTCCCGGCACCTTCGAGATCCTGGATTACCTCTCCGGAAAATATGTGTTGCATATCATTACCAATGGCTTTGAAGAAATTCAATACCAGAAGTTAAGCAGCTGTGGAATAACGGAGTATTTTAAAGAGATTATCACCTCAGAAGCAGCAGGGGTTCAGAAACCCCATCAGGCCATTTTCAGGCATGCTATGAAGGTCACAGGGGCTACTCCTGCCCTCTCATTAATCATTGGAGATGACCCCGAATCTGACATCCTGGGAGGGCAGCAGTTCAACATGGATCAGGTATGGCTAAAACAGCCCGGTGAGGCTTCTGATATTGTTCCTACCTACTGCATTGGCAGCCTGATGGAGCTAAAGGAGATATTATAACTCACTGAAACGGGCAATGACTGTTTCGCCGCCCTTCACTTTTTCACCGACCCTGATCTGTACCTCTGCATCCAAAGGCAAATACAGATCAACACGTGAGCCAAACTTAATGAAACCAAGTTCTTCGCCCTGACTGACCTGCATGTCTTGCTGGCTGTAACAGACAATGCGACGGGCTACGGCACCGGCTACCTGACGGATCAACAACTGATCGCCCTGAGGGGTTTCCAAAGCGATGCTGTTGCGTTCATTCAGCTCACTGGACTTGGGATGCCAGGCTACCAGGAACTTGCCGGGATGATACTTCATATAATTCACTTTCCCGCTTACCGGATACCGGTTCAGATGCACATTTAAGGGAGACATGAAAATAGACACCAGCTTCATTCTCTTGTGAAAATATTCCTGCTCCTGAACTTCCTCAACCACCACTATTTCGCCATCGGCGGGGCACAACACGTGTGCATCGTCACGGACAATGTTGCGGTTGGGGGAGCGGAAAAACTGAACAATCATCACTGCCAGTACCACCAGCAGGCCATAAAGAACATAATGGCGTAAGGTCTGCTGGGGGTAAAAGACATTCAGGAGCATTACCACCAGGGCCACAAAAAGCGTCATCACAGCTATGCTGTTATATCCTTCGCGATGAATTTTCATAAATACAAAGATAATGCTTTAGTAGGTAAGTAATAAGTACACAAAGACAAAAGGCGCAGCCATAATCACTCCATCAAACCGATCTAATACTCCCCCGTGGCCGGGTAATACCCTGCCACTGTCTTTGGTATTAATACTACGTTTGAACATGGATTCAAACAAATCGCCGTAAGAACTGAATACCACCACAATCAACCCGATTACCAGCCAGTCGAATAATGGAATCTGGTTATAGAACAGGGAGACTACATAGGCGGTCATCAGCGCCAGGATGCCTCCGCCGATGGTTCCTTCCCAGGTTTTGTTGGGCGATATTCTTTCAAACAACTTGTGTCTGCCCAGGGCAGTACCAACCAGGTACGCACCTGTTTCATTAATCCAGATCAGGAAGAAGAATCCTAACAGGGCACTATGATTGTGGTATCCGGAAATGATGCCCGGATTGGGGAAATAATTTAGCAGCGAAAAAGGCAAGGCGATATACAGAATGCCAAAAAAAGTAAATGCTATGTTAGTAAAGGGATTGGGAATCTTGCGGTACAACTCAAGCAAAAAGATAAAAAACACCAGCACAAAATTCACCAGCAGGATATCCCGCGGAGCGTTACCAAAAGAGATCAAAGCATTGGAGATGTAAAGAAAAATCCCTGCAGCAATACCTGCATATTTATTGGGTTTGATACCTACCCGCTCTACCAGCGAGTAAAACTCCCAAAGGCCGATGATGGTGAACAACAAAAATAACAGGGAAAATAAACGATGGTCGAAAATTATGGAAAAAATAACCAGAACGACAAAAACAATCCCCGTAAAAGTGCGCTTAACCAGATTACTCACAATTTCTCTCTGTTGATTATTTGTTTGGCTTTAATTACATTTTCCCCCTGCACATACAATTCTATTTCCCCAAAAAGATATGCAGAATCCTTTTTATTGACGATCACACTTTCAATACCCTGGTCATTCAAAACAGCGTGCACGATTTCCACTTTATGTTCATACGAGGAACTATAAATCTTCTGCCACTGGGGTTCCATAAAGGGTATAATGACGCTTTAACGGGTTTCTACTAAAAACAATATGACTTCCTTTGGACCGTGCGCCCCTTGTATTATGGTATTCTCTATCTCTGTTGTGCGGCTGGGGCCGGTTACGAAAGTAACCATTCCCGGCAATTTTCCATTATATTTTTTATTCAAAAAGCTAAAAGCATCAGTTATTTCATGCACCAGCTGACGGGCACTGGCTATTACAATATGAACCTGGGGAACCATGAAAGTCTTACGTCCTCCCCCAAGGCTGCTACTCATCATAATGCTGCCCTGGCGGGCCACCAGGACCTCGCAGGCCGTAATGGAGGCATCACAATCATCAACTTCACAATTGTTGATGCCCTGAATCTCAAAATCGTTCATCAGATCGCACAGGAACTCCTCACCACAAAATAACCTGGTCAGGTTCTTTTCTTCCAGCAGGGCCCTGAGGTTCAGGTTTAACTCTTCAAAATCACCACAGTATACAAATTGCCCACCAGCAGAGGAGAAGGCTTCAGCAAAAGCGATCTCGGCAAATTCATCCAGTTCTTTTGCGAAGACATTGCTTTCCAGGTCAACGCTCTCATACGGCGGGGCCATGCTGTTTACCAAAGCCTCCCGGATGTTCTTCAATACTTTCTCCTTGGATGTACTTTCTTTCATATCCTGGGTCTATGAGCCGGTTTATCTTTTTTGCACACACAAAAAAACCAGGCAATGATGACTTTTTCGTAAAAAAACCCATGAAATAAGTAGTTTATTTCATGGGTTCCTGCTCATTTAGCTGTCGGAGTCTGTTCTCTTGTCACTTTCTGAACTGACGTCCTGGCCCGATTGGGCCTCAGGGCTTTGGTCTCCTTTGTCAATCACCGCAGTGCCTGTTTCAACCTCTTTATGGGTCAGCGTCTCTTTTTCACCAAAAGGTCTTTTGCCAAAAATATGTTCCAGGTCTTCTTTAAAGATCACCTCTTTTTCAAGCAGCAAATCACCCAGTTGAATGAGTTTATCGCGGTTCTCACTGAGTATCTTTTTTGCCCGCTCATAAGCCGATTCAATAATGGCACTTATTTCCTCGTCGATCGCCTGGGCAGTTTTTTCAGAATAAGGTTTGGTAAAAGAATATTCATTCTGACCCGTGGAATCGTAATAACTGATATTGCCGATTCTTTTGTTCAGCCCGAAATACACCACCATCGAAAAAGCTTGCTTTGAGACTCTTTCCAGGTCATTTAAGGCTCCTGTAGATATTTGGTTAAACATGATTTCCTCAGCAGCCCTTCCTCCCATGGTGGCGGTGATTTCATCAAACATCTGCTGATAGGTGGTCAGCTGGCGTTCTTCAGGAAGATACCACGCAGCACCCAGGGCTTTGCCGCGGGGAACAATAGTAACTTTCACCAGGGGGCTGGCATGTTCAAGCATCCAGCTCACTGCAGCATGGCCTGATTCATGATAGGCAATGGTTTTTTTCTCGCCCGGGGAGATGATCTTGTTTCTTTTTTCCAACCCTCCGACAATCCGGTCAACGGCGTCCAGGAAATCCTGGCGTTCCACGCTCTTCTTATTACGCCGGGCAGCAATCAGGGCCGCCTCATTACATACATTGGCGATGTCGGCACCCGAGAACCCGGGAGTCTGACGGGCTAAAAACTCGGGGTTGATATCCGGGGCCTGCTTGAGCGGTTTCATGTGCACATTGAAGATGGCTTTACGCTCTTCCAGATCGGGCATCTCCACATGGATCTGACGGTCGAAACGACCCGCGCGCATCAGGGCACGGTCAAGAATATCGGCCCGGTTGGTGGCCGCAAGAATGATCACACCTACATTGGTACCAAAACCATCCATCTCGGTAAGCAGCTGGTTCAGGGTGTTCTCGCGTTCATCGTTGGCACCTGTAACAGCATTCTTTCCTCTGGCCCGTCCAATGGCATCTATCTCATCAATAAAGATGATACAAGGGGCCTTTTCCTTGGCTTGTTTAAACAAGTCACGAACCCTTGAGGCACCCACTCCTACAAACATCTCTACAAAATCAGAGCCGCTAAGCGAGAAGAAAGGCACTTGTGCCTGCCCTGCCACGGCTTTGGCCAGCAGGGTCTTACCGGTTCCGGGAGGGCCTACCAGCAAGGCGCCCTTGGGGATCTGTCCCCCCAGGTCGGTGTACTTCTTGGGGTTCTTCAGAAAATCGACGATCTCCATCAGTTCCACCTTGGCTTCGTCCAGGCCTGCTACATGTTTGAAAGTGATGTTTACATGGGTGTCTTTATCAAAGAGGGTGGCCTTTGATTTGCCAATGTTAAAGATCTGGCCTCCCCCGCCGGCACCCGACATGCGGCGCATGATGAAAATCCAGAAGGCGATCAGCAGGCCTATGGGAAGCAGCCAGCCCAGGATATCACTCCCCCAGTTTTTACGCTGTTCATAATAAATGGGCACCCGGTCCTGAGGCGCACGCTCCCGTTGGACTTCCCGCACCAATTGTTCAAAATTTTCCAACGATCCGATCTGAAACACATAATGTGGTCCTGTAGTCTCTCCAACAGCGGTTCCCTGGCTTTCAACATCATTGTACTTTTCCTGGTTCAGCCTGTCGGGTTTGATAAACACTTCTACCATTTCCTGGTTTACCACCACCAGTTTTTCAAGGTCTTCGGAAGGCAGCATTTCAATTTCGAAACGTTGCTGGGAGATCTCAACTGCCCCGGTACCCCAGTTCAGGAATTGAAGGGCAATAAAAACGACTGCCAGAATCCCATAGATCCAGTAAAAATTAAAGGCAGGCTTCTTGGGATCTTTTTTCCCGTTGCCTGGTTTGGAGTTTTTATTGTTGCCCTTGGCCGGATCTTCCGGCCGCCGGCCCTTATTCTCTATTTTCATTCAATTAAAATTATTTTCATAAAAAAAACCACAGTACTTCTTCAGGTGGGCTAATACAGCGATTAATTATTCTTCATATCTGGTGAGGGGAGCATCAGCCCAAAGACTTTCCAGGTTATAGAAGTTGCGTACCGGTTCCTGAAACACGTGTACCACAACATCCAAAAAGTCAAGCAGCACCCATTCGGCATTCCCAAAACCTTCACGGCGTTGGGCATTTGTTCCGGTACGCTTTTTCACCTCTTCCTCGATAGATTCGCCAATAGCCTGAACGTGAGTATTAGAAGTGCCATGGCATATGACAAAGTAATCACAAATGGTTGAATTAATTTTTCCAAGATTCAGGCTCACTATCTCAAGACCTTTTCGTTCCTGAATCCCTTGCACGATGGCATCAACCAGCAACAGTGCTTTATCAGGTTCTTTTGTTTTGATCATTCGCAGACGGTTCAAATTACCTGCAAAATTAACGATTTTTACCCACATTATGTTCTTAGCAAACAAGACATAAATGTTAATATTTTAAAATTGTTAATTTTGGAGGATAAAACACTCATTATGCTACATACAGGCCGCACCCGTATTGTGCTTTCACAAACTGACTCCACCAACATGGAAGCCTTCCGGTTGCTGGAGCGTGGGCAGCTGGAAGAAGGAACCCTGGTCATCACCAGGGAGCAAACGGCCGGCCGTGGGCAGGGAAACACTTCATGGGAAAGTGAGCCGGGCAGCAACCTGACCTTTTCAGTCATCCTCAAGCCTTCCTTTCTGGAAGTTTCCCGACAGTTTTTGCTCACCAAGGTGATCTCACTGGCTGTAAAAGAAGTGATTGAGCGGCGGGTGGCTCCCCATCGGGTAAGCATCAAATGGCCCAATGACATTTACATTGGCAATGGCAAGGTTTGCGGCATGCTGATTGAAAACAGGATTATGGGTTCACAGTTCCAGGTGTGTGTGGCGGGTATCGGCATCAATGTGAACCAGCGGGTCTTCCGCTCCCAGGCACCCAACCCCGTATCTGTTTCTCAGATTACCCAGAGCCTGCATGACCGGGATGAGATACTCAATGACTTTTGCAGCACCCTCGACAAGCGATATCTTCAGCTTCAGAACCAGCAGACCGCCCTGCTGGATCATGATTATTTGCAGGCATTGCTTGGGATGAATAAACCCCGTGAGTTCATGGAGGCAGGCAGAAAGTTTACAGCCACCATCACCGGGGTCAGTGAATATGGCTGGTTGATCCTGATGGATGAGAGGGGATGCCGCCAGGAATATGACCTGAAGCAGATTCGTTTCCTGTTTTAGGCATTACGAAAAATGCTGTTGCAGCTTCTGGGCCATCAGGCTCACAAAGCTCTGCAGGGGGCGCGACGCCACGGCTTTCATGAAAGGATTCAGTTGGGCGTCAAATTCCAGTTTCGCCGAACACACTCCCTGTGCTTCTTCAAAAATAAAACAATCCAGAGTGTATTCCACGGGGTTTTTGCCACACGACACAATATGTATCCTTGAATAAGGGGTCTTCTCGTTGATACACATAGAAAGGGAGGCCACGCCCTGAATGGTGAAAGAGCAGGAGGCGTCGTCGGCCTGCCAGTTGGAAACCTGCTCTGGCACCAAATCCCCGAAGTTGCGGAAATCACTCAGAAAATCATATACTGTTGCTGCATCGGCCTCCAGAAGGACCTTTTCGCTTTCAAATTTTGCCATTGATTGATGATGTTAATGATTATAATCGTGCAGCCCATTGGCGGGGATCTTCACGCCATTTCTTCAGAACACCCATGTCGCTTTCACTGATTGTGCCATTTTCCAGGGCCAGCTCTACCAGGGAAGTATAATTGCTAAGCGTAAACAGGGGGCATTGGTGATCGTCCATCACTTTAGCGGCGGCCGGCAGCTGATAGGTAAAAATGGCAGCCATACCGGCTACCTGCAGGCCCGCCTGACGAAGGGCCTCCACAGCGGCAAGGCTGCTTTTACCGGTCGATACAAGGTCTTCCACCACTACAGTTTTTTTCCCAGCCTCTACTCTACCCTCCACCTGATTGCCCAGGCCATGTTCTTTGGCAGTACTCCGTACATATATAAAAGGCAGCCCCAGCTCCTGGGCCACCAGCACTCCAATGGCTATTGCACCTGTTGCCACTCCGGCAATTACCTCAGCCCCCACAAAATGTTCTCTCACCAGCTGGCTCATGTGCTGAGCTACCTGCTGGCGGATTTTGGGGTATGACAATATCTGACGGTTGTCGCAGTAAATGGGGCTTTTCATTCCTGAGGCCCACGTAAAGGGTTCGGCCACATTCAGTTTCACGGCTTCTATATCTAACAGATAACCTGCAATAGTTCTTGAAATATCCTGCTGACGGGTCATGATTATAAAGGTTTTGAGGTGGCAAACCTACGGATTTTTTTCAGACAATCCATCGGTTATTTTACTCCCTTTGCTGGCTCCTGCGCCTGCCAATGGAGATCATCCTGTGAAAAACCTTACCTTTATGACTCACAAAAAAAAAGCCCACTCATGCATTTAACCGGCAAGTCCTTTAAAGTTTTTGTTGACAATAAAGCACTTCATTTCAGCCCGGAAGCACCCCGGCCCGCCCACGGAATGATAGAGGATCTGCGCCAGCAGGATTCTCCTGAGTTGTGGCAGCTATTTTCGCAATGGCTGGAGGCACCCCATTCATCGGATCTTACCCTGCTGACAACCAATCCGGCAAAGCTTCTGAGAAGCTTTGCCATCAACTTTATGCCAGTGGAAGCAGCTGGCGGGCTGGTTAAGAATTCAGCGGGAAAACTATTGGTGATTTATCGCTGGCAGAAATGGGATCTGCCAAAAGGCAAGCTCGACCCCGGGGAGTTGCCTCCCCAGGCAGCCACCCGGGAGGTGACTGAAGAATGCGGGATCAACAACCTGACCATCACCGCCACGCTTCCTTATACCCTTCACGCCTACCCTTTGAAAAATGGCCAGTGGGCCCTGAAGCAAACGCATTGGTTTGCCATGACCACGCGCGATACTTCCCCTTTGGTACCCCAGCAACAGGAAGGCATTGAAAAAGCCATCTGGATCGGTCAGGAGGAATTGCCTATGGTGATTTCCAACACCTATGCCAGCCTGCGTGAACTATTTCACCTGGCCTTTAAATAAACGGGGATTACCATTTACATTCCGGGCGCCAGCAACAACTTGCGCAGTTCGTCCCAGGCCCCGGCTGCCGGAGCTGGGAAATGATTATGAACCACCTTCCCCTGTGGATCGATGACAAGATAGACAGGCACATCCATTATCCTGTATCTTTCCAGCAACTGGTAATCATGGTCAAAATAATAGAGGTCGACAGGCAGGTTATTGTCTGTTATAAAAGATCGTGCCCCTGCTTCATCCCGGTCGGCCAGGATCCCTGCAAAGGCAACTTCCTGCTGAAAATCCTCTGCCATATCCGCCAAAGGAGCAAGATCGCTGACACAGGCCTGGCACCAGGAAGTCATAAAAAACAAGACGAGATATTTCCCTTGATAATCCTCAAGAGCGATTTTATTATCCTGTGCATCATACAACTCCAGTGTAGGAGCATCCTGTCCTTTACGCAAACGGGTCTGATCCCAGATGATGTTGCGGGCAATGATCCGATGTTGCTCTCTCGGGGTAGCCTGGATCAGCTGTTGCAGGATGCCGGTAATCAGGGAAGGCTTGAAGTCCTTGTTATTATACATGTTTGAAAGCTCCAGCAACAACACCAGTTCGCGCACCGACTGATCATCCATCACCGGGTCTTCTTCAAGAAGCTCCATCAGGGCTGAATAACTGCCGTGGTTGTTTACCTTTTCCTTCCAGTCATAATAGCTAACCGTCGAGCGGCCACTCTGGATGTAAGAATAAAAGGCCCGGCTGAAAAGGTACATAAAGTTGCTGTTATCGTACTCTATAGCCCGTGGCTTCAGATGCTGGTCAATGATTTGCTCAGGCCTGATGCTGCCCAGCGAAAAATGCAATCCGGCCAGATGATCATCAAGATATCTTTTGAAAAAAGGATGCCCTACCTGCTGAAACCGTTCATTCACCACTTTTTCAAATTCCAGCAGCGCGGCCCGGTGGTTCACCCTCACCATGTTCTGCCTGCTTTCCAGGAACCCATTGGTGAGTTCCTGAAGGGTCCTGATGTTAGGGTTTAACACATCCTGACCATCAGTAGCCGTGATTTCATATTCAAATTCTTCCTGAAGCCAATTGACATTCTGACGTTGGGGGGCCTGAAAATCAAAAGGAGCATACTCCAGATGTAGATTTACCCCGGGTTCTGCAAAAAAGGAACTGACACTGTGATCGATGCGCAATTCCACAAGCCTGGGGCCATCAAGATGCATGGAAAAAGAAAACTTACCATCACGATCAATCGTTACAGCTTCTTTCTCATGGGGGCGCCAGGTAATATAATCTTCGGGAAGCACCAGGCGAATCTCCCGGTGGGCTGCACCTGGGAATAATCCGGTAATGACGGTTTCCTGAGCCCCAAGAGTCAGGTTGATGGCAAAAAGAAAAAAAAGTACCAGTCTGATTTTCATTCCTGTGGATTTCAGCGGATCTGTTGAAAAACGAAATTAACTAGATAATATTGGCAAAATTACCAAAAAGGAAACTTAATAATATTTTAATTTTATGGGTACTGCTTATTCACACAGGTGCTGTAAAAAGAGCCTTGCCCTGAAAAATATTCTGGCACAGTTTTTTCACTACACTCATTCAGCATTCTGATTCAATCAGCATTCTGAAAATATCATCTTACAATACGCAAACCCATGAAATCAACCTTTATATTTTTTTCTTTCTGGTTGTTATTCAACCTGCCCGGGCAAGTTGCCCTGGCGCAGCCTGAAAAGAAAATTCCTGAAATACCTGCCTCCAAAACAGCCTCCGCCCCTGCCATGGAGGTTGACCCTTATCAACCCTTTATCCAGGAAACAGTGCCCCTGAAATACATCCGTGTTGCCATTCATGTGTTCGCTCCTTCCTCGGGAAAAGATTCTTTCCAGGATCGGCCAGCCCACCGTGCCTTCCTTGAGAACACTATTAAGAAACTCAATGAACTGCTTTCTGGTATGCCGCCTCTTGAACCTGCAGGTTCTCCTGAAATTACTTCTCCTCATATCTCTGATGCCAGGATCAGGGTATTTCTTGATACCATCTATTTTCACAGGGATGATTTTGTACATGAAACATTTTCCAAAAAAGGCATTGTGAGGCATGGAGCAGCATTTGCCCATAAAAATTATGTGGTAAAGAACAACACCCTCAATAGCGTTCAAAAGCAACATACACTGCATATTATTATTGCAGGCACTCATCCGGTAACAGGAGGCCAGGTGTCGGGCATCGGCAACAAAGATTTCATGCTCTTCAAAGGATGGTACCATGCGTTCGCTTCAGGCCAGCCTTATGCCAACTATGGCAACCTGGCTCATGAACTGGGGCACAGCCTGGGCTTGCGTCATCATTACGGGCCAGACCAATGCACCCAGTGCCAGGACCTGGGCTGTTTTCCGGTAGGAGTAACCAACAACATCATGGGGCTGTGGCCCGGAAAGTGGGAAAGTCTCTCAGAATGCCAGGTGGCCATCATACACCGTCATCTGGATGGCCTGAAAGGGAATATCAACCAGGTGCTCATGAAAGTCAGTCCGCAAACGGAAAGGGAGCAATAGCCCGCCTGCAACAAGCATTTCCCATACCCTGAAATCATAGCATTACCTGTTCGGGAACGAAAGCAGAAGCATCTCCCCCGTTGCGGATAATGTCTCTTACAATAGAGGAATTCAGGGCTGTATACTCGGGCGTAGTGAGCAGAAAGATGGTTTCTATGCCGGGCAGCATCTTTTTGTTCATTTGCCCGATGCTTCTTTCAAACTCAAAGTCAGCAGAGGTACGCAATCCCCTGAGGATATATCCGGCATTAATCTTTCTACAAAGATCCACGGTCAATCCCTGGTATTCCATCACCTCAATGGCTGGATATTGGGCAAACACCTGGCTGATCCATTTTTTACGCTGGTCCAGAGAAAACAGGCTTTGCTTTTCGGCATTCACGCCAATGGCCACAATGATCTTATCGAACAAGGGAAGTGCCCGAAGGATAATAGATTCGTGACCTTTGGTGATGGGGTCGAATGAGCCGGGAAACAGGGCAATTTTTTCCATGATATAATGTTAAAACAGCAATAAGCACGAAATGTAACAAAAATAATCCTTCACCGTGCGGCTCAGCCAAAGAAACTCATGTTCACCTTGCCATACTTTCTTTTTTCCAGGAAATGTTCATGGTCTTCAAAAGAGATCTCAGCAGGATGCTCCACGATGAGCCATCCCTTGGGGGCCAACAGCTGACGTTCGAAGACAACCCGGGGAATCTGCTCAAATCCCTGGATGTCGTAGGGCGGATCAGCAAAGATAACATCAAACCCTTGCCGGGCATATCCCAGAAAGCGGAATACATCGGAACGGATGACTTTCAGGTTGTCCAGGGAAAGCATCAGACGGGTTTCATTGATAAAAGAAACACACCTGGGATGCTGATCTACTGCCACCACCTCAGCTGCACCCCGGGAGGCAAACTCATAAGAGATGTTTCCGGTGCCGGCAAACAGATCCAGCACGTTGAGTCCTTCAAAATCAAAATGGTTGTTGAGCACGTTAAACAAGGCCTCCTTGGCAATGTCGGTAGTGGGCCGCACGGGCAGAGATTCCGGGGCATGAATGATCCTGCGTTTATGACTCCCTCCGATTATCCGCATGAGTTCAGGTTCAGTAAAGTGTAAAAATAATGATGAGGCAGTGCATCAAACTCCTGGGCGTACCGGTAAATATCGCTGCGTCCGATAAAGGATACTTTTCTGAAATATTGCGACAGGGCCAGAAACCGGTCATTGTCCAGGCTGATCTCACCCACCAGCAATACATCCATTGCATTGGCGTCCAGACCAAACTGCTCCAGCACAAAAAACAGGTAGTACATCAGGTCACCAAACTCTTCATAGCGGAAAGAGTTATAATAATTCAGTTTCTGGTCCTCAAACAACACCACGTCAAAATGCTTGCGCCGGATGTGCAACACCATTGATGCTTTCCATTCGTTGAGCTGGCGGGTTGCCAGCAAGCTTTCGATAAGCACTGTGCCCGAATGACGCAACCGGTGCCCGGGAAACAACTGGTTGAGCTGGTTGTTTACTTCAGTGGAAATGGCATACAATCCATAGGCTTCCAGGGTGTTCAGCCGATCTTGCGCCACCATATGATCCGGGGGAAGATTGTTGGCAAACTGATAATAACTATCCTTTTGCTCTTGCTGATATAAGGAAACAGGAATCAGGGTCAGCTGGGTAGTGAACCATGATATACTCACCTGATGGTATGAGGCGGCCAGCAATGGGTTGTCGCGTACCATCTGATGAAGCATCCCGGACCATTCAGCCATAGTAACTACCTGTCGGGCCCGGAAAGATTCCAGGATAAGATATTTAAACTGCTGATGATCCAGGACAGAAAAAGAAAATCCATCGGGCAAAAGCTCGATGGATAATGATTTCTTATTTTCCGTCCCCGGAGAAAAAGCCTCAGAACCTATGCTGATCGTTTTGCTAAAAGGGGCGGACATAAAAGATGAAGATTTATTCCCAGTTGCCGTCGAAGGAGGCCTGTGTCAGCGAGCCTACCCGCAGGCCTTCCATCCTGGTGTAATACACCGGATATTCCAGGCCTCTCATATAGTCTTCGGGAAGGGTGAAAGCCTCAAAAACAGGCAATTGCGCCTGACCGCGTTCAATCATGGCAGTTTGCATTTCAAAACGTTTGCCACCACTGAAAGGCACATAAGGCAGTGAGTCCAGGGGATATCGGGTGTTTTTCAGGATGGTATCGCGGGCAGCCACCCAGATCGTGTCCCTGGAAACGATGCCCAGTTCTATAGCTTCTGATTCAGTAAGGGTGTCGGGAACCGAACCAATGGCGTTCACTACAGGCAGTGAATCATTTTCGACGAACCATACCAGAGAATCCAGGCTGCCATTGAAGGTACCATATTTTGTGCGGTGGGCCAGCTGAACCGAACGGATATCCTTCAGGCGCTGAATTACTCTTGCCTCACGAATGGAGGCCTCCTGATTGAACCGTACTGGCTCCATGATGCTGTCGTACACAAAATAAGCAAGTACAATGATTGCAATGGCCAGGCCAATTTGAATAGCTGTTTTCATACTATTGTTTTAAGTTTTTTGGTGAATAAGCAAATAGAAAAACGTGAATAATTATATTCGAAAAATCATTTTACAAAATCCATTCTTAGCGCTTCCCCAGTCATTGGGTAAAATTTAGTGCAAATATTCTAATTTTTTTTTAAACCCACCACTATTTTCTGAAAAACATTGCAGCTTTTTTGAGATTATCGGGAAACAAAAACCCCGAACAGGGATCAGAAGTCAAGCAACTGCCTGTCCAGATGGGAGGTCCTGCGTGTAAGTTTCAGATCCTGAAGCACACTGGACTTCACCCTTAGGGTAAAGGAGTATGACTTGCGATAACCAAAGGGGATCCAATCAATGGTCATTTCCCAGCAATGCAAGTCGCGGTATAAATTTACCCGGGTGTAGGTAATTTCTTTCTGATCAAAATCATATCCTGACGAAATGCCGATCCGCCAGTTGGGTGTCAGGTTCACATCACCGGTAACGCCCAGGGTCTGCACCAGGGTTTTCTGAAAATCTCCTGTCTGGGGTTGATAGCGTGAGCCATGCCTGAAGTTGTAGGAAAAAACCAGATTCCAGGGCACAGCAAGATCCAGGCCATAGCCGGTTGGAGTAGTCAGTTCCATGGCTTCTTCGGGGGGTTGTTGCATGCCATTGCCTGCTTGCCCCTCGAGGGGCATACCCGGCATCCCGTTCTCCCTGGGCTGGTCACGACCTGCCCCGGTGGGGGCCTGAGCGTCTGAGTTCAGCGAATAATTTAAGGCAAAGGCCCACGAAGTGTTGTTCAGCTGCAAAGGCTTTCCCCGGGTGTCCCATACGTAGCGGTTGATGCGCCGGCCCAGGGAGTCGGTATCATACACCGTCCAGCTACTTCCAAAGGTGATGTCAAAGCGGCCAAACAATCTGGTACGTGCCGAAAGCGAAATGTCATTAAAATTGAGCGAATCCCGGGCAACATCATATCCCCCGCTGACGGTCAGATTATCGATCAGGGTAATCTTCTGGTCTCCATCAATGCTGTCGCGCCGGTTGCGCACCTTCATTTCCAGATTGTTGGTCAATGAAAAGGAGATGTTGCCCGACCGGTTGGCCTGCGGCACCCCATAGATCCCCCCCTCAAAAACAGAATACTGAATGGTATCCTTCACACGGGGATTATAATATTGCTGATAGTAGCCCCAGAAAGGATCAGCGAAATCGGGCCGCATCGAAAAGCTGACGCTGGGGGTCATCACATGGCGAAGGGCTCTTACCGGACCTTTTGTAAATTGCATCATCCCATAGAGCCTGGTATTGATTGAAGAGGAGAAACTAAAATCGCGGGCCGCCCGGAACCCCGGAATGGTATCTGTTATTACTCTGCCGTAAAGGGTATCACTGCCCTGGATCACCATGGCATTGGGGTCCCAGTTGCGCGAAATCGTCCGGAAATACCATCTCTCAGTATAATTCACGCTGTTGCTCATATTCAGATGCTGCAGCATCCTGAAGGAATGTGAAATGGGAACGGTATGGCGCACCCCGTTGCTCATTTTCGATAATGTTTCCTGTGTAAACAGCAATGAATCAGGGCTGCTGATCTTATTGCTGGCATTCATGTTGTAAGTCATGTTAATATTTTCATACCAGCGCAGCGCTCCCTGGGGTTGGGCACGACGCAGGGGATAAAACCGTGACTTGCTGAAGGCAATCTCCGGAAGACTCATGTCAACCCGCCGGTTTTGGGTATTCTGACTGTGATTCAGAGAGGTTGATAAATTGTATCCTCCTGCCCAGCGTCTGGAGTAGGTAATGCTCGAAGAGAAAGTATTGGTGAGGTATTCCTGATCAGACACCTGGTTCAGCTGGGTAAACCCGGAGCTGCCGGCATTGACACTGGCCGAGAAGTTGCTGTTGGGCCTGGCCTTGGGATCCTGGCTATGATTCCATCGGATGCGGAAATCACGCCTTCGCTGGTAATTGGGCATCCCTGTTTCGCCTTCAATGTTAATAGAATAGCCCAGGTTGATCCCTCCCCTGAAGCGGTACCGCTTGTTGTAGGTTGATTCGACGGAGGCCTCCCATGAACCACGCGAGTAAACATTGCCCCGAAGGGCCAGATCCATATGCTCATTGATTCCCCAGTAAAAACCACCTCTTTCCAGGCCAAATCCCCGGTTGGCGCTTTCGGTAAAAGAAGGAAACAAGACCCCGGATGCCTGTCCTTTTTTGTTGGGAAAGAACCCAAAGGGCAATACCAGTGGCAGAGGCACCCCCTCAATGACCAGATAGGCCAGGCTGGTGATGATCTTGTCGTTGGGAATGATCTTGGCCCGGCGAAAGGCAATATGGAAATGGGGTTCGGAGGCATCGCAAGTGGTATATTTACCATCCTGGGCATGGATAATCTGGTTGGGATGCATCTTGACGATATCACCATGAATAAAACCATCGGCTTCTTCGGTGATGACCCCAATGGTACGACCTTGTTTGGTGGCAAAATTGTAACGCATCTCCTTCGACTTGAAGCTTTGCTGGCCCTCGGTAAATACCGGCAAGCCCTGCATAATGCCTAATGAGTCGGGCATGCCCCGGGCAAATACCTCATTGCGGTTAAAATCTATTTCCACATAAGCTGCCTGCAGGTGAATCTCGTCATACACCAGGTTGGCCTCCCCATATAAAAATACCTTCTGGTTTTGCAGGTCAAAATAGATTGAATCGGTTGATGAATAATCCACCTGGGCACCCAGAATGGTTGCCGAGCCTTGTTGGCGGGCAGGCATATCGAGGATGGTGTCGGGGGCAATGGTATCGGGAGGTTGAACAGGGTTCAGATCGCGCGGATCCTGCATGGGTTGAAGCATCATGGCATCTGCCACCTGGTAGGAAAAAGGGTGGCCCCGATGAGCTGCGTGAAAATCAGGGTTCAAAGGCTTTTCAGGGGAGGCCTGAGCCGGTGCCGGCATCCCAGAAAGAAAAAGCAAAAGTATCAGGACAAAAAACTTCAAACCTAATTTGGCAGGCACCTTTAATAAATGTTATTTTTGTATAATATATGCCGTGCCTGCTATGTTTTTATGGCACCTCAACTACTTGGCAAAACTAATTAAAAAAGGGATATTTTAAGTGAAACGCTTCTTTATATTTTTTGTTATGCTGAGCCTCACTGCCTTAGCACTAAAGGCTCAGCCAGCTGATGGGCGGGGGTTTGTACGCACGGTGGTGATTGACCCCGGGCATGGTGGAAAAGCCCCGGGTGCAGTGGGGCGTAAATCACGCGAAAAAGATATTACCCTGGCCATTTCCCTGCAATTAGGACAGCTAATCAATGAACATCTGCCTGATGTAAAAGTAATTTATACCCGTACGACCGATAAATTTGTGGAATTTCATGAACGTACTGCAATCGCAAATAGAAATCATGCCGATCTTTTTATCTCCATCCATTGCAATGCTGCTGCCAATCGTATGGCCTACGGAACAGAGACCTTCGTGATGGGTCTCCATGTGGGAAAAGCGAATCTGGAGGTGGCAAAAAAAGAAAATGCCGATATCCTTCTGGAGGATAATTATCAGGAAAAATATGATGGGTATGATCCAAACTCTCCGGAAGCCAATATCATTTTTACCCTGTATCAGAACGCCCATCTTGAACACAGTCTTCAAATAGCCTCACTGGTGCAGCAGCAATTTAGAGACCGGGCCATGCGTCACGACAGAGGGATCAAGCAAGCCGGTTTCCTGGTATTGTATCAAGCCACCATGCCCAGCATCCTGGTGGAGGCAGGCTTTCTGAGTAATCCCAAAGAAGAAGAATACCTGATGTCAAAACAGGGGCAATCACATATTGCCTCGGCCATCTTCAGGGCATTCCGCGAGTACAAGCAACAACATGATGCCCTGGCTACAACCCTCAACGAAGGGCTGACAGCCAGGAACGCTTCAGTGTCCCTGGAGCGTCAACAAAAAGAGATCGTAAGGGAAGATGCCGGATCATCAGGAGCAGCATCACAGGTTCAAAACCCAAACGCGGTGATTTTCAAGATTCAGTTTGCCACCACGGCAGAAAAGAATCCTGTGAATGCCCCCCAGTTCAAACCCCTGGGGGAGGTTGAATATTATATTCATGAAGGCTTGTATAAGTATACTGTTGGGCAAGCCAGCACCCTTGAAGAAGCAGCAGAACTGCAACTTCAGGTGCAGCAGGCAGGCTTTAAGGATGCCTTTGTAGTCGCTTTTCATGGTGACACCAGGATTTCTCCCTCCGAAGCCATCCGCCTGCTTAAACAGCAGCAAAATATTCCGTAACTTTGTAAGCTAAAACAGAAAGTATAGTGAAAATCTCGCGTGAAGTAAAACTGGGTATTCTTGCGGCAGTTACCTTATTTCTCTTTATCTGGGGAATAAATTATCTGAGAGGGAAAGATCTTTTTACCCCTCAGATCTCTTTTTATGCCGTTTATGAAGAGGTAGGTGGCCTGACCGAATCGAATCCTGTCAGGGTAAGTGGCGTACAGATCGGACAGGTCGATCGCATCATCTTTCATCCTGATGGATCGGGCAGAGTGGTGGTGGAATCGATTGTAGAAAGTGGAAAGATCCTGATTCCGGAAAATTCCACGGCACGCATGTCATCTGATTTCCTGGGAACCACCGAAATAGAAATTGTGCTGGGTGACTCGCAGGCCCTTCTTGGGCAAGGCGATACATTGCAATCCCAAACCAAGGAATCCATCACCGATCAGGTGACCCGTCAGCTAATGCCCATGCGTCAGAAGGTCGAAGACTTGCTGGGCCAGGTTGATACCATCCTCACGGTCATCCAGTATACCTTCAATCCCCAAACCAGAGACAACATCATCAGTAGTGTGGAGAGTATTACCAAAACCCTCAACAGTTTGGAAAGCACCACCATGACCCTGGACACCTCCCTGGAAGCCCAGATCAGCAAGCTTTCGGTCATTTTATCAAATGCCGAATCCATCACCACCAACATCAAAACCAACAACGAAGATATTTCCCGGATCATAAAAAACTTTTCAGCCATCAGCGATACCCTGGCTGCTGCCCGCATCGAACAAACCTTCAGCAATGTCAACCAGACCATGGACGATTTCGCGCAGGTAATGGAAAAGATCAATCGTGGTGAAGGGTCTATGGGGCTGTTAATTAATGATGAAGACCTGTATCGCAACCTCGATGCTTCCTCGCGCCAGCTCGACAGCCTGCTGATGGAAATCCGTAACAATCCGGGCAAGTATTTCAACATCTCGGTGTTTAGCTGGTAAGAAGAGGTCGTGCCCGCAGTTATTGCACCAATCATTCTCATCATGCCAAAAAAAAACTGTATAATCCTGGCGCTGATTATCCTGACGGGAATTTACCAGCTTCACAGCCAGGAGCCTTCCAACCTTCATAAACAGCTGGCTGCCTTTGCCGCCCATGCCTCTCTGAAAAATGCTTCATGGAGCCTTCATGTAGCAGAAGCAACCACCGGCCAGCCGATTCTTTCGCATAACAGCGATCTGGCCCTGGTGCCTGCCTCTACGCAAAAAGTGGTCACCACCGCCACGGCCCTGTTGCTCCTGGGCGACGATTACCGTTATGCTACCACCCTGTCGACCCATGGCATGGTCAGCCAGGAAGGTCTGCTGGAGGGCGACCTGGTAATCAAAGGCAGTGGCGACCCTACATTAGGTGCAGCTCAAATGGCCGACTCATTATCCCTGGAGCAGGTTTTCAACCGTTGGCTAAGCGATTTAAAGGCCGCAGGGGTCCGCAAAATCGCTGGCAGTATCATTGCCGATGATTCAGCATTTGACCGTGAAATGGTGCCCCGCAAATGGCTGTGGGAGGACATGGGTAATTATTACGGAGCAGGAGCCAGCGGACTGACTGTTCATGAAAACATGTATACTGTATATTTTGACGGTGGAAGCCGACCCGGCGAACCGGTGAAGGTGCTGGGTACCGAACCTGCCATCCCGGGGATGATCCTGGAAAACCAGTTAAGGACCGGCGAACCTGGCTCGGGTGACCAGGTATACATCCTGGGCGCCCCCTACTCTCCGCTGAGAATATTAACAGGAACAGTACCTGCCGGAGCCCGCCGCTTTGCGGTAAAAGGATCCATCCCTGATCCTGCGGCCTATCTGGCCAATGCTTTCAATCAGTTCCTTCAGCTAAACGGAATGATTACTTCGGGCAACACCCTATCGTGGCAACAGGCCCGGGCGGCCGGTAATGCTTCCCTGGATTCCCGGCAGGTAATCAGCACCTGGTGGTCTCCCCCATTGAAGGACATCGTGAAGTACACCAACATTGAGAGTAACAACACCTACGCCGAAAACCTGCTGAAAACCATCGGGCTGCACAACAACGGGCAGGGTACCACCAAAGAGGCCCTCAAAGGGCTCGATCAGTTCTGGACCCAAAAGGGCCTGGATACCTCAGGCATGACTCTGCATGATGGCAGCGGCCTCTCGCCATCAAACAGGCTTACCACCCGCCAGTTGACACACCTGCTGGCTTTTTGTACCGGCCAGCCAATCTATGAGTCCTTCAGGCAAAGTTTGCCGGTGGCCGGGGAGACAGGATCACTCACCAACCTATTCAAAAACACCGCCTCCCAAGGGGTGCTGATTGCAAAAAGCGGTTATCTGAACAACGTACGCGCTTATGCTGGATACACTACCTTGCAGGATGGGACATTGGTGGCTTTTGCCTTTATCCTGAATAATTATCAGGGCAGCTCTTCGCTGATGCGATCCAGGATGGTGCACCTGATGGATGCCATTACTACGCATATTCATTCTGAACTATAATAGTGCAAAACATCAATAAATTAAAGGCAGAAAGCGCAATGATTTAAAATATTGTTATAATTTAGCGCCCGAAGGCCTTAAATTCCTAACTTATAAAAATTGGTATATTATGCAAAACATGGATTGGGGAAAACTCCCGTTCGGATATTTTAAAACCGATTATAATGTACGTAGCTATTATCGCGACGGCAAATGGGGAGAGGTAGAAGTATCCTCCTCTGAATTTGTGAACATTCACATGGCAGCCACCTGCCTGCATTACGGCCAGGAAGCCTTTGAAGGTATGAAGGCATACCGTGGCAAAGACGGTAAGATCAGATTGTTTCGCTGGAAAGAGAATGCCAAACGGCTTCAGAGTTCAGCCGATGGTATCTTGATGGCCAAAGTACCCGAAGAGCTTTTTCAGCAAATGGTGATCCAGGCCGTAAAACTCAATGAGCGGTTCGTTCCTCCCTATGGATATGGCGCTTCCCTTTACATCAGGCCGGTGCTGATTGGCACCGGGGTGCAGGTTGGAGTGAGCCCTGCCAAAGAATACCTGTTTATGGTATTTGTGGGCCCGGTAGGCCCTTATTTTAAAGAAGGCTTCAGCCCGGTGAGCATGCAGATTATCCATGATATTGACCGTGCAGCCCCATTGGGCACGGGAGCCATCAAAGTAGGCGGCAATTATGCAGGCAGCCTGCGGGCCTCTGAAAGGGCCAAAGCCGAAGGGTTTGCCTCGGTGATCTTCCTGGAAGCCAAAGAAAAAAAATACATTGATGAAGCCGGCCCGGCCAACTTCTTCGCCGTCAAAGACAACACTTACATTACGCCAAAGTCTGACTCCATTCTTCCTTCGATCACCAACATGAGCCTGATGCAACTGGCACAGGATCTGGGCATGAAAGTTGAAAGACGTCAGGTAGCCCTGGAAGAGCTGGAGACTTTTGAAGAAGCCGGCGCCTGTGGCACAGCGGCCATCATCTCGCCCATCGGAAAAATCGTTGATCGTGACAGTGGCAAAGAGTACATCTTTTCGAAAGATGGCGTGGCAGGCCCTGCCTCTACCAGGTTATTCAAAAAGCTTCAGGCCATTCAGTACGGTGAAGAGCCTGATACCCATGGCTGGGTAACCATTCTTGAGTAATCACATCAATTTTATTTAAAGAGGCTGTCATCGAAAGGTGTCAGCCTCTTTTTTTTATGCCCCCGCCCCTCGTAGTTGCCTTGTCAGATCCCAATCAGGGCCCCGACAAATCCTGATCAGATTCGTAGTTCGGACGTAGTTTAAACGTAGTTTAAACGTATTTCAGACGTATCATAAACGTTTTAAAACGTCTATGATACGTTTATGATACGTTTATGATACGTCTATGATACGTCTATGATATGATTCGGGAAGGAGCTTGACAGCTCCCTGATGCAGCGTGTTTGTAGCCATATCAAGTGGATGCGGGCAGCATTTGTCCACTTTTTTAATAGCCCGGAGAAAAAAAAAGCTGGGCAAAAAAAAAACCGCCGCAGAACATGTTTCTGAAGCGGTCTGGGTTCTTTCTATGTCGTGGGGATCACAATCCCGTTTATAATAAAAGAAACCCGGTGCAATACACCGGAATCTTTAATTACTTACAGGTGGCCTGCGGCGTCTGGTATTGGCCGAACGGTGTTTGTGGGGGCTATCGGATTTGCCCTTCCCATTAAACCGGCCACCCCCATTAGAGCTGTTTTCGGTGGGACGATACTGAGGAGCCTTTCCAAGTTTCTCGGGCAACACACCCCGTGGCACTTCCTGGCCCAGGAGCTTTTCGATGGCAGCAAAACTGCGCTGCTCCTTCACTCCCACCAGGGTAACGGCCTGGCCCAAAGCCTGGGCCCGGGCGGTACGCCCGATGCGGTGCACATAATCCTCGGCATCGTGGGGAACATTGAAGTTCACCACCATGTCGATATTATCCACATCAATTCCTCTGGAAATAATATCGGTGGCAACCAGGATCCTGGTTTGCCGGCTCTTGAAGCGGTTCATCACCTCCTCGCGGGTCTTTTGATCCAGATCGGAATGAATTTCTTCAACCATCAGGCGGGCCGCTTTCAGGTCACGTGTAAGTTGTTTGACTTTGATCTTGGTATCACAAAAAATGATAATCGATTTCAGATCAGGATCTTTCACCACCTCTTTCACCAGGGGAATCTTTGCATCGTCAAATACCATATAGGCCGATTGGCGGATGCTTTCGGGTGGTTTGGCCAGGGAGATATTAATCTCGAGGGGTTGATGCAGGATCTTACGGGCCATGTCCCTGATTTTGGAAGGCATGGTCGCCGAAAACAACAGGCTCTGACGCTTTTTGGGCAGGAAAGAAATCATCTTCATGATGTCATCCGAGAAGCCCATATCAAGCATGCGGTCTGCTTCATCAAGCACCAGAAATTCCAGGCTGTCGAGATCAACATAGCCCATGTTCAGGTGGCTGATCATTCTTCCCGGGGTGCAAATCACGATATCGACCCCACTGGTCAGGGCTCTTTTTTCGTTCGAATAGACGATGCCGTCACCGCCCCCGTATACGGGCAAGCTACTGATTGAAGAAAAGTAACCGAATCCCTCGGCTTGCTGGGCAATCTGCACGGCAAGCTCACGGGTAGGTACTACGATCATGGCCCGTATCTTGTCTTGAGAGGGGGTTTGAATGAGTTTATGAAGGATGGGCAATAAAAAGGCGGCGGTTTTCCCTGTACCCGTTTGCGCGCATCCAATGACATCATGGCCTTCAAGAATTGCGGGAATTACTTTTTGTTGTACAGGCGTCGGTGTTTGGTAATTCATGGCTGAAATGCCTTCCATGAGGCTTTCTGCCAGATTAAAAATTTTAAAATCCAAAGTTGTTGGAGGTTTAGTGTTACAAACTATACCGTAGGGTATATTTATTGAAGTGAATATTATTACTGCAAAAATACAAAAAATCCTTGAAACCACCTAATTACAGCCTCAATGCCTGCAATGGCATACTTGTATTCAACATCATTTATAAAAAAACATCTGCATAAATAACTTTTCAGCCATCAAAATATGCAAGGACTGTCATTTAAATGGCAAAAGATCATAACTTAGCTTTCTGCCATGCCCTTGTGTTTTATCCTGCTAAACAAAAATTGTTATGGAGAGCCTAACCCTGACCACCCCCGCATTGCTGTTCTCGGCCATCAGTTTGCTGTTGCTGGCCTATACCAACCGGTTCCTGACCCTGGCAGGCCTGGTGCGAAACCTTCATGCCCAGTATAAAGAAAACCCCAGCCAGCAGCTTTCCGGGCAGATCAGCAACCTGCAAAAGCGATTGAACATGATCCGCAGCATGCAGATCTATGGGTTGACCAGCCTGTTGCTGTGCGTGCTATGCATGTTTTTGATTTACATCAATACCATGCTGGTGGCAGAGATTATCTTTGGCATTGCCCTGTTGCTGCTCATCCTGAGCCTGGCATTAAGCATCTGGGAGATCAACATCAGCGTAAAAGCCCTGAACCTGCAGCTGAGTGATATGGAGGGTTCATTGAATCATTCATCCTCAAAGAACAAATCAGCATGATCCGGATCCTGACTTTATATTCCCCGTTCGAGACGCCCAAACAGGTGAATGACCGATGGGGACCCTTCCTGAACAAGCTGCAAAAGGATCATGGGCACGATGTTGTTGGAGCCGGAAGCTGGAATGACCCACACCCCCTGCAGGAAGCATTATTGGCCCCTGGGAGTTGCCCCCAGGGCCTGATCCTGGTCATGGCTTCGGGAGGCACCGAACGGCTGGCTCACCTTGTGGCAAAAACCTACCGCAAGCCGCTGATGTTGGTATGCGATGGCCGCAAAAACTCCCTGGCTGCTGCCCTGGAAGTGTATTCGGTGATCAGGCACAAGATTCCGGCATGGCTTTTTTACGTTGATGATCATCAGCAGACACCTTCTCTGGTAGTCGATTTCATAAAATCAATTAAAGCGCTTGAAAACATCAACAGGGCGCGTTTGGGTGTGATCGGGGAGCCTTCCCCATGGCTGCTCACCTCCGATGAGCTAAAAGGCTTTGGAGGGTTTTCCACAACCCTGGTTCACCTCCCAATTGGAAGATTATTGCAAGAATACCAGGTTATAGAAACCCAACAGGCAGAATCCATTTCCAATACCTTGGATGATGAATATGGCAGCATACAGGTGAGCCGGCAATCGGTGGTTGATTCTTCCCGTGCCTACCTGGCCATGCGGTCAATAATCAGCAGCCACCGGTTGGATGGGATTACCATCCGTTGTTTTGATTTGCTGCCACATGGGTTCACGGCCTGCATGGGCATGAGCCTGTGTGCCGATCAGGGGTACGTGGCCGCCTGCGAGGGTGACCTGCCTGCCATGTTTTCACTGCTGCTGGCCCGGGAACTTTCAGGCCAGCCTGCCTGGATGGCCAATCCCTCGTCTGTTGACCTGGAGAACAACACCATCACCTTTGCTCATTGCACTCTGCCGGCCAGCATGCTGGAAGGTAAAAAACACTCAACCCTGACCACACATATGGAGTCAGGGTTGAGCACAGCCATCAGCGGGCCATTAAAAATGCGTGAAGTGACGATCATCCGCTGTGCAAGCACCTTCGACAGCTTACAGGTAAGCAGCGGTCATATTGTCAATGCCCATTTGCAGCATCCTGATCTTTGCCGCACACAGGCAGTCATCAAGCTTCATTCGAAGGTCTCTGACTGGCTTGAAAATGTCAGGGGCAACCATCAGATTATCATCTATGGCAATCTGATGCCTGAGTTAGAGGTCTTCAGCCGGCTGGCCGGGATGAATATCGAGCGTTAGTTCTTCTTCCACGATCACCATCTCATCAAGCAGGTAGCTCATCTGAGCATACTGGCTGATCACCCAAAGGATGTATTGTGAGTTAATGGCAATGTTGCGGCACTGCTCAGGATCGAACATAATGTCGCTCATGGTGCTTTCCCAGCTGCGGTCGAAGTTCAGGCCAATGAGTTCGCCATTGGCACCAATCACGGGGCTACCTGAGTTTCCACCGGTAGTGTGGTTGCTGGCAATGAAGTTCACCATCAGTTCGCCATTTTTATCGAAATCACCATATTGACGGGTAGTGAGCAGCTGTTCCAGGCGTTCAGGGATGTGGTAGTCGGCAATATCTTTATTGGCGGCTTTTTCCAGGATTCCTTCCCCGGTACTGTGGTTGTCGTAAATCACAGCATCACGGGGGTTTGACCCTTCTACCCTGCCGTACGAAATCCGCAGGGTGCCATTGGCATCAGGAAAGAAGTTGGTATTGGGTTCGGCCAGTCGCAGCCCCGCAGTATATTGGCGATAGAGGCTGTCGAGTGCCGAGCTGTTAGCCTGTATATGGGGACGGAGCTCCTGCTGATAATAATCGAGCAACTGAATGGCGAAATTATAAGCAGGATCTTTTTCCAGCTTTTTATAATTACGCGTCTTGTAGTTATTCAGAAAGTCCATGGTTTTCTCTTCTGAAACGAGCATAGAACGACGGAAGATGTTTTCAGCAAAACCAGCTGTGTTGTCACCAAAGCGGCTGGCCACCTGCATGAGTGCTTCGGGCATAAAAGCAGGATCTGAGAGATCGATATATTGTTTGACAAGCACCTCCAGCACCTTCTGATCAATGGGCGCATGATAATCTTTAAAATAGGCCTGTGCTGCGTTTTTTAATTTCTCCAGTTCCTTTTCCAACGCTTCGTCAGTGGTTTCCGGATCCTTGCTGGCATCCACCAGCGACTTAAAAGACTGGGCATAACGAACCACTTCGATCCCTCTGCCGGCTTCATTATAAAGGGTCGTAGCAAACCGATAGGGAAGATAGTCCTCATAGACCTTTTCAAATTGATCAATTAATCCCTGATATGACTGGTGACCCTGCGAGGCGGCCCACAGTTGGAAGGCTTGTTCCATCTGCTGCTTGCGTTGCACAGCATTCATATTTTTGAGTCCCCGGCTTTCGCCTTTCCATTTTTTCCAGGCATTAGATACCCTTGCATGCTTCGAAGCATATTGAATACGCACCTTGTCGCTCTGGTTCATATCCTGTTCGTAAAGGGCCAGGATGTTGGTACGAATATCTATTGCGGCGGGATTTTGCATTTCGATGATGTAGTCTACCTCATGTGAAGTAAGATACTGGCTGGTGCGGCCCGGGAAGCCGTATATCATGGTAAAATCATGCTGATCGACCCCTTTGTTGGAAACAGGCAGAAAATGGGAAGGGGTATAGGGTACATTATCCTGGCTGTAGTCGGCCGGTTCATTGTCAGCATTGGCATACACGCGGAACAGGGAGAAGTCGCCCGAATGCCGGGGCCACATCCAGTTGTCCACATCACCCCCGAATTTTCCAATGGCCGAAGGGGGTGCACCTACCAGTCGCACATCGCGGTACACTTCGAATACAAAGAGATAATACTCATTGCCATAATAGAAAGGGCTGATCTGGGTTTTGTAGCGGCCATCCTCAGAAGCGACATCACTGATTTGGCGGGTCACCTCACGCACAGCCTTCTTACGGGCCTCCTCATCCATACCATCCTTCAAAGCCGCATTTACTTGTTGGGTCACATCTTCCATTCTTACCAGCATGGTAATGGTCAGGCCGGGATTTGCCAGCTCCTCTTCACGGCTGCCGGCCCAGAAGCCATGCTTAAGGTAATCATTTTCAACAGAGCTATGGCGCTGAATCTGGCCATATCCACAATGGTGATTGGTCACCAGCAAGCCATCGGCCGAAATAAAAGCACCGGTACAACCACCCCCGAAACGCACGATGGCATCTTTCAGGCTGGCACCTTCTTCATTATACAGGTCAATGGCATCCAGGTTCAGGCCCATGGCCTGCATCTGTTCAATATTTTTTCCAATCAGCACAGGGAGCCACATTCCTTCGATGGCCACTCCCCTGGAGGCAAAACTGGTAATCAGTAAGAGAATAACGAGAAGTTTTTTCATAATAGAATATCGTGTTATGTTAGTTATAATTATGATGAAATGGTTTATGCTAAATGATATTTTTTTCTTTCAGCAGGCTTTCCATGAGCTTTTGCATTCTGGCAGCTTCCTGATGTGCCAGCAGGTCAAAATCTTCGTTCTGTGAGCAATACAGGATACTACGGGAAGCATTCACCAGCAGACCTGCATCAGGGGTCAACCCCCGGCGCGAAACATCCTCCAGGCTGCCCCCCTGTGCTCCTACTCCGGGCACCAGGAAAAAATGATCTGGCACCTTTTGGCGGATAGCATCAAAGATCCCTGACTGGGTGGCGCCCACCACAAACATCAGGTTCTGGAGGCTGCCCCATTCCATGCATTTTTGCATGACCCGCTCATAAAGCCTTTCATGGGCCGAAGGATCTGACTGCACAACCACCTGGAAGTCCTTTGAACCGGCATTGGAGGTAATTGCCAACACCACAGCCCATTTGCCCGGGTATTGCAGGAAGGGTTGAATAGTATCTTCCCCCATGTATGGATTGACCGTTACAGCATCAAAATCCATGGTTTCAAAAAATGCTTTGGCATAATGGCCGGCCGAATTGCCAATGTCACCGCGTTTGGCATCCGCAATGATGAAAGCGGGTTTGCTGAGCGATCGCAGGTATGTAACCGTCTTCTCCAGGCTTTTCCATCCTTTGCTACCCATGCTTTCGTAAAAGGCCATATTGGGCTTATACGCCACAGCCAGATCGATGGTAGCATCAATGATGCGACGGTTGAATTCAAACACCGGGTCTTCTGATTGCTGATGCAGAAAGGGAGGGATTTTCTCCAGGTCGGTATCCAGGCCAACGCAAAGATAGGAGCGGCGATGGCGAATCAGTTCAACAAGCTCACTTCTGTGCATAGGTCTCGATGGTTAGGCAACGCCTTCTTTAAGTTTTTCACTGTTTTCGGCTACCTGCAGCGAATCGATGATCTCCTGCAGGTCACCATCCATGATGGAAGAGAGATTATAGAGGGTCAGCCCGATGCGGTGATCGGTCACCCGGCCCTGTGGAAAGTTATAGGTACGGATCTTTGCCGAACGGTCACCCGTGCTTACCATGGTTTTACGTCTGGAAGAGATCTCATCCAGATATTTTTTGTATTCCATGTCATAGATCCTGGAGCGCAGCACCTTCATGGCTTTCTCAAAGTTCTTGATCTGCGACTTCTGATCCTGCATGGATACCGTGATCCCCGTGGGATTATGGGTAAGTCGCACTGCCGAATAGGTAGTGTTTACCGACTGGCCGCCAGGACCTGAGGCACAAAATGTCTCCTTGCGGATGTCGCTCGTTTTCAGGTCAATGTCAAACTCATCGGCTTCAGGTAGCACTGCCACGGTAGCCGCTGAGGTATGCACCCTGCCCTGGGTCTCGGTTTGGGGCACCCTTTGTACGCGGTGAACGCCCGATTCGTACTTCAGCACCCCATACACATTATTGCCCGTGACATTGATAATGATTTCCTTGAAGCCACCCGAAGTGCCTTCATTCATCTCTACCACTTCCGTTTTCCAACCTTTGCCTTCGCAGTATTTCTGGTACATGCGGAACATCTCACCGGCAAAAATGGCTGCCTCATCCCCGCCGGTGCCGGCACGGATTTCAAGGATGGCGTTCTTGCTGTCCTGTGGATCAGCAGGGATCAAAAGGATTCTGACCTCTTCTTCCAGGGCTTGCTGCCGGTCTTCCAGTTCTTCAAGCTCCGCCTTAGCCATTTCACGAAATTCAGGATCTTTCTCCTGGTTGAGCATTTGCCGCGAAGATTCTATATTGTCGAGTACGTTCTTGTATTCTTTGTAGGCTTCAATGAGAGGTTCCAGGTCTTTATATTCTTTATTCAGCTGGATGTATCTTTTCATATCCGAAATAATTTCCGGATTGGTGATCAACTCTCCAACTTCCTCAAAGCGCTGGTTGATGGCCTGAAGTTTTTCTATTAGCATTATGGTATCCTTATTTTAGCAGGCAAAGATACAAAAAATCAACGGCATTATTAAATCAGCGATAGCTGCAGATGCCGCCTTCTGTATGAATTGTCAGGGCCTTTGCGGTGGCTTGTTCACAGCGACCAATCACCCGGGCCTCCAGATTGAAGCCCCGGCAGATATCTATAATGTCACCGGCTATCTCAGGCTGAACAAACAGCTCCATGCGATGGCCCATGTTGAACACCTGGTACATCTCTTTCCAGGGGGTATTGGATTGTTGCTGAATGAGCCTGAACAAAGGGGGTACTTCAAACAAATTATCCTTCACCACGTGCAGGTCGTCAATAAAATGAAGCACCTTGGTTTGTCCCCCGCCACTGCAATGTACCATTCCATGAATATGGGGTTTTAAAGCCTTGAAAATGGCCCTGATAACCGGTGCATAGGTGCGCGTTGGTGATAGCACCAGCTGTCCGGCATCCAGCGGGGCACCCTCTACAGGATCGGTCAGCAGGCAATTGCCGCTATATACCACATCAGGATCGAGCGACTGGTCAAAGCTTTCGGGATACTTTTCTGCATAGATCTTCGAGAAGACATCATGACGTGCCGAGGTAAGGCCATTGCTTCCCATTCCGCCATTATACTGCTCCTCGTAGGTGGTTTGTCCGAAGGAGGCAAGCCCCACGATGACATCACCCGGGGCGATCTTTTCATTGGTAATGACCTGCTGGCGGGGAATGCGTGCTGTAACAGTAGAATCTACAATCACTGTCTGCACCAGGTCGCCCACATCGGCCGTTTCGCCCCCGGTAAGCACCATCTCCACCCCATGAGCTCTCATGTTCTCCAGAAAGGCCTCGGTGCCGTTGATAATGGCCCCGATCACCTCGCCCGGAATCCGCCCCTTGTGGCGGCCAATAGTCGATGAAACCAGCATGTGGTTATCAGCTCCCACACATAACAGGTCGTCAAGATTCATCACGATGGCATCCTGGGCAATGCCAGCCCATACCGACAGGTCGCCTGTTTCTCTCCAGTACAGATAAGCCAGTGAGGATTTGGTGCCTGCCCCATCGGCATGCATGATGTTGCACCAGGCATCATCACCCCCCAGGTAATCGGGAATCACTTTACAAAATGCTTTGGGAAAAAGTCCTTTATCCAGGTTTTTGATGGCCTGATGCACATCTTCCTTTTTGGCCGAAACGCCACGCCGGGAGTATTTCATTGAAGAAGAAAAAAAGTATTTATTATCATTAATCCTGCACAGGAACATTTTGAATATTCAAAATGGGTCTGCAGGGTAAATTCTATTTATTGATTCAATCAGTCATCATTAATCAGGGGGCTCATTTTGCTGCTGATTAAAAATCTCCACCGGCACGGGCTTTCGTTGCCCGGGCACTTCGGGAGGCACAAAATCATCGCTCAACACCCTGAACTCAGTGCGGCGGTTCAATTGATGGGCCGCATCCTGATGTTCTTCGGTTGGCAGGCTGTTGATGAAATCATCGTCCAGCACAGTTCCTGCGGCAAACTCAAAACCTTCCCGCTCTATATCACTTTCTATCACCCGGGGCACTCTCTTTCCATAACCTTTGGCCCGGAGCCTGTCGGGGTCAATTCCTTTCTTAATCAGGTAATCAACCACGGCCTGAGCCCTGCGCTGGGAAAGAGTGTCGTTAATGGCATCCGCTCCACGGCTGTCGGTGTGCGAAGCTAACTCAATAATAATGGTGGGGTTGTCCTCAAGGGTTTGCACCAGGGTGTTGAGCGAATCCTGGAACTGTGGTTGCAGTTCCCAGCGCCCGAATTCATAAAGAATCTCGGGTAGTTCGATGGGGGTTTCAGGGATCGGCAACAAGGAGAAATCATGCACGAACACTTTACTTTCAGCCACCTCAATAGTGGATTCACTGCTTCTTTCAGAAAAATAATTTTCCTTGCTCACCAGCAAGTCATAACGGGTATTCTCCCTCACGATATTCTTTCCGAACTCGTAGATGCCCCTGCTGTCGGCTTCTGCCTGAAACAAGGTGCCATCGGAGCCCACCAGCTGCACCGTGGCACCCGGCAGGATGGCACTGGTACTGTCATCACGCACTGTACCGGTAATAACCAGCTCCAGGGGAGGCAGCATAAAAGAATAGAGGGTATATCCCCTGCTTCCCTTGCGGTTGGAAGAAAAAAAGCCTTGTTCACGACGGCTGTCAAACACGATTCCAAAATCATCGCCCGGGCTGTTAAAGGGGACTTCAATATTCACCGGTTCCGACCATCCCTCGCGGTTGCGCTCTGAGGCAAAAATATCAAGACCCCCCAGGCCGGGCCGGCCCTCGGAAGCAAAATAGAGCACTCCATTTTCACGTACATAAGGAAACAAGTCATCAGCCGGGGTGTTGATCACAGGTCCCAGGTTTTCGGGAGGTCCCCAGGGATCACCGGGAGCCCTGCGGTGCACCACCCAGATGTCGTTCCCTCCCAGCCCACCGGGCATGTCGGAAGCGAAATACAGCGCCATGTCGTCGGGGCTGATGGCCGGATGACCAACCGATACAGTACTGTCGTTGGTAATGGGGATCTCCTGAGGCTGCCCCCATCCTGACCCTTCGCGTCGGGCCACAAAAATGCGACAGCCCATATCCACATCAGCTGCACGTACGCAGCGGGTAAAAAACAACTCAGTGGCAGAGACATTCACCGAAGGTGCCCCTTCATTGTATTCAGTGTTAATGGGCCCTTCATCCAGCAGCACGGCATCGTCCCAGTCGCCGGTACGATTCTGATAGGCAATAAACAATGAGGTATGATTGCCACCCGTCCAGGGGTCGGTATCATCACCCAGGGCTTCATCGCGCGAAGAAGAGAAAATCAGGGAATTATTATTATGATCACCATAGGCAGGGGTAAAATCATCTTGTCGGGAATTTAAGGCTCTCAGCACCTCCACCTGGTACTGTGTCTGCGCATCGTCCAGGTCCATGGCCATCTGTGCTGAGGCAATGCCCAGCTGGGCCTGGGGGTCGTCGGGTTGCAGCTCCTGATAATCCCTGTAAGACTTCAGGGCTTCCTGAAACTTTTCGTTTTTCATCTGGGCATCTGCCAGATACAGCACGGCCCTGGGATCAGGAAAACGCATCAGGATGGCCCGGCGAAACCAGGGTTCCGCCCTGAGAAAATCATTGGTCATGCGATAGCTCAAAGCGGTCTGAAACACCAGGCGTGCCGCTTCCTGACGATCCTTACGCCGCACTTTGTTATAGGCCTTGCGATAAAGGTCGATGGCCTCGTGATATTGCTTGAGCTCAAAAGCCTTATCGGCAATTTCCACACGCCGGTCCTGGGCTCCGGCCTGAACCGGACAAGCCATCATAAAGCAAGCCACAAAAAAAAGGAGAATGGTGAATCTTGAGAACATTATAATTGCAGTTCTTTTATGATCTTTTTCAGACTTTTATCTATTAACGCAATCAAAGCTCAATCATTGCATGGGTTGAAACAGCCACCCAAAACTTTATGAATCCCCGGTTTTCTGATTGTATGGATAGGGCAGTTCGTCATTTTCGTCGGGCTGGGAATCCTTTATCTCTTCCTGAGCAGGTTTCTCATGGGTTGACTGAGTTTCCTCAGGAATTTCCGCTGGCTTCTTTACAGGCACTTCTGCCGGTGGAGCACCTTTTCCTACCATGCCATCAATTTCTGATTGCATGTTGCGGGTCTGAGTTTCCACCTCATTCGAAAAACGATTGATCTCGGTGTTGATCTCGCGTTGCACCCGGCGGAATTCAGTGATCCCCCGACCCATCATCCTGGCAATCTCAGGGATTTTCTTGGGCCCGAACAGCATAATGACCAGCAGGATGATTACCATAATCTCCCCGCCACTGATGCCAAACAGCAATATGTTGATAGTTGAAACAGTCATAATCTTAAGATCAGCAAACCTACATATTTTTTTGCAAAAAACCCCTGATCACAGGAATAAAAAAGCAGGCCTGTATAAAATTAATGGCCAGCCAATCGCTGGTCCAATAATCTGTTTTCGCTTTCCATTTTCAGGGCTTGCGAAACCACCGTTTCTTCACGAACTATCCTGAACTATAACAAAAAAGCTGTTCCGGGATTCCGGAACAGCTTCTTGATTTTTAATAATTATTGTACCTGGTTATTTCTTCTTTTTGATGGTCCGCTTCAGCAAATCGTAAGCAATAGGCGTAGCGTTAAACAATGAAGAATATGTACCCACAGCCACACCAATCATCAGGGCGAATGAGAAGCCACGGATTACTTCACCACCAAACAGGAAGATGATCAGCAATACCCCGAAGGTGGTTCCTGATGTATTCAGGGTACGCGACAGGGTGGCATTCAGTGCCAGGTTCATATTGGTCTTCAGATCTCTTTTGGGAAACAGGTGAAGGTTCTCACGGATCCTGTCGAAGATAATCACAGTATCATTCACCGAATACCCAATAATGGTCAGGATTGCCGCGATGAATGCCTGGTCGATCTCCATGGTCCATGGCACGATATTGTACAACAAAGAGTATAGTGAAATAACAATGATGGAGTCATGAAATACAGTGATCAGACCGCCCACACCAAACTGCCATTTCTTGAAACGGACAGCAATGTACATGAAGATGATGATCAGGGCAATGATCACACTGATTACGGCACCCACCTTAATGTCGCGGGCAACCGTCGGGCCAACTTTTTGTGAACTCAGGCGACCCAGAACTTTTTCCTCATCATCAGAGGTAAACTCCTCGTAAGTGAGCGGTGTTGCGAAGAACTCTTTGACACCTTCGTAAATATGACGTTCGGCCAATGAATCGGCTTCCACGCTTTCTTCATCCACCAGGTAGCGGGTGGTAATTTTCACCTGTGTGCTGGGGCCGAAAGTTTTCACCTCAGGAGTTTCTCCCAATTCGCCAATCAGGCTGGCGCGAATGTCATTGGTGGTAACATCCTGGTCAAAACGCACCACATAGCTACGTCCTCCCGAAAAGTCAACACCATAGCTCAGGCCACGAACGGCAAATGAACCCAATCCAATGAGAATGACGATCGAGGAAATGATGTAGAATTTTTTACGTACGCCCACAAAGTCGAAATGTACTTTGGTAAGAACGTCTTTCGAGAACTTGTTGTCAAAACGGATGTTAATATTCCTGTCCATCCAGTAGGTAAAGATCAGGCGCGAGAGGAAAATGGCTGTGAACAAGGAGCTGAGGATACCGATGATCAGCGTGGTAGCAAAGCCCTGTACCGGACCTGATCCGAACACATAAAGAACGATACCGGTAAGCAAGGTGGTCACGTTACCGTCAATAATGGCTGAATAGGCATTTTTGTAGCCATCGGCAATAGCAAGCCGCTGACCTTTTCCGGCCCGGAGTTCTTCAAGGATCCGCTCATAGATAATTACGTTGGCATCAACTGCCATCCCAATGGTCAGCACGATACCAGCAATACCAGGCAAGGTAAGAACAGCACCCAGTGAGGCCAGCACCCCGAAAATAAAGAAGATGTTAGCCACCAGTGCAATGTTGGCTACAAGCCCCGCCCTGTTATAATAAAACGCCATGTAAATAAGTACAAGGATAAAGGCGATAACAAATGAAGTAAGACCGCTGGAAATGGCTTCCTGTCCGAGAGAGGGACCGACCACCGCTTCTTCCACAATTCTGGCTGGAGCAGGCAGTGAACCAGCTCTTAAGATATTGGCAAGGTCCTGGGCTTCGGCAATAGAAAATTGCCCGGAGATGGAAGAACGTCCACCGGAAATTTCAGTATTCACCGTGGGGAATGAATACACATAATCATCCAGCACAATAGCGATAGATTTGCCGATATTGTCGGCGGTGAGCCTGCGCCAGGTGCGGGCACCTTCACTATTCATCGTCATGGAGATCTCTACTCCGCCGGTGGTACCATAATCCTGGCGGGCATCAACGATCACTTCACCGGTAAGTGGGGGAATGCCATCGCGCGAGGTCACCCTGATAGCGATCAGCTCGTGAAGGTTTTCCGTGTCACGAACCGGTTTTACATTCCATTTAAGCTCCAGGTTGCGCGGGAACAGGTTGCGCACCTGCGGTTGCCTGAGCAAACTGTTTACCCGTGCAGTATCCTGTACGGCAGCATAACCTACCACGGGGCCTTGCCCGGGCACCATGTTGCCGGTCTGATCAGGATAGAATGCAGGATTCAGGTATGCAAACAAGGGGTTTTCGCGGGCAAATTCCTCAAAATCATCACTGTCCTGTGCCACGCCATCTTCACCAAGGATATCAGCAAGTGATTCAGCACCGGTAGTATCGGCACCTATGTCTTCAAGGATCTCTTCAGGAGTCTGGGCTACTTCTTCAAGAGCTTGTTCAGCAACATCAGGATCAGCTTCCAGGGTATCTACCTGGGCTACATCGGTGGTCTTCAGCCTTTCATTGGCTTCCATGAAGTAGGTATAGATCTCTGAGAAATCATAGGTTTCCCAGAATTCCAGGCGGGCCGTTCCCTGCAGCAGACGTCTAACCCTTTCAGGTTCCTTAATGCCTGGCAGTTCTACCAGGATACGCCCGGTGGTTTGCAGACGCTGAATGTTGGGCTGGGCGACCCCAAAGCGGTCAATACGTGTCCGCAAAATCTGGAAAGAACGGTCAACAGCCGCTTCCACTTCATTGCGAATCACATTTAATACCTGGTCGTTGGTAGAGGTATAAGATACCCGGTCAGCCATTTCAACAGTATTGAAAATAGCCGCCAGACTGGCATTTGGATCCACCTCCTCGAACGCCTCACCGAACAGCGTAATAAAATCCTGGCGGCTGGTACGTTCTCTTTCGCGGGCCAGTTCCATGGCCTTCTGGAAGGTAGCATCAGAGCTGTTGCCCGACAAGGCATTTACAATTTCAGCCACGGAAATCTCCAGGGTAACGTTCATCCCACCACGCAGGTCAAGACCAAGGTTTAACTCCCTTTCCTTTACTTCGCGGAAGGTATAATTATGAACCAGGATATTATAAACAGGTTTCCCCATAATAGAGTCCAGGTAGAACCGCTCCTTGGCCCTGACAATGGAATCCTGCATCACGCGCTCCAATACCTCATCATCACCTGCCATTTCGCTGGCCATTTGCTCAAAGCGGGGCTGGCTGGCATACTCTCTGGCATCACGCTCTACTTTCTGGGCAATAAAAGTGAAGGATAACTGGTAAATAACTACCAGGGTCAGGGCAATGCCAAAAAATTTAATTAAACCTTTACTTTGCATGTTAATTCTCTTTTAGTTGATTTTTTCAAGGGTGCAAATATAGAAATACAATCATCGATTCACAATGTATCAATAGCAAATCATCGGAAAAATATGCAGTGGAATGAAAAGTAATCTTTAGCATCGGGCTAATTTACCGATAGTCAGGACTTTCTCAAAACCGACCGCAAAGTTAATTTTATTTTTTTTTAAAGGATCAAAAACCGGATGCTTTTTGAAAATTAAAAAGCCCGCCGAAAGATCAATTCCTTGTTGGGATAATCAATTATGCCCGCGCAATGCACCAGCAAGTCCCCACCCATGACCATATCGATACGGGGAAGATCAAGGGCAGCATACGATTTATTTACTCCTTCCAGATCAATGACCAGCACCTCCAGGCCGCGAACTTCAAATGCTCCAATATTTAACTGAGGAATGATCACAGCCTGTGTTTCCATCTTCTCTGCACCCACTCCCGTGAAGTACTTTTCGAAACTTCTTAGGGGGGTATCGTCAAAATAATGAGCAGTACGCCTTAGATCCAGCACTGTGCGCGAAGCCCCTGTGTCAACCAGGATATTAGTCGTCAGCCCGTTGATATTGCCTCTGGCCATCAGGTGGTAACCATTTTCATCAATAGGAATTACGGCAAGGGGAATCTTTATCATCTTTCAGGAGTATAAAAAAAGGGCTGCGGAAGTTAACACCCTGCAGCCCCTTTTTATGATCAGCAATTTGCAGCAGGCTTCTGTTTCAGAATTCCAGAAAGACTGTTACAAATCGTGGATCAGGAATATTATGCCTTATGTTCTTCAACAATAATTTCCATGCCACGACGAATGGCTTGCTCATTCAATGGGATCAGGTTATGATATCTCTCAGGGAGCACTTTTTTAAGGCCTTTGATCACATTTTCCAGCTCCAGGATGGGCTTGATCTTCAGAAAACCCCCAATGACAATCATGTTGAACACTTTGGTATTGTTCATCTGGATCGATTCATCATAAGCAGGAATAGAGAAGACATTAATATCGGTACGCCGGGGCTTACGCGTCATCCCATTTCTTTCATAGATCAGCAAACCACCAGGTTTTACTGCATCCTCAAACTTATCCATCGAGGGCTGATTCAGCACAATAGCAGTATCAAAAGTATTAAGCACCGGGGAACTGATATCCTGATCGCTGATAATGGCCGTACAGTTGGCCGTACCGCCTCTCATCTCCGGACCGTATGAAGGCATCCAGCTCACTTGCTTGTCCTGCATCACACCACTGTAGCAGAGTATTTGCCCCATCGAAAGAACACCTTGTCCACCAAATCCGGCTATAATGATTTCTTCATTCATAATAATTATCGTTTTTATTGTGGTACTTTAATATCACCTAAGGGATAAAACGGGAACATATTTTCTTCCATCCAGTTGTTGGCTTGAACAGGTGTCATTTTAAAACCCGAGGAACAGCTGGTTACGATTTCCACAAAACAGGTTCCTTTGTTTTCTTTCTGATACTCCAGGGCTTTTTTCAAAGCTCTTTTTGTTTTGCGCACATTTCCGGGAGTGTGAACCGACTGGCGGGTTACATAATAGGTGCCCTCCAGCTGGGCGACCAGTTCGGTCATTTTCAAAGGATTACCCATGGTGGCCACATCTCTTCCCCTGGGAGAAGTAGAGCTTTTCATTCCGGGCAAGGTGGTGGGCGCCATCTGTCCGCCGGTCATCCCATAGATTCCGTTGTTGATAAAGACGATCAGGAAGTTTTCACCGCGGTTACAGGCATGAATGGTTTCGGCCGTGCCAATAGCAGCAAGGTCGCCATCGCCCTGATAAGTGAAGACATATTTTTCGGGGAATACCCTTTTGATGCCGGTGGCTACCGCAGGGGCCCTGCCATGGGCAGCCTGGGTCATATCTACATTAAAGTAGTTATAGGCAAGCACAGAACATCCTACCGGGGCTACCCCGATTGTTTCGTTCTGAATGCCCAGTTCATCAATTACTTCAGCCAGCATGCGATGTGCTGTGCCATGACCACAACCCGGGCAGTAATGCATCACGTTGTCGGTCATCACCTTGGTTTTTTCATAAACCAGGTTTTCGGGAGTTATTAAGTTTTCAGCCATGATTATCCTTTAATAATTTTCTGTTCCAATGCATTAAGAATTTCATCCGGATTGGGGATCATTCCACCAAATCGGCCAAAATGTTCAACAGGGGTCTGTCCGTTAACAGCCAGTTTCACATCTTCAACCATTTGTCCGGCATTCATTTCCACGGTCAGGATGCCTTTCACTTTTCCACCCAACTGATGTAGGGCATCAACAGGGAAAGGATACAGCGTCTGTGGGCGAAACAACCCTACTTTTATTCCTTGCTTGCGGGCCATCTCCATGGCTTTGCGGGCAATGCGGGCCGCTGAGCCAAAAGCGACAAAGAGATATTCTGCATCATCACACATGATTTCCTCGTAACGCACCTCATTCTTCTCAATTTCGCGGTACTTGGCCTGCAGGCGCAGGTTCACTTTTTCCTGTTCTTCGGCCTGCAGCTGCAGGGAAGTTACAATCACCCGGTCTTTGCCAGTTTCTTTTCCGGTAGTGGCCCAATCAAATTTCTGGTCCAGGCGTGGCTGCTGTTCGAACAGTTCAACCTTTTCCATCATCTGCCCGATAATTCCATCAGAAAGAATCATCACAGGGTTACGGTATTTGAAAGCCAGATCAAAGCCCAGCTTCACATAATCAACACTCTCCTGAACGGTAGCGGGGGCCAGAACGATCAGTTTATAATCTCCATGACCACCACCTTTCACGGCCTGAAAATAATCGGACTGCGAAGGCTGAATGGTACCCAGGCCGGGGCCTCCACGAACCACATTTACCAGCAGGCAGGGCAATTCCGCTCCGGCGATATACGAAATGCCTTCCATCTTCAGGCTCATGCCCGGGCTGGAGGAACTAGTCATGGCCCGTTTGCCGCAACCGGCAGCACCATAAACCATATTGATGGCCGCGACCTCACTCTCTGCCTGCAACACAACCATACCGGTACGTTCTACAGGATTTTCAGCCATGAGGTATTCAATAATTTCTGACTGAGGAGTGATGGGATAGCCAAAATAAGCATCGGCACCAGCGCGAATAGCAGCCTCTGCCAAGGCTTCATTACCCTTCATTAATTTTAATTCTTTCATGTGCTTTAAAATTATTTTTTACCACAGAGCGTGGTGAAATACATCATTTAATTCTTTTCCCGGTAAACGGTAATCACAGCATCGGGGCAGACCACGGCGCAGTTTGCACAACCGGTACAGGCCGAGTTAACCTTTACGGCATAATGATAACCCTTACTGTTTACCTCGTTACTTAAAGATAACACTTGATGGGGACAGGCAGAAAGGCATACCTCGCAGCCCTTACATTTCTCTATGTTGATGACAACATCACCTCGTTTTGCCATTGTAATAAAATTAATTTTTATAAATCTGTAGAGTTATATCAGGGATTTTCTATTGTGGAACAAAACTATAATTTATTATTCAAAGTATCAGGTTCGCTCCAGTAAATTTTTCATTGGAATAAAATAACGTGATGTATATCAGGTAGTTATAAAACTATTAATAATTATTCCAAATAAGTGAAAATGAGGGTTTTACTATAAACACAAAGAAATATCATATCTATTCAGTCAGCACCAACTGTATTCTGCACGCATTTCTATATTCGGGAAGCCAAATAAAGGTTTTTGATTACTTTTACATTGCATTATGAATACATCAATCTTCAATCTATTGCGCCGGTTTTCCATCCCCCTGATCAGAATTTTGATCCTGTCAGTTTTATTGGTCCTGACCGTCATGCTTTTTTCCAACCTGAAGATCCGGCATGCCTCCCTGCAATATCTCTATGATTCGGAGCAGGTGGTACCCGGCAACCGGGTAGGCCTGGTACTTGGCACGGCCCCTTTTCTGCGAAAAGATGTTGCCAATCCATATTTCCAACACAGGATGGATGCTGCCGCAAAACTATATCATGCGGGGAAAGTTGAATACCTGATTGTTAGTGGGGATAACCGCACCCGCTGGTATAATGAACCCGAACAGATGCGCCGCCACCTGGTAGCCCTGGGGGTGCCCGACAGTGTCATCTATCTGGATTATGCCGGCTTACGCACCCTGGACTCGGTAGTGCGGGCCAATGAGGTCTTCGGTCAGCAGCAATTTACCATTATATCACAGGAGTTTCACAACCAGCGGGCAGTCTACCTGGCCCGATACAAAGGCCTTCGAGCCATCGGCTTTAATGCCGCCGACGTGTCGGCCGGACAAAACCTCAAAACACAGGTCAGGGAATGGTTTGCCCGGGTCAAGGTGTTTTACGACCTGCTGATCCATAAAAGACCCCGTCATCTGGGCGATCCCGTGATGGTGGGAGCCAGCACCCGCTGACCCTTCGCAGGCTATTGATCCAGGATATTCTCCAGGGCGTGCCTGTTTTTCAGAGGAGGCTTTTTGGCCATTGGATAGGGCATATCCAACAGGTCGCGTACCACCACCGAAGCACACATACATCCAAAAATTGCAGGCATATAAGAAATGGTGCCTACTGTAGATTTCTTGTTGGGCTCATCATCGACCAGGCAAACGGCCTCGCTTTGAGTGATTTCGGTAGAGAAGACGGCCTTAAACCCTTTTTCCACATTCATCTTGCGCAGGCGCTTCCTGAGAGTGCGTGCCAGTTTGCAATGGTAGGTATTGGAGAAATCACCGATCAACACCTGGCTGGGATCCATTTTTCCGCCTGCACCCATCGAACTGATCAACGGCAGGCCCTTTCTCAAGGTCTGGGCAATCAAAGCGATCTTGGGACTCAGCGTATCGATGGCATCCACCACATAATCAAAAGGGGTTTCCAGCACCTGCGAAAAGTGCTCATCCACCATATATTCATCAATAACTGTCAATTCGAGCGAAGGATTAATGTCCAGCAGGCGTTGCTTCATCAGGGTAGCCTTCCGCCCGCCGGTTGTAGAGTTCAGGGCCAGCAGCTGGCGGTTGAGATTGGAAGGATTTATCTGGTCGCCATCGGCAATGGTCATTTTACCCACGCCCGCCCGGCAGAGCATTTCGGCAGCATAGGCCCCTACTCCACCCAGGCCAGCCACAAATACATTGGCTTGCTGAAGCCTTTTTTGGTTGTCTTCCTGAATCAACAGCAGGGTTCTTTCCTGCCAAAGGTTATCTATCATTAATATGTTTTAAAAAGCTTGTTAAATGATTCAAAAATTATCTGCTGCAAGTGCGATACTGAAACTCCCAGATGGCCTGCAGCATTTGCATATACTGTTTCAATAGAAATCTGCTCATCGTCGGTTTCCATAAAAATATGCTCCGCACCAACCTGCAACAGACTTTCAATAGTTTTCTGATGGCCTTTCACCAAAGCAGCCCCGAAGGACAGATAAAATCCCTCGTCAACCAGCTGCCGGGCCAGCTGTTTGCTTCCGGTAAAGCCATGAATAATCCAGGGGGCAGCATCCTGATGATTCTTTCTGTAGGCCATGATCTCCTGCCAGGCCCTCACACAATGAATTATCATGGGTTTCTGAAGGCGTTGGGCCAGGTGGGCCTGCATCCCGAAGAACTGTTTTTGAAGCCTCCAGGGGGCCTCTGAGGCCTTGTCAAGGCCTGTTTCGCCCAGGGCTGCCATGTCAGGATGGGTGGCTGCTTTTTCCAACAATTCAAGAAGTTCCTGAACTTCATCCTTTAGCTGTAAAACATGCCAGGGATGGATTGCCAGAGAAAACAGCCCCTTCGCCGCACGGCCATCTGCAGCATAATCCTGCAGGAATACATTAGTGATACCAACAATTCCTTCCGGCTGCGCTTGATGGGTATGGATGTTAATAAAAGTCAAGGTCCTGAAAAAAAGTGTGGCAAAAGTAATAATTATCTGCCACAAATTCAGGTTGATCCGGAGCATTCCCCGGCAAAGGCAAATACCGGCCTACAGGCAGCAGCAGAGATTTTTTATGAAGACCAAACTATTGCCGGTAATAAGCGTTAATCTCCAATGATAACCTTTTAATAATGATTGTATCCCCTTTCCAAAGGAAAATATTCTTAAATTTGTACTCCTTTTAGGCTAGGATTTTGATCGCAACATCAAGATTATCAGGCTAGTAAAGGATCTTTATCAGAATCATTCTACACGAATAAATCAAATTGTTTCAATAAACAGAGCATAAAATGGACAAAACAAGTATGAAGGCAGATCAAAAAGACAAAAAAGTTTTCTTTTTTGGTGGTGATCGCGCTGATGGCGATGCCACCATGCGCAACCTGCTGGGCGGTAAAGGAGCCAACCTGGCCGAAATGGTAAACCTGGGCGTTCCCGTGCCTCCTGGATTCACGATCTCTACTGAAGTGAGTACCTTATATAACAAAGAAGGCCATGACTATACCGTACAGGCTATCAAGGAAGAGGTTGAGGCCAATATGCGTAAAGTAGAAAAAGAAATGGGGGCAGGTTTCGGCGACAAAGACAACCCCCTGCTGCTGTCGGTACGTTCGGGAGCCAGGGCTTCAATGCCCGGCATGATGGATACCGTTCTGAACCTGGGGTTGAATGAACAAACCCTTGAAGGCATGGCCCGCAAAACAGGCAATGAAAGATTTGTATGGGATTCGTACCGCCGTTTTGTTCAGATGTATGGTGATGTGGTGATGGGGATGAAACCCGCCAACAAAGAAGAGGAAGATCCTTTCGATGTGATCATGGACCACCTGAAAGAAGAAAAAGGAGCCCAGACCGACCAGGATCTGACCACTGAAGACCTTAAAGAACTGGTGCAACGTTTCAAGAAAGCAGTAAAAGAGCAAACCGGCAAAGGGTTTCCCGAAGATCCATGGGAACAGCTGTGGGGCTCGGTAGTGGCTGTTTTTGAATCGTGGAACACCCCCAGGGCTACCTATTACCGCAAAATGCACAACATCCCCTCCGAATGGGGAACCGCCGTGAATGTTCAGGCCATGGTATTCGGCAATATGGGCGACACCTCAGCAACAGGCGTTGCCTTTACCCGTGATGCCGGTACCGGTGAAGACATCTTCAACGGCGAATACCTGGTGAATGCACAAGGTGAAGACGTGGTTGCCGGAATCCGCACCCCCCGCGAGATCACCAAAGAGGGATCATTGCGTTGGGCCAAACTGCAAGGCATTTCTGAAGAAGAACGCACGAGCAGATATCCTTCGCTGGAAGAATTGTTCCCCGACCTATACCGCCAGCTGGATGAGCAACAAGCCAAGCTCGAGAAACATTACCGCGACATGCAGGACCTTGAATTTACAATTCAGGAAGGCAAACTGTGGATGCTTCAAACCCGTAACGGAAAACGCACCGGCCCGGCAATGGTAAAAATTGCCATGGACATGCTGCGCGAGGGTGATCTGACCGGGGAAGAAGCCCTGCTGCGCGTTGAACCTAACAAACTGGATGAGTTGCTTCACCCTGTTTTTGATAAGGATGAGATGACCAAAAATACCGTCATCGCAAAAGGACTCCCTGCTTCACCAGGAGCTGCCACCGGACAGATCGTCTTCTTTGCTGACGAAGCTGCCCAATGGGCTGCCGAAGGCAAAAAAGTAATCCTGGTGCGTATTGAAACCTCTCCTGAAGACCTTAGTGGGATGGATGCTGCCGAAGGGATTCTTACCGCCCGTGGTGGGATGACCTCTCATGCCGCAGTAGTAGCCCGCGGAATGGGTAAATGCTGCATCTCGGGTGCAGGTTCTGTAAGCATCAGCTATAAAAACCGCACCATGTCGGTCGACGGCAGGATGTTCAAAGAAGGTGACTTTATCTCTCTGAATGGCACTACCGGCGAGGTGTACGAAGGCCGCATCAAAACGGTTGTTCCCCAGATGAGTGGTGATTTTGCCAAACTCATGGAACTTGCTGAAAAGCACACCAAGATGTCTGTTCGCACCAACGCCGACACTCCCAAAGATTCAAGAGTAGCCCGCGAATTTGGCGCCAAAGGCATTGGTCTTTGCCGTACTGAGCACATGTTCTTCGAAGGGGTTCGCATCAGAGCCATGCGCGAGATGATCCTTGCCAACGACGAAACAGGTCGTCGCAAAGCCCTCGAGAAACTGCTTCCTATTCAACGCGAAGACTTCGAAGGCATCTTCGAGGCCATGCAGGATCTGCCTGTCACCGTACGTTTGCTGGATCCCCCCTTGCATGAGTTCCTGCCCCACGAAGAAGAAAACCAGGAAGAAATGGCCAAAGAAATGGGCATCTCGGCCGAAGAGGTAAAAGCAAAAGTGGCTGCCCTGCATGAGTTCAACCCTATGCTGGGTCACCGTGGCTGCCGCCTGGGCAACACCTATCCTGAGATCTCCGAGATGCAGACCCGTGCCATCATGGAAGCTGCACTCAATCTGAAGAAAAGGGGCATCACGGCCATTCCCGAGATCATGATCCCGCTGACGGGTACCCATGAAGAAATGAAGCTGCAGGAATCCATTGTTCGCACCACTGCCGAAAAAGTATGTGAAGAACGTGGCGACCGGGTGGAGTATCTGGTAGGTACCATGATCGAGATCCCCAGGGCGACCTTGATTGCCGATAAAATTGCCCAGAATGCCGAGTTCTTCTCCTTTGGCACCAACGACCTTACCCAGATGACCTTTGGGTATTCGCGCGACGATGCCGGCCGCTTCCTGCCTGTATACCTCGAAAAGGGACTGCTGAAAGCCGATCCTTTCCAGGTGCTTGATCAGGAAGGCGTGGGCCAGCTGGTGAAACTGGGAATAGAACGTGGTCGCCAGGGCCGCCCGAACCTCAAAGTGGGTATCTGCGGTGAACATGGTGGCGAACCCAGCTCTGTTGAATTCTGCCACTCAGTAGGCATGAACTATGTGAGCTGCTCTCCTTTCCGTGTACCGATTGCACGACTGGCTGCCGCACAGGCCAATGTAAAAGAGAAAATGGCTGGCACGGCTACCTATACCACCGCCTGATCCTGAAACTCTGAATCATTATAAAAGCCGCTTGCCTTTGGGCAGGCGGCTTTTTTTGTGTGAACAAAAAAAACAGGCCCGGGAAGATGTTCCCGGGCCTGAAAAACCAAACAAGATGATGAAATCGAAACTTCAATAGTTAATAAGCAGGTAGTTTACCGGTTGCAGAGGAGTTACCTGTTTTTTGTGGTTTCTTCATAAACAGCTTTCAGATCAATATCAATGTCATCAGCATCAGCTTCAGGCTTTGTCATAGTAGACAAATCAAATATTTTATTCACATCGGCCATCCGGGTGCGATGGAAGATATCGGCAGCATCGAAGGGAAGTGCCTCGGGAGCTTCATCAGCCTGCACCGGCATAAACAAATGGCGGCCAAAGGAATCAACCAGATGAAGCATTTTTTTAGAAGAATTTGCCTGGGCAAAAGTAGCTGTAAACACGAACAGCAGGGCGGCGAAGATCAGTTTGGTTTTCATGACTTTTATATTTTAAGTTCTTTTGTTTCTCCTTGTTGCTTAATATCTTACCAATTGCATGCCAATGTTCGTATACTATTGAATTTCAATATTTTATAATCAAATATTGTTTTTATCCATTCATAAACCTGTCCATATACGAACACTGGTTTTTCACCAGCGAACATTATAGGCAGAACAAATGGCAATAAAAATCTGTTTTTTCCTAAAACAAACGATTGCATCAAAAGAGTTAATTGCTAAATTTGGTGCAATCCTTTTTATAATACTATCAAAGCAAAAAAAAAACACCTCACTCCATGCAAGAAGTCAACCACCTCCCGGAAACCATACAGGCTCCTGATCTAAGTCAGTACGGGATAAAAGATGTCAGGGAAGTTTATTATAACCTTGACTATGAAACGCTGTTTGAACATGAGACGGATCCCAACCTGGAAGGTTACGAAAGGGGTTTTGTGACCAGTTCGGGAGCGGTAGCTGTGGATACCGGAATATTTACCGGCCGCTCGCCCAAGGACAAATATATTGTAAAGGAAGAAACCTCCCAGGATCATATCTGGTGGGCCGATCCCGGGAAAAACCGTTCAGACAACAAGCCCATTTCCGAGGCAATCTGGAAAGAGCTGACCCAGACAACCCTGGATCAGTTTACCGGAAAGAAGCTCTATGTGATGGATGCCTACTGTGGTGCCAATGAAAATACCCGGCTGAAAATACGGGTCATTACCGAGGTAGCCTGGATGGCCCATTTCGTGAAAAACATGTTTATCAGGCCTTCCCTGGAAGAGCTAAAAACCTTTGAGCCTGATTTCGTGATGTTTAATGCCTGTAAAACAGTCAATGAAAACTGGGAGCGTCAGAAGCTGAATTCAGATGTTTACGTCGCCTTCAATCTCAAGGAACGCCGGGCCATGATCGGAGGCACCTGGTATGGCGGAGAGATCAAAAAAGGATTCTTCTCGGTAATGAATTACTTTCTTCCCCTGCAGAAAATGGCTTCCATGCATTGCTCGGCCAACATGGGAAAAAATGGGGATACAGCCATTTTCTTTGGCCTGTCGGGCACTGGCAAAACCACCCTGTCGGCCGATCCTGACCGGTACCTCATCGGAGATGATGAGCATGGCTGGGACGATGAAGGGATCTTTAACTTTGAAGGAGGCTGTTATGCCAAATGCGTCAACCTGAGCAAGGAAAAGGAACCCGACATTTACCAGGCCATCCGTAAAGATGCCCTGCTTGAAAATGTGGTATACGATCCCAAAACAGGCGATGTAAACTTCTTTGACACCACCAAAACAGAAAACACCCGCGTTTCATACCCCATCTATCACATCAAGAATATTGTCAAGCCGGTGTCAAAAGGCTCGCATCCTCGTAAGATCATCTTCCTGACGGCCGATGCCTTCGGGGTGATTCCTCCGGTATCGCGCCTGAACCTGGATCAGGCCATGTACTACTTCCTGAGTGGCTACACGGCCAAGCTGGCGGGCACCGAACGCGGGGTCAAGGAGCCCCTGCCTACCTTCTCCCCTGCTTTCGGGGCAGCCTTCCTGATGCAGCATCCTACGGTATACGCCAAAGAACTGGCCCGCAAGATTAAAAAGCATGGAGCCACGGCCTATCTGGTAAACACCGGATGGATTGGCGGCCCTTATGGCATTGGTCACCGCATTGACCTGGAAAGCACCCGCAACATCATCAGTGCCATCCTGGATGGCACCCTCGACAAGACCCCCTGCGTTGAGTTGTTTCCCTTCGGATTGTCTGTTCCCAAGGAGGTGCCGGGAGTGGATCCGCTGATCCTGAATCCGATGAACACCTGGAAGTACCAGTCGGCTTATCTGAAGCAGGCTGATATGCTGGCGGGCAAGTTCATTGAGAATTTCAGCAAGTTCACCGACACCGAGGAAGGTCAGAGGCTGCTGGCTGCCGGCCCCCAGAACCAGCAGATGAAGCAGTATTATAACTATTACGCCAAAAAGATCAATAAGCTGGAGAAGCAACACCACCAGGAAATTACCCGCCTGAAGGACCAGATCTATATCCTGCAGAATTCCTTCAACGAGTATATCTCCTTCAACTCCATCAACTCGGATTACAAGAAAAGCAAGCTCAACAGGCACGTACCGGTCATTTCCTATTTCCAGACCGAAGATGCTGATGAGATCCGCAACTGTCATCATGCCGTAATCAAATTAATGAAAGGGGCAGGCTTTGAGATCTGTTCGCACGAACAATCCAACATGGGTATTCATGAATACATGACCAAATCGCGCGAAGAGCTGAATTTGGAAGAGGTATATGAACGGATGAATGAAATTGCAGCCTGCTTTTACAGCAAGCCCTGCAAACGTCCCGAGTTGCATCAGGCCACCATTGATCTGGGGGAAGTTTCAGAAAATGTCACTACCTTTGTTATTAAAGTTGGTTCGTTGATTATCATGAAGATGCCTTCGGAGGAGGAATCACAGATTGTGGTCAGGAAACTGTCCATCTCAGGGCTCATCCATCTGGATAAAAACCCGCTTTTGATTAAGGATCCCCTGCAATTGCTCGAAGAAATCAACTACTTCTAGTTCAGCATATCACAACATGCCGGCAACACTGTCCCGTTAAACCTGAATCTCTGCTTGCACAGAATCACCCCGGACAGGTTGCCGGTTTTTCTATTTATTTAGCCGGACAACACTTTTTTGCGTCTAATCAATAAAAATAATTAGTCGTATTAACATTTTTTTGCAAATTTTATACATATAATTCAAAAAAATAGTATTTTTGATTGTTGAAACATTAATTACATCTAAAACTTGTGTTATGGAAACTGGTATTATTAAGTTCTTTAATGAAAAAAAGGGGTATGGATTCATCGTGGATGACAAGTCCGAAAAGGATGTTTTTGTGCACCACACAGGTCTTGTTGACATCGTAACCAACAACGACAAGGTATCTTACGAGATATCGGAAGATGAGAGAGGCAAAAAAGCTATTAATGTCAGGAAAGGCTAAACAAACCTACATTCATCACCAAAAGCCCCGGCACCATCCGGGGCTTTTTTTTTATCTTTGCCTGATGGTTGACCGATCATCATCACCCTGCTGAGAAAAAGAGTAACATCAGCGCAGCAGCAAACTAATCTATATTATCCGTGAACTATTTTCAGGCCGAACAAATCAGCAAAGCATATGGAGAAAAGGTGCTTTTTGAAGACATCTCCTTAAGCATCTCCCAGGGCGACAAGGTAGGGCTGATTGCCCGCAATGGCACAGGCAAAACCACCCTGATGAATATCATTGCCGGCAAGGATCAGCCCGATGACGGCCAGCTCTCCTACCGCACCAGTCTGCGGATTGCCTATCTGGAGCAACAACCTTTTTTTGAGCCCGATCATACCCTCTCGCAGGCCCTGCTGCACGACGACAATGAGCTGACCCGCACCATCCGCGAATATGAAGAGCTGGTAAATCAACCTGTCGAAGGAAAAGATCCCGGCCAGCAAAAACGCCTGCAGCAAATCATGGAACGCATGGATGCCCTGCAGGCATGGGACTATGAAACCCGCATGAAGCAGATCCTCTCACAGTTGATGATCCCCGACCTGTCCATGAAGGTGAAGGAGCTGTCGGGGGGCCAGATCAAGCGCCTGGCCCTGGCACAGATCCTGATTGACGAGGCTGACCTGATCCTGCTTGATGAGCCCACCAACCACCTGGATGTGGGAATGATCGAATGGCTGGAGAACTACCTGGTCAGAAAGAAAATGACCCTGCTGTTGGTCACCCACGACCGGTACTTTCTTGATGCCGTGTGCAACGAGATCGTTGAACTGGAAGACGGGAATATTTATCAATACAAAGGCAACTATTCGTATTTCCTGGAGAAGAAACAGGAGCG
>JAWOCF010000134.1:0-5257 GCA_046483935.1 Bacteroidales bacterium | reverse complement strand
TTCACCGCAAGCTGAAGCCCACGGCAGCCGAGCGGATCATCTGGGGCGAAGGCGATGGCACCACTCTGACAACCTGTCAAACGCCCGTAGGAAAACTGGGCGGGCTGATTTGCTGGGAGAACTACATGCCGCTGGCCCGCATGGCCATGTACCGCAAAGGGGTGGAGATCTATGCCGCCCCCACGGCCGATGCCCGCGACTCGTGGACAAGCACCATGGTGCACATTGCCCTGGAAGGAAGGTGCTATGTGATTGGCTGCAATCAGTACTTTACCAAAAAAGATTACCCGGCACATCTGCAGGCCCACCTGGCTGCCGACCGCCCCGAAGAATTGTGCCGTGGGGGCAGTGTGATTGTTGCCCCTTCGGGAAAGATCATTGCAGGCCCCTTATACCATCAGGAAGGGCTGCTCACGGCAGAAGCCGACCTGGATGAAGTGGTGCGCCAGCGCATGGATTTTGATGTGAGCGGCCACTACAACTGCCCCGATGTGTTTGAGCTGAAGGTAAACGGCCAGCCCGAAACGAAGCAATGCTGAACAGGACCTCCTTAGCGTACAGCCACCATGCCCCCATCCACGGGAAATAGCTGCCCGGTGATGAAGTGTGAATCGTCGCTGGCCAGAAACAGCATCACGGGCACCAGGTCCTCGTCGGGATCACCAAAGCGGCCACCCAGGGGGATGCCCCTCTTGTTGTCGGCCTCATGGGCTTCCCGCTGGTCGGGTGATAAGGATTCAAGAAACCGGTGGTAGCCGGGGGTGACCATGTAAGGCAACACACAGTTCACGCGGATGCCATCAGGCCCCCACTGGCGGGCCACGCTGCGCGTCCAGGTATGTACCGCCCCCTTGGTGGCACCGAACAAGGCGTTGTCGACCCCTGCCGTGAGCCCCGATTCCGACCCGAAGTTGATGATGTTGCCCTTGCCCTGCCGCTGCATGATCCTGTAGGCTACTCCATTGGTGTTCATGGTGCCCATCACGTTGACGTGAAACATCAGCTCAAACACCTCGTAGTTGATTTCATGGGGCTTGCTGTGACGGTGCACCGCCGCAGCATTCACCAGCACATCGAGCCCGCCCATGATGTTGAAGGCTTCTTCAAACACCTCTTCCACCTCCGGGCGGTTGCTGATGTCGCAACGACAATACCTGATGGTGTTCTGGCTGTTTTCATTGGCCTGGGTAACCACCATTTCACCATCCTGATCGCTGATGTCGAGCGAGCAGACCGTGGCCCCTTCGCGGGCAAAAGCCCGCACCAGCGATTCACCAATGCCCTGGGATCCGCCTGTTACAATGATCTTCTTTCCTTGTAGCTTCATAAAATATCCTCCTGATTTGGTTATTCTTCCATGTCTTCACTCCGGGGGGCATAACTTTGGTGGATGTGCTGGATGTTCCACCGGCCGTTGTTCTTCTGCCATACCACCGTATTGGTCATCTGGTAGGGGCCATAGATCTGGCCATCCAGCCCGGTAACGGTATATTCGCCCTGGTTCACCTCCAGAACATGATCGGCAGACAGCACCGAGAAGTAGCGTTCAGTGATTTCGGGCGTCATAGACTCCTGGCTGTTAATGGCTTCCTGAAGGAAACCCTCTACCTCGTTGCGGGTTTCCAGGATCACCTGGTTGCCCACCAGAAGGGCAGGATCGGTATGCCATGAGCGGTCAACATCCTCGGCAAAATAAACCATGAAACGTTCCAGGCTACTGGCATTATAGGTGCGGTTATTATACACCCAGAATTCATCACTCAGCTCCCTGACTTCTTCCACCATGGCTTGTTTCTGGTCCTCATTCATCGAAGACTGCCCCTTCCCTCCCGGAATCAGGATCAGCATGACCAGGACGATCAATACAAAATGTTTCATCATGTTTTTTGTTTTTAATATCAGTGCAATTACTATTAAGAGAAATATTTTTAAAATGAAAGATACCATATTACAAATATAATTAAAAATGCCGTATTTATAAAAGGATCAGAGAAGAAGGGATAAAAAAAAGGAGGGAAATTTTATTGTTAAAACTTTAACAATTGCTTGGTTGTTTATTTCTTAAGTGGTAATTTTGCAAACCGTAATATTTTCAAAATGACAACAAATGAACAGCAATCCTGAAATAACCACCCCGTTCTGCCAGATCAAGCAGGTGCTCAGGCGTTTGCAAAAACTGGAAGCACTGCTAAAGAAAAGCCACAACCTAAGCCTGGATGAAGGCATTGTGTTGTGTTGCCTTTCGCAACGTTGCAATTGCCAGGGAAATATTGCAGGCGAGACGGGTTTGACCCCCACCCAGGCCTCGCGGGTATTGGCCCGCCTGGAAGAAAAACAGCTGATAGAAAGAAGCATCGGCCAGGCCGACAAGCGACAGATGGTTTTCTCGCTCAGCGAACAGGGCCAAGCACTACTCCGGGAGGCAACCCCCCTGGCCCAACAATTCTTTAAGCAATAAACAATTTTTTCAATCATATTCTTTCAAACATGAAAATTCTCATTATCGGCGGGGTAGCCGGAGGCGCCACTACCGCAGCACGACTCAGACGAAACGACGAAAACGCCAGTATCATCATGGTGGAACGCGGCGAACACATCAGCTATGCCAACTGTGGCCTCCCCTATTACATCGGGGGCACCATTGCCGAGCGTGAAAGCCTGTTTGTACAAACACCCGAAGCTTTTTCCCAACGTTTCAAAGTAGATGTCAGGGTATTGCAGGAAGTACTGTCGGTTGACCAGGAATCAAAATCCGTCACCATCAAAAAGCTGCAGACCGGCGAGACCTACCAGGAATCGTTCGACAAGCTGGTCCTCTCGCCAGGAGCCGAACCGGTAAGACCCAACCTTCCGGGCATCGACTCTGAAGGGATCTTCACCCTGCGCAATGTGGCCGATACCGACCGCATCAAAAACTACATCAGCCAGAACCAGATCAAACGGGCCATTGTGGTGGGTGCCGGCTTCATCGGTCTTGAGATGGCCGAGAACCTGCACCGGCTGGGCATCTTTGTTTCGATCGTGGAGATGGCCGAGCAGGTGATGACCCCCCTTGATTACAGCATGGCTTCGCTGGTGCATCAGCACCTGAAGACCAAGAATGTGGAGTTCTTCCTTAAGGACGGCGTTTCTTCTTTCCATAAGGAGAACAACGGGGTGCAGGTTACCCTCAAAAGCGGCCGCCAGCTGCAGAGCGACCTGGTGATCCTGTCGATCGGGGTACGTGCCGACAGTCAGCTGGCACGCAAGGCAGGACTGGAACTGGGGCAGACCGGCGGCATCATGGTGAATGAGCACCTGCAAACCTCGCACCCCGACATCTATGCCGTAGGCGATGCCATCGAATATCCCAACCCCATCACAGGCACTCCCCAGATCACCTACCTGGCAGGCCCGGCCAACAAGCAAGGGCGCATCTGTGCCGACAACATCATTAACAACAACCAAAGGAAATACAACGGCTCCATCAACACCGCCATCGCCAAGGTCTTTGACCTCACCGTGGCCTCTACCGGAGTGTCGGGACGCACCCTCAGGAAAGAAAACATCCCCTATACCGCTTCAACAACTCACTCGGGCTCGCACGCCGGTTATTACCCGGGGGCCATTCCCATGAGCATCAAGATCGTGTTTGACCCTCAGAACGGGAAGCTTTACGGGGCGCAGATTGTGGGTTACGACGGCGTAGACAAGCGCGTTGACCTGATGGCCACCGTGGTGAAAAACGGAGGCACCATTTATGACCTCACGGAGATCGAACATGCCTATGCTCCACCCTACTCTTCGGCCAAAGACCCGGTGAACATTGCCGGTTTTGTTGCCGAGAACATCATCCAGGGCAAGGTGAAGTCATGCTCCTGGCGTGAGATTGAAAATACCAGCAAGGAAAACTCCGTGCTGCTGGATATCCGCACTCCCGATGAGTTTGCCCTGGGCACCATCAGCAATGCCATCAGCATTCCCATTGATGAGCTTCGCGAGCGCCTGGATGAAATTCCGCGCAACAAACGCATCATCGTTTTCTGCGGGGTGGGCCTGCGGGGCTATGTGGCCTGCAGGATCCTCAGCCAGCATGGTTTCGAACAGGTAGAAAACCTCAGCGGCGGCATCAAGACCTGGGAGTTTGCCATCCAGAAACAAAGCAATGAGGACATTTACGAGCGGGATGTCATTGGCATTGACGACCATATCTATCAGACCGCCGGAGTGGAAAAACATCCTGCAGTGGCACAGTTTGCCAGCCTGCAGGTTGATGCCTGCGGATTGCAATGCCCCGGCCCCATCCTCAAGCTCAAGAACAAGGCCGCCGAGGCACAGCCCGGCCAGGTGATCGAGGTAAAAGCCACCGACCCATCCTTTGCCTCCGACGTGAAGGCATGGGCCAACATGACCGGCAACAAGTTGCTGGACGTGGTGACGGAAGCAGGGGTGATTACCGCCCGCCTGGAGAAGCAGGATGCCAAGGCACCGTCTGAAGCCACCGGCAAGGCACGCAATAACCGGACCCTGGTGGTGTTCTCCGACGACCTGGACAAGGCCCTGGCCTCGTTTGTGATTGCCAATGGGGCGGCTTCCACAGGTCAGAAGGTCAGCATGTTCTTTACTTTCTGGGGATTGAATATGCTGAAAAAAGACAACAAGCCCAAAGTCAGAAAAGACTTTATGGCACGCATGTTCGGCATGATGCTCCCTTCCAGCAGCAAAGGCCTGAAGCTCTCCAAGCTCAACATGATGGGCATGGGCAGCAGCATGATGCGCAGCATCATGAAAAACAAGAACATCGACTCCCTGGAATCACTCATTGCCCAGGCACAGGAAAACGGCATTGAATTCATTGCCTGCACCATGTCGATGGATGTGATGGGCGTCAGCCAGGAAGAGCTGATCGACGGGGTACAGTTTGGCGGGGTGGCCACTTACCTGGAAAGAACCGAAGAGTCGGGACTGAACCTGTTTATCTAAAAGCTAACGGGAGTTGTTCCTTTATTGGCGGTCCTTTTGCCCTATGGCAAGGGGACCGCTTTTTTTTATGCAGGCTATTCGTTCATGGCCTCCCGCACCTTGCGGGGCAGACTGGCCACGATCAGGTTGTACGAATCGTCGGTCCATTCGTAAAGCAGGGCATCGGAGATGGATCCATCTATCATCACGGTGTTCCAGAGTTTCTTGCTCATATGATATCCCGGCAGCACCGCCGGGTACTGCTCGCGCAGGGCAATGGCTTTCTCAGGATCACACTTCAGGTTGATGCTTTCAA
>JAWOCF010000097.1:0-7645 GCA_046483935.1 Bacteroidales bacterium | reverse complement strand
TCTACCAGGGGCATCTGCAACACCACCTCGGGATGATTGTAGAACTGGTCGGATAGCATCTGGTTGATGGTTTCCAGCATGCGGTGCTTCTGCTGCTGATTCCTTTTGATAAAGAAGTGGCCGTTGGCCTTCAGCAGTTGCTCGTGTTCCTGCACGATCTGCCAGGTTTCTTCAATGCCTGTTCTTTCAACAGATGAGCAGATGCTCACCCGGGGCGTCCATCCGGTAGGGGGCAGGGGGAACAGGTGCAGCGCGTTCTGATATTGCGAGCGTGCCGTTTTGGCCCGCATCAGGTTGTCACCATCTGCCTTGTTAATCACCATGGCATCACACATCTCGATGATTCCTCGTTTGATGCCCTGCAGCTCATCGCCGGCCCCTGCCAGCATCAGCAACAGGAAGAAATCTACCATGGAGTGAACAGCCGTTTCCGACTGACCCACCCCGACGGTCTCTACCAATATCAGGTCAAAGCCTGCTGCTTCGCACAGGATGATAATCTCACGGGTTTTGCGGGCTACGCCGCCCAGCGATCCGGCCGAGGGTGAGGGCCTAACAAAGGCATTGGGGTCTACAGCAAGGTGCTCCATGCGGGTCTTGTCGCCCAGGATGCTTCCTTTTGATAATTCACTGGAGGGATCTACAGCCAGCACCGCGATCTTATGGCCCCTGGCGGTGAGGTGCTTGCCGAAGGCTTCAATAAAGGTGCTTTTGCCTACTCCGGGCACCCCCGTAATGCCAATGCGCAGGGAGTTTCCGGCATGAGCCAGGCACTTCTCAATCACAGCCTGTGCCGTTTGGTAATGGCTGGGCAGCGAGCTTTCTATCAAGGTGATGGCCTTGCTGAGCATCACGCGGTCGCCCTGCAGAATGCCCTGCACGTAATCGTCAACGGTCAGCTCTTTTCTTTTGCGCAGGCGCAAGGCCCTGACCCGCTCTTCATTGATCTGCGATGGTTTCTCAATGCCGGCATTTACCTTCAGCGCAGAGCGATTCTCTTTTTCAGGCTGTTGCTTTTTTTCTGCCATGCTGTGCTATTGGTTTATACCACAAAATTAAGGATTTCCCGGAGCACTGGTGCAGAAAGGATCAATTAAACCATTTGCTTAGCATCTTCATGAAGTCGGGAGTCTTTACCGGCTTGACCAGGTAGTCATCCATGCCCTGATCAATATACCGTTGGGCATCTCCCTCAAAGGCATTGGCGCTGAGGGCCACCACCGGGGGCAAATTGGAATAACTCTGTTTGAGCTTCTGCACGGCAGTGATGCCATCCATCACGGGCATCTGTATATCCATGAGGATCATGTCGTAGGTGTTGGGTTTATAAAGTTTGAGTGCCTTCTGGCCGTTTTCTGTCTGGGTAACCTCGTGGCCCATCGACTCCAGCATCAAAGTAATAACTTTTCGGATTACCGGATTGTCTTCGACCAGCAGAAAATGTTTGGGCTCCACCACCGGAATTTCTTTTTCTGTATCCTGCTCGGGCACCTGTGTTACTACCTGCGCCTTAAAGGTAAACCAAAAGGTACTGCCATCGCCCGGGGTGCTGTGCAGCCCGATCTCTCCATCCAGCAGAGTGGCCAGCTCCCGGCTGATGGCCAGCCCCAGGCCGGTTCCTCCCTCGTCACTGAGTCCGGTATCTTCCACCTGGCTGAAAAAGTTAAACAGCTTCTGCTGGTTCTCGGGCTTAATCCCTTTCCCGGTGTCAATCACTTCCATGCGGATCAGTACCTGTTTGTTGTCCAGCTTCTTGTCGAGCAGGGAGCGCACCATAATTTTTCCTTGCCGGGTAAACTTGATGGCATTGCCCAGCAGGTTGGTGATGATCTGAAAGATTCTTTGTTCGTCAGTATAGATAAACTCAGGAATGTCAGGGTCTGTGTCTGTCTGAAAAACAATGTCTTTGTTGTTGAGCGACTGAAATAGCTTGTGGGCACGCTCCAGCAACCGTTCAAAGGGGAAGGCCCGTGGATGGGTGACCATCTTGCCGGCTTCAACCTTGGAGAGGTCCAGGATGTTGTTGACCACTTCCATCAAATGATCCGAGGAAGAACGGATATTCTCAATATAATCTCGCTGCTGTTCATTCAGGGCTGTTTCCTTGAGCAAAAGACTGGTCATGCCCATGATGCCCGCCAGGGGGGTGCGGATCTCGTGGCTCATGCTGGCCAGGAACTTCTGTTTGAGTTGGGCGGCCTGCCGCACCATGATGATATCCTCGCGCAACTTCTGGTTTTGTTTGCGTTCGGTGATGTCGGTGATCAGCACCAGGCGGGCATCATGTCCTTTAAAATTGATGGCCCGCGAGGTGGTTTCTACCTCTATGCGGGTGCCATCCTTCAGGCGGTGGGCCCATTCCGAAGGAAACCGGAATCCTTTGTTTACCCCTTCAATGCTTCTTTGTAACCGGGATTTCTCCTCAGGAATCAGGATGTCGGTCAGGGTCATGTTCATGAATTCCTCCCTGGTATATCCATACTTTTTCATCGCCGCCTGATTCACATCCAGAAACCGGAACCCTGTGTTTTCAAACACCCACATGGGATGGGGATTCGACTCAAACAGCATGTGGTAGCGTGTTTCGCTTTCGCGCAGGGCCATCTCATCATTTTTCTGCCGGGTGATGTCTTCCAGAATGGTATAGACCCCCGAGGGATTCGATTCACCGTCTTTAAACAAAGGAATGGAGTTTGACCTTACCCAGATATAACCAGCCTTTTGCGGGCTGTAAATGCCCATTACATGATCCAGCACGCTCTTGCCGGTTCGCAAAGCCACCGTTGGCGGATGCTCAGGAAAGGGCAGTTCGGTGCCATCTTCATGAATGGTCTTGAAGTTGATGTCAGAGGAATGACGCCCTACCATTTCCTCGGCTGGAAAGCCCAGGATTTTTTCGGCAGCCGGATTGGCACTAATAATGACCCCCTGTGCATCCTGATAAAGCACCCCCTGCACCATGGTTTCGTATAGGTACTGGTACTTCTCATTCAGCTCCTGCAGGGCTTTATCTGCTTGCTTTCGCTCGGTAATGTCGTGCAGCACCACCTGGATTACCTTTTGATTATTGAAGTCAAAAGGTACGCCACCCACTTCCACATCCACCAGCTTGCCATCCAGACGGTTCATTTTATATTCAATACGGTTGGCGGGCTGATTGCTTGCCAGTACCAGCCGGATTCGTTCCTTGATGAGCGGGTGATACTCAGGCGGAAAGAAATCAAGGGGCGAACGGCCCAGTAACTGGCTTTCATGGGTGGCGCCAAACAGCCTGATGGCAGCCGGGTTCACATATTTGATCTGGTAGTTCTGCTGAATAAATATGGCGTCGGCCGAAACCTCCACCAGCGACCGGTACTTTTCTTCACTCTCGCGCAGTTTCTTTTCTGCTTCCCGCTCCTGGGTCTGATCGCGAAACACCAGCACCATTCCCATCAAATTCTCCTCTTCATCCAGAATAGGCGCTGCGCTATCGGCCAAAGGCACCCTGCTGCCTTCTTTGGTAACCAGGAGGGCCTCGTGGCTAAGCTTGATGGTTGTTTTGTTGGCCAGTACCTGAATGGCAGGAGTGTCCATGGCCTGGCCTGTCTTCTCATCCAGAAGTTTAAACACCTCTGCCAGGGGCTTGCCAATGGCCTGGTGTTCTTCCCAACCGGTAAGCTGCACCGCCCTTTGGTTCATCCGGTCAATCCTGCCTTCCACATCGGTGATAATCACCCCATCGCCAATGCTGTAAAGCGCCACTTTAAATTTCTGTTCTGACTGATTCAGCTCCTTTTGCTTCAAATAAAGCTGACGGAAGAATTGCTGGCGGCGGATCCGGTAAATCCATGATATGGTAAGCAAGATCAACAGCAGTGCCAGCAGGGCAAAAGTAAATACGATGATGGCCCTTGAGCGTAAGTCGGAAAAGGCTTCTGAATAATCTATCTTGGAATACATGATCCAGGGTAGGTTGTCAAGGGCTACGGCATTGGCCAGTACCTTGTTGCCTTTATAATCAATACCCTCAAAAATCTCCCCGGGATGATACGCTGCTTTCACCCCTGCCAGCTCCTGCCGGCCCAGGGGAGCCTTCAGGAAGGCCATGCTGTCGGGCAGTAGCCTTAGTTGGTTCAGGTAGGTCAGGCTGTCCTGATCTACCCTGATCAGCATGGTCTCGGCCGTGTGGCTGGGCACCGGCCAGGTTTGTATCATCGGGAAGAGATAATCCGAGGGCCTGATTCTTAATATCAACAGGGCAAACACCTCGCCCTGCAGGGAGATCATGGGGGCGATAAAGTCATAGAGCATGTCTTTATGAAAAGGGCAATAATAGATTCCCGATAGTTTGGTGGATTGCTGGATTACGGCCTGCTGAAAGAAATCTGAAAGGATGGAATAACAAACACTGGAGGTACCTTCCCGGTAATTGAACAGGATTTCTCCTTTTGGGGTGGTAATCAGGATGTCGAAATAGGAATGATAATCAACAATATGCGACAGTTGGCTCCTGAAGATATCCTCAGGGATGTCGGGCATAACCCCTTGAACAAAGGCTTCGGTATGATTCAGCAAAAAGGGACTTTTAGAAAAGTACGATGCTTCCGACAGCCTTTCTTTATGCCATTGGTTGATCTGAGTGGCCTTCAGGCGTGTAATGGTAGCCAGCACATCCTGTTTTTGCTGGCGCACATTGTTGCTGTCGTACCGGTAAATCAGCCAGGCACCAGCCAGGATAATAATGCTGATGGCAATGGCCAGTGCAATGAGTTTTCTCCTGAACGAACGGTTATTTGTTTCCATAATCCAGAGATCTGGTGGAAAAAAAAGTTCATATTAGTTTTAAATATATTAAAATTAAACGACAAATGGAGAAAAATGTTGAATTCTTTTTTTCTAACTCCTGGGAGGTTCATTCACCCGCAGCCAGAACAACCCGGTGCTGCTGATGGCATTGATAAAATCCTCAAACCCTACAGGCTTGACCACATAGCCGTTGGCGCCCAGCTCATAGGCCTTCTGGGCATCGGGGTCCTGTGCCGAGGAGGTAATCACCACCACGGGGATCCGGCGTGTCTGTGCATTGTCCTTGATCTCCTTGAGCACTTCCAGCCCACTGACCTTAGGGATTTTCAGGTCCAGGAAAATCACCTTTACCGGACTCTTTTCCTGTCGTTGCGAATACTTTCCGCGGCAAAACAGAAAGTCAAGGGCCTGCTCACCATCTTTCACATGATGCATCCGCTGATGGATGTTGTGGTTCTTCAGGGCCCTGATCACCAATTCGGCATCGGCCGGATTGTCTTCCACCAACAGGATATCTATATTGTCAATCATATCTTTTTTTGATTATTTAGGTAATGAAAAATAAAAGCTGGCACCCTGGCCTTCTGTTGCCTGGGCCCGGATCTCTCCATCTTGTTTAAGAATCAGGCGCTGGGCAATAGCCAGCCCTACCCCTGTTCCCTCGTATTCGCGGGCTCCCTGCAGGCGCTGAAACACCCCAAAGAGCTTGCCGGCATAGTCCATGTTAAAGCCAATGCCGTTGTCGCTGACGCAGAAGGTTATCTGCCGGTCTGTTTCATCACACGAAATGTCAATATGTGGCTGCTGGCGTGCAGCCGAGAATTTGATGGCGTTCGATAGCAGGTTCACCCACACCTGGCGCATCATCCCGGGATCACCGGCTACCCGGGGCAGCTCCTGTACCGTAAACCTGATCTTCTCTTTTTGTGCCTTGGTGGTCAGTTGGTCAAAGGCCCCGAAGGCCATCTCCTTCATATCGATGGTGGTTTTTCTGACCTGCGAACGGCTGATTTTAGAATAGGTCAGCAGATCGTCGATCAGCTGGCCCATGTTCTGGGCGTTTTCCCTGATGATGGTACCTATTCGTCGTCCTTCGTCGTTGAGCACCTCCCGGTATTCCTCCAACAGGATCCGGGTAAAGCCGTCAATGGCGCGCAGGGGAGCCCTGAGGTCGTGCGACACCGAGTAGGCAAATGCCTCCAGCTCCTTGTTGGCTGCCTGCAGCTCAATGGTGCGGTCCTGGACTCTTTTTTCCAACTCCTGCTCCATAAGCTTGCGCTGGGTAATTTCGGTGATGGTGCCCACGTAGCCAATAATTTCCCCCGCGGGACTCTTTTCAGGCACCGCCTGGCCCATCACCCATACCGTCACCCCGTCGGGCCTCAGAAACCGGTATTCACTCACCGATACCACATTTTCGGTGCTGGCAGCATCCCATCCTTTGGCCACGGCCTGGCGGTCGCCGGGATGCACTGCTTCAAGCCATCCGTTGCCTTCAGCCTGTTCGGGGGTCAACCCTGAGAGCTCGCACCAGCGTGGGTTTACATACGTGGTGTACCCATCTGGGCGGGTACGGAAGATGCCCACGGGCGAGGTGTCGGCAAGGGTCTGGAATAACAGCTTGCTCTTTTGCAGTTCCAGCTGCGCCTGTTTGCGGTCGGTAATGTCGCGTCCCACCCCGATAATGGCGGTTATTTCTCCTGAATCATCCAGCACCGCGGTGTCACTCCATGCCAGCCACCGCCACCCCAGGCGGGTCATGGCACGTTGCTCTAAATAGATCTTGTGGGGTGGATCGGCCAGCTTCTCCATCTCCTTTTCAGTGCTCAGACGGTCCTCTTCATGCACCAGGGGGATGAATTGCTGACCCAGGAGCTCCTCTTCCGCTTTGCCAAACATCTCGCAGTACGAGGGGCTCACAAATAAAAAACGCCCTTCGGGGTCTATCTTCACAATCAAATCGTTCTGGTGATTCACCAGCAGGCGGAACTTCTCTTCGCTTTCGCGCAGCCGTCGCAGCGTCTCCCGCTCCCCTTTATGGGAAAGCCCATTCGGCCTGTCCTGCTGACCCCGTAACCGGGTCAGCGCTACATGGTAATACCATACCAGGACTACTCCTGCCAGAATTAACAATACCCATATAATAATGGTGAGGGTCGTGGTCATATGCAAATTTATGATTTATTCATGGGAAAACATGGTTTATGCATAAAATGGAGGGCTGAAAAAGCACATCTTTTTTCCTGCCAATCGCTCGATGCAAATATTATCACCCCTCCAGGGCTTTCATATTTTAGGTCCGTGTCTAATGCTACAATCATTTCACCCCTACGGGATTATCTGATGGCAATCATTTATGTTCCCCTTGCTTTTTGGGATTCCCCGATGCAAATATTTATATCACCCTCCGGGGTTTTCATATTATACGGCCAAATCCAATGCTATAATCAGATCATCCCTACGGGATTATGTGGTGGTAATCCTTTGAGGTCCGCTTCCCCTTGAGTTTGCATGATGCGATCATTTATGTCACCCCTCCGGGGTTTTCATATTATACGGTCGAATCCAATGCTATAATCATATCATCCCTACGGGATTGAATGTTGGCGATCGTTTATAAACACCCCTTCGAGGTTTTGATGATTACGATGGTCATTGCGATGGACTTTCTTTAATCCCGTAGGGATGCAAGGATTATAGCACTGGCCAGATTATTCATATCCTTAACCCCGCTGGGGTGATATATTAATTGAGCCATTCAAACACTTTTACCAGACCATCTTTCCCCTCACTACATCTCTCCCGTTATCCACCCGGTAAAGGATTATCTGCCGGCTATGGGGGGTTATGGGTATCT
>JAWOCF010000271.1:0-14916 GCA_046483935.1 Bacteroidales bacterium | reverse complement strand
TGTTAATTGTATCCCCTCCCGGGTGATACTGAATACCAGGGGCTCAAACTGCCGGATCTTTAACAGGGCTCTACCCAGAGTATCTGTCAGTTCATACTGTCCGTCAGCTGGTAAAACATGAAGGGTAGTAATGGGCAGATGGTCAAAGATCTTTACGTCAAGGGATGCAGGGACAGTGTCCTGACCGCTGATGGTCAGGCTGCAGGTAGTGAGCACCAGCATCAGCAATAAGAAACGCAGCCTTTTAATCATCGGTCTGGAGAAATTCGTGAATGATTCTGGCTGCATTTTCACTGGCACCGGCACCTCCTAATTTCTGCTTCAATAATACATAATCCTGATTCATAACCCCACGGTAATGACTGTCGTGCAGCAGCCTTTCGAGTTCTTTGGCCAGTTCCATCTCATTCAGATCATGCTGTATGAGCTCACGGACCACCTGCCGGTCCATGATCAGGTTTACCAGTGAGATGTATTTCACTTTTGCCAGCCAGCGGGCGATATGGTAGGTCACCACATTGGCCTTATAACAAACCGCCTGTGGCACCTCGAAAAGAGCCGTTTCCAGGGTGGCAGTACCGGAAGTTACCAGGGCTGCCCGGGCATGCATCAGCAGGGAATAGGTCTGATCAAAAACCACCGAGACATTATCCTGAGCCGAAAATTGCCCATAGATTTCCTTCCCCAGTCCCGTAAGGCCTGCAATTACAAAATGCACATCCGGAAAACGGGGTGCCATGGCAACCATCAGGTGGAGCATTTTGGTGACCTCCTGGCGGCGGCTGCCAGGCAACAAGGCCACCAACGGCTTTTCAGGAAGGTGGTTGTCATGTATGAAGTCTTTCTGATGCAGCCCCAGGGTGTCCTCCTGAAGGGCATCCAGCAAAGGATGGCCCGGAAAATCAACCTCAACATCAAATTTGCGGTAAAAAGCTTGTTCGAAAGGCAGGATCACCATCATTTTATCCACATCCCTGCGAATCTTTTTTATCCGCGACTGCTTCCAGGCCCAAATCTGCGGAGAGATATAATAGACCACCCTGATACCCTGTTGGCGGGCAAACTGTGCCATGCGCAGGTTGAAGCCGGGATAATCAATCAGAATCAGCACGTCGGGACCAAAAGCCAGCAAGTCATCTTTACACTGGCGCAGGTTACTCAGGATGGTTCGGAGGTTAACCAGCACTTCCCAGAACCCCATGAAAGCCAACTCATCAATATGCTTTACCAGGACGCCTCCCTGGGCCTGCATGCGATCGCCACCCCAGCACCTGAAGTCGGCCTGGGCGTCAAGTGCCGACAGCTGCTTCATCAGGTTAGCGGCATGCAGATCGCCCGACACTTCACCTGCTATGATATAATACTTCATATTGCGGGGGAATGGCTATTACAGGTATAACACAAAAAAGATGGCTGCAAAGACGAAGGTCACCAGCAGGATGCCCCGCCCGGTGCGGTCGTACTTCAGGGTGACCATATAATACCTGAAGGTAAAAAGGTTGGAGAAAATGGCAATCAGCTTGGTGGTAGAAGGCTTCAACACATATACTCCTTCACGAAGGGTACCCCACTGCATGAGAATCAGCATTACCAGCCCGTAAACGATCAGGGGCAATACCACCCCCAGAATGATCCCAAGGGTCCAGGAGTCTCTTTTTAACTTACTGAAGATATTTTTCATGCTACACCTCGAATTTCCAGGTTTTCATCTCGGGGATCAGGGTATGAGCGGTAAAATCAAACTGAACCGGAACCACCGACACATAGTTGCTATCCAGGGCCCATTCATCAGTTTCCTGGCTGTCTTCATGCAGTTTGAAACGGCCCGTCAGCCAGAAATAATCCTTGCCGCGGGGATCCTTACGGTGGTCAAATTCTTCCTCCCAATTGGCCCGTGCCTGCCGGCACACCTTGATGCCCTGAAGCTCGGAGGCTTCCACCGCAGGGATATTCACATTCAGGCAGATGCCGTGAGGCAACCCATTTTTAAGCACCGTTCGCGCAATTTCCTGCACGTAGTCTTTGCAATGCAGGAAATTGGCATCAAAACGACCGTCGAGCAACGAAAATCCGATGGAAGGAATGCCTTCCATGGATCCTTCGATCGCTGCCGACATGGTACCGCTATAGATGACATTGATAGAAGAATTGGAACCATGATTGATTCCCGAAACCAACAGGTCGGGCTTGCGATGCAACACCTTATTCACGGCCAGCTTCACACAGTCAACAGGGGTTCCGCTGCAGCTATATTCCTGGTGGGCACCATCTACAGTAATCTTTTCCAGGCGCAGGGGGTTGGCAATGGTCACGGCATGCCCCATGCCACTCTGAGGTTTGTCGGGGGCTACCACCACCACATCACCGATTTCAAGCATGAATTGCACCAGATGACGGATTCCGGGCGCCATGACGCCATCATCGTTGGTGACTAATATTACAGGTTTTTCCATTTTTTTTGTTTCTTAGGCAAAGCTATTAAGAATATACCTTTTTGCAAGGAGTTTTTATTGTCCGGAGGACGAAAAAGCAAGCAGTTAAACCTTGGTAATCCCACCTGATACGATAAACTTCATCACTTCGGAAGCAGGTGCATCAATGGGCTCCACACTGGTCAGGGGCACGATAAAAAGATTGCCTGAGAAGTTGTAGGAATGTGGCAGGTATACGGCAACCAGCCCATTTTTTATCCCGATAGAAGCCAGATCATCTTCCGTGATAAAACCCAGCTTCCGGATATTGCTTTCGCGGTTCATCAACACCATGACGGGCTTGGTAAACTTTCGCTTCTGCCCCACAAAGGCCGACATCAGATCCTTGAGGGAGGAATACAGGATCTTCACCAGGGGGATGCGATCGATCAGGCGATTGAAAAAGAAGGAAATGGGTGTGCGGATCAACAATGATCCCAGCAAGCCAAAAAGAGTGATAGAACCAATGACAATCAGCAGACCCAGACCAGGAATGCTCAGCGGGATCAATCCATCAATAAAAATAATCAGCCGGATAATCACGTAGACTGTGATGGTGATGGGAGCAATAAACAGCAGGCCCTGCAGGAAATAGTAAACAATTTTGCGGGAGATGCGCCTGCCGATATGTGGATGGTTATTCATTATAAAACAGTTGAAGGGTTCCTAAAATCGCTGCCTCTGGTTTTTTCTTCAAAATTAATGGAATTCAGTCCAAAAATAAGCCTGGGAAACATCTTTTTAATCAGGCTGAGGCATCAGGCCCAGGGATGCAGTCAAAAGAGGGGTTAGCAGAACGATTAGCCAACCAGGGTCATTAACTTTTTTTAACGCCGGTCAAAATGGCAGCATGACACCCATGGCCTGCTTTTTGACTAATTTTGTTCTGACACAAGCAAATAATAACTTCACTAAATATACTGTTTAAATGGGAATCTTCCTGATTTTTGGTTTTTTCATGCTGCTCAGCTTCCTGGTATCCAACCAGCTGAAGTCACGTTTTAAAAAGTACTCGCGCATGGGCCTGCGTGCTGGCTTGAGTGGGAAAGAAGTGGCCGAGAAAATGCTCCGTGACAGCGGGGTCGACAACGTGCGGGTGATCTCTACCCCCGGCCGGTTGACTGATCATTACAATCCGATGGATCGCACCGTGAATCTCAGTGCCGGGGTTTATAATTCCAACAGCATTGCCGCTGCAGCCATTGCTGCCCACGAATGCGGACATGCCGTGCAGCATGACAGGGCATATGCCTTTTTGAAAATGCGCTCGGTATTGGTGCCGGTAATCAATGTCAGCTCCCGCTACATGCAGTGGGTATTGCTGGCCGGGATTCTTACTGTAGAGGCTTTCCCTGGCATTCTTCTGGCAGGTATTGCCATGTTTGCCCTGACCACCCTGTTCAGCTTTATTACCCTTCCCGTTGAGTTTGACGCCACAAAAAGAGGCCTGGCATGGCTCAGTGATTCGGGAATGGTGGCCGGACAAGATTATGGACACGCAAAAGATGCCCTGAAGTGGGCTGCCCTGACTTATGTTGTAGCCGCACTGGCTTCGCTGGCTACCCTGATGTATTACATCATGATATTCATGGGAAGGAGAAGTTAAAAAAGGAGTTTCAAACAACAGGCTGCCTGAACCCGGGCAGCCTTTTTTATTACAGCCCCAGCAGGCTCCTGAGTTCAACAAATACCCGTTCTACCGGCAGCCCTACAACATTGGAGTAAGACCCCTCGATGCGGCGGATGCCCACCTTGCCGATCCATTCCTGAATGCCATAAGCCCCTGCTTTATCCAGTGGCTTATATTTCGTTACATAATACCGGATCTCTTCAAGGGTGAGGGTTCTGAAAAGCACCCGGGTCATTTCATGAAAAATACGCACCTGATCCTGATGCCGGAGACACACCCCGGTATACACCTCATGCCATTGGCCGGATAAAGCCTGAAGCATTTGCTCCGCATCCTTTTCGTTAACGGGTTTGTTGATGATCCTGCCCTGGTTAACCACTATCGTATCAGCTGTTATGAGGACTACTTCAGGCCGTTGCAGCTCGTGATCAAAGGCTCTGGATTTATGTTTGCACAACATCATGACTACTTCTTGTGGGGAAAGATGATCGGCAAAATCCTCATCGAAAGCTTTATGAACTACCCGGAAAGGGATATCAGCCTGTTCGAGCAACTCCTTTCTGCGGGGAGACTGTGAAGCAAGGATAACATCGTACGCTTTGAGCTTTTCAAAAAAAATCATGAGCTTCACAGATAAAGGGAAAGGATAACCATGGAAAAGATTCCGGTTACCATGATGAACTTCATCAGGTATTGCATGCGCCGGAACTCGCCGGCTGAAGTGGCTTTTACATTCTGGATCAGGAGCCCCAGCAGGGGTACCTGAACCAGCAACAGCAACCATACGAACAGCAGCATGTAACCTTCCTGAACAAGGAGCACTTGAGAGTACCCCACAAAGGCCATCATGCCTAATATCATCACCAGCAGCAAACGGCGTGTTCCGCGGATCCCCATCACCACAGGGACGGTTTTACAGCCCGAACGGGCATCTCCTTTCACATCTTCAACATCTTTGATGATCTCGCGGATCAAGGTAGAAAAGAACGCAAAGAAGGCGAAGATCCCTGCAAAGAGGCTGATCTGCCCGGCAATCATTTCAACATGAGGCACTGCTGCCATCGACCGGTATTCAACCACCCATACAATGCCAACCACAAAAGCTGAAAGGAATGCCACCACCAGGTTGCCTACCAGAAACTTGCGTTTATAACGAATGCTATAGAGCCATAACAAGGCGGGAATTGCCAGAAAGACCAGGGCCAGCTGCCAGTATTGAATTCTCCAGGAAATATACACACCAATGACCACCCCCAGGATGTTCAGGAGCGAATGCCACAGGATGGCCCGCCGGCGTGATATTTCTCTTCCCAGGATGATACGCTGAGGCTTATTAATCCTGTCGATCCTCAGGTCGAAATAGTCATTGATGGCATATGCGGCAGCGCTGATCAGCATGGTGGCCAGTACCAGCATGATAAAGTCGAAGTGAGAAAGGGTGGCATCCAGTCCCCGGGCCTGAAAGGCAGGCAAGATGATGGCATACCGGAACAGAATCTGTGTCAGGGCCATGATAACCAGGTTGGGCCAGCGAAATAGCTTCAGATATGCCTTCAGCGTTTTCATATCACTCGGTGGTTTAGGGGTTGTATATTACCAATGGAAACCATCATCATTGAACCAGGTGCCATGAACTTTCATCACCTGTTCAATCACATCTCTGACACATCCCAGACCCCCATTACAGTTGGAGATATATTTGGAAACAGATTTGATCTCTTCGGCGGCGTCGGCCGGACATACCGGCACCCCTACCATGGTCATCGGCTTATAATCAGGAATATCGTCGCCCATATAGAGAATATGTTCAGGATCGATGCCTGACTCCTGTAGGAATTTCTCAAACACTTCCAATTTGTTGTTGATTCCCAGATGGATCTCCTCTACCCCCAGGCCCGAAAACCGCAGATGCACCGCCTGGGAATTCCCTCCTGTAATGATCACAATACGGTAGCCTTTGCGCACGGCCAGCTGAATGGCATACCCATCCTTCACATTCATGCTGCGAAGCATCTCTCCATCAGGAGTAAGCAATACATTTCCGGTAGTCATCACCCCATCCACATCAAAGATAAAGGTACGTACTGAGGCAAGAAGTTGTTTATAGCTGCTCATTAAAGTTATTTGTTGTTTGCAGGATTGTGCCGGTGGATAATACTTTGAGTGACAAAATTATATAAATTTTGCATGTCCTGCAATCCATGCAGCAGTTCATTATGGGCCTGCAAGGTTTTTTGATCCTGTCGGATGGCTGGTCCGGTCTGTAAATCCTGCGGGGAGGAATTCATGGCCTTTCGGGCGGTTTCAGCAATCAGCGGCCTGAGCATGTCGAAGGGTAGCCCCCCGCTATTCACCAGGTCAGCCCCCAGGGTATACATATGATTGGTGAAGTTGCACACAAAAACAGCCGCCACATGCAGTAGCCGGCGTTTTTCGGAGGCAATGTGAAACACGCTATGACTCAGCGTGCTGGCCAGATGATCCAGCAATTGCATATCCTCCCGGCTCCGGGTTTCAAGGCAAAGGGGTACCTCCGAAAGCCTCACAGGCACATTTTTTGAAAAAGTCTGCAGCGGGTACAACACTCCTGTACGGCTGCCAGCTGCATTCAGCGCATCCAGCGAGGTACTGCCTGAGGTATGTACCAGCAAGGCATCCTTAAAGGGAAGCTGCGCGGCAATATTTTCAATCACATCATCCGAGACAGACAGGAGATATAAGTCAGCTCCCTGAGCCAGGTTGTCCAGTTCAGTAACGAAGCTACAATCCAGCTTACGGGCCAATACACCTGCCGACTGCTGGGTCCGGCTATATACCTGCACAATCTGCAAGCCAGCCTCTTTCATGGCAAGTGCCAGATGGGTGGCCACATTACCGGCACCCAGAACAACCACTTTCTGTATACTATTTTTCATACTCTGCCAGTTTTTGCACCTCCTGCGGACTTTTCCTCCAGCGGTGGCGGAAGCTCATGATCAGGCCGGCAAGGATTACCAGGCAACTGGCCCACAACAGGTTAATGAAAGGAAAGATCACTGTTTTGATAATGATGAAATCGGGCCGTGGCTCAAACACTTCGACCACGATGGTATAGGGTTTGTCGGATACCTTCCTGAACCGCAAGTTCCAGTTCAGATCCTGAATAGCAGCATCCAAATGGCCGACATGCCCTTGCTGAACCATGAATGCAGGTCTGGCCTGGTGCACTGCACCGGAGGGCGAAATGACCTCCAGCAAAGCATCAATACGAATATCATCAGGATTAAGTGCCTCACTCCCTGAGGGGGTTGTTATATCATGCAGCACCATCAGGTGATTCTGAACCTGCAAGGTATCATTCATGGCTATTTCCACGGTTTGCAGCAAAGCATCATCATGGTCTTCAGTTTCATGGATATCTGCAAAAGACACATAGGTAAAAACATCTTTCAGGGGCAAAAATTTAGAGTAAGGTTCATAAACATTACCCATCTTCTCATTGAGTAAAATGGCCGGATGAGAGGAGAATACCTTGTAGTACTGATCCTGTTGGTTCTTCTTCAGGAAGTCAATCTGGAAGACCTTCCGGTCGCCAACCATCTCATGCCCCTTGTAAGTGACAAAATATTCGCCCATGGGTAGTATCTCATCCTTAACCATCAGCAGATTCTCATTGTCGGGGAAGGCTTGCCCCAAAGAAAACCCGGAAGTATTTTTTGAAATGACTTCCTTATTGGAAAAGGTAAGCAATACCGCAAGTAAAAACATAGCCATCCCCAGGTGAGTGAGCGCTGCAGCAAAACTAACATACTGCCTGCGGAAGCGTAATATCATGTCGAGGGAGGAGAAGAACGCAAAGAGCGAAGAAAACAGCAACAGCTTGTTCCCAAGTCCAATCACCTGATAAAAACCGGCAATCAGGACATAAAACAGCAATGCCAGCATCAAAGGCAATCCCACTGACCACAGAAACTTGCGAACGTTATTTCTGTCCCATCTGATATAATGCACAAAACCAATCAGCACACTCACAACGACTGCAAATGGCAGCTGCCAGTTGTTATAATGCTCCATCACATCGGAAGGGGCTGTCATATTCGATCCAAATAACGCATTAACCACCGGAATAGAAGTAGTAAAGATGATCTGCAGGCCGGAAAGCACCAGCACCAGTGATCCTATAAACAGCCAGAATTCTCTTGAAAAAGGCTCCTCATCGTCCTTCACAGGCAGGTGAGGAAAGTTTTTTATCAGCAGCCACATGCCCATTGCCAGGAAAGTAAAAATATAAATGGCAATCTGCCTCCCCATGCCATCATTGCCAAATGAATGTACGGAGGTTTCCGAAAGCACGCCGCTGCGGGTCAGGAAAGTAGCATAGATTACCAAAATAAAGGAAAGGATGGTAAACAGAAATGCCGGAAACAAGGTGTTTTTTTTCTTTTTGGCGATCAGCATCAAATGCAATGAAGCCACCATAGCAAGCCAGGGCACCAGTGATGCATTTTCAATGGGGTCCCAGGCCCAGAAGCCTCCAAAGGTCAGCGACTCATATGCCCAGACCCCTCCCAGCAGGATGCCCGCTCCCAGAAAGAAGATCGCAAGGATCATCCATGGCAGGGCCGGACGGATCCAGGCTACATATTGCCTGTTCCAGAGACCTGCCAAGGCATAGCAGAAGGGAACCAGCGCGGCAGCATATCCGATAAATAGCAGCGGTGGATGCGATAACATCCAGAAGTTGCGCAACAGGGGATTCAACCCATTGCCATCATGTATCAGGGCCAGGTATTCCGGATTCTGAAAAAACGGGTTCTGCATATTATCCTGGGTGAGGCGCAAGAGCAGAAAAGGATCAGAACCCAGAGTGAAAGGGCCTATCTTCAGCCCCAGCAACATGGCAACCATGAAAACCTGGGAAAGGGATAAAAGAGTCATTATTTTAGGCTCCCAGGTGCGGGCATACCTGATCATCAGCATCCCAAAGAATGCCTGGCAAAGAGTCCAGAACAGCATGCTGCCCTCCTGCCCTGCCCAGAAGGCAGCAATGCGATAGCCCAGGCTCAGGTCGTTCTCGATATGCATCCAGGCATACCGGTACTCGTAAAAGCGATTCAGAAGAATAATAAGAAGAAAAATGCCGGCCACAGCTACCAAAAAACCATGCCCAAGGAAAAATATTCTGCCTCGCTTCTGCCACCTGATCTTTTGGTGATGGTTCTTTCCCGAGGCCAGGTAATAAGAGAATGCAGAAAAAACAACTGCAAGAAAGGCCAGTAACAAGGAATAATGACCTGCCACTCCAACAAATAGATGCTCTCCGATAAAATCAATCTTCATGCTGAACGTATTAAAATATTCAGGTTAAGAAATAGAATCCTTAACAAACCTACATATTTTTTCTATTCAATGTACATGAAAGAAGAACAGGATTTCACCATTAAGCAAGTATTCATCTGAAAGAAAGAGGCTGGGGTGGTTATTCTTCAGAGATATTTCCGAAGATCAGGTTTAGGCCCAGATGCACATTGGCAGACTGAGCAGCATGAGGCTGCACCAACCCCAGGAAGTTGTCGCCAGCCAGATAAAACTGTACCGGTCCCATATTTACCTTCATTCCTGCCCCCAGGTTGAGAAAGTTATTGTTAATCACCGACCAGGCAAGTGAAAAACCTAACATTTCCATGGGGCTATAGTTATAGGACAAGGTATATGCAGGATATAACCGGCCATGATAAATGGTTCCACGGATCAGGGCCCCCAGGTGGTGATGGGCATTCAGATCATAACCCGCTGACAGATTTAACTTGGTGGGTAAGGTTGTACGGTATCCCAGGGTTGTTTCCTCAACATTAAAAATGTCAGTAATGGAATCCAGCGTATTTGCAAAAGGATCTTCTTCTTCAAAAAGCTCCTGCAGTGAAATGCCCTGAAACTCATAGGTGCCTTTCACAGAGAAATTCTCCACTTCTGAACGCCAGTCAATATGCCCCAGGTCAATCACGCTGACGGCCAGGATGAGCTCATTGATTGGTTTCCAGGAAAGCCCCATATCCAGGGCAAAACCGAAGTTGCGTTGATTGCCAAGGTAATTCCAGGAGCCAAAATCAGCATTTTGCCCCGATCCGGCTGAATCCAAAGGAATGAAAGAAACAGGCAGGGAGGTGTTCATGATAATGTCCGCATCAACGCCAACATCATACCCCTGAAGATGCGTATCCATTACCAGATGGGATCTCTCAAAACTGACGTTCCCCAAGCCAAAAAGCATCTTGGCTCTCAGGCCCAGCGTGAAAACCTGATCCCAGTCGCGCGCATAGCCAAAAGCCAGTTGCCTGTAATGAGTGGCATCCAGACCGATTCCCGAAAGATCAGCCACCTCCTGTTGTTGGCTGAAATGATCATTGCCTTTCAACAGCAGAATCATCAGGTCTCTGGGATAAGAAAAGGTGGCCAGAATATTTTCGCTGGCGCTGAAAGAAAAGAAATTGTTTCCCGTACGAATCCCAAATGCAAGCCATTCATGTTGCATCACCCCTTCAAGCAGGTTATCGTTATTGAGTGATCCCAGCATGTTGTCCTCATCCCAATAAAAACCGCCCGAAGGATCTTTCCTTAAAAGATCATTGTATGCAAAGCCATTATTCGACAACCCACTGTAATGTGAAGAAAGCCCGGGCAATCCAATATACAACTCCACATCTGGAATCAATGCAGGATTGATAGAAGAAGCCTGGGGTACTCCTTTCATCCAGTGGATAGCATGTGATTGCTGATTGTAAGCTGTATGAGGGGCAGCCACAAAAAATAAAGAAAGGAGTAACAGAACCGGGGAAAAAAATCTATTGCTATTCACTATTTCTCAAACTAAAATGAAACGGTTGATTGAACATTAACACGCGCGCCAAGTCGTATGTTGATTTCATTATCCGACAAGATTTTCACCATTGAAGTCCCATCGTTGGCAGTATTCAGTCTTGACACCAAAACAATCCGGCTGGTATTCAGGAGCTGCTGCACCTGATTTTTATCAAGCATCAATGTGATGTTACTGATACCAGGTGCAGTCACCCTGCCTTGTTCATCTATCTGCCCTGCGGTAACAATATTTTCCTCAGCCTGATCCTCAAACAGGTTCATGATCAGTAAATTATTTACATCGAGCAGCTGAACCTGCACCCTTGCATCCAAAGGAAATCCATTGTGCACCTCCAGATTTAATTCTACCCATTGTATTTCTTCAACCTCCTGCTGAAGGTCAATATCAAAAGTATCTTTAAGGGTGATTCCTGAGAGCCGGCCATCCAGGGGCAGTGCCACCTCCAGTTCCACATCCAGCTGACTGGAATCAAAAGCAAAGTTAGGTTCATTCCCGTCGGGATTCACCTCCAGAGACAAACCATATATTATTTCTTCCGGAAAACGTGTCAGGACCTGCGCGATATTAGAGTTGTCGACGGTAAGATGCTCCTGGGTATTTACCCGCTCCAGAAGATAATCAGCGGTTGGGCTGTTAATATGCACCGGATCAGACATTCCCGTAATGTCATATCCCACGCCCTGTTTTACTGCCACAAAAGGATTCACCGACAGATCTATCGGAATGCCGATGGAGTTGATGGCCCGCAGGGTCACAGAGGGTTGGGCCAATTCAATGGAGCCATCCTGCAAAACAGAAAAGATATCCAATAAAATCAACTGGCTCCCCAAATCCATCACATGGTTTCCCAGATATCCATAAACCTTGTCGAATTCAAGGTCCAGGAAGTTACTTTCCAGTTGCACCTGATAACTGTTTTGCTGAGCAGTACCGTTTCCCGAAACCACCACTTTATAATCTATCTGAAGCTGATTGTGGATGTTCTGACCAGATGACAACTCAAAGGTATAACCCCCTAAATCAACCTCCTCAGGTTCACCGGCAAGTACCCAGAAACTTAAGGGGATGCCTTGCTCATCGCGCGACTGAGGCAAACTGACCTCAACATCCAGATCAAATCCTTCGGCCTGCAGTTGTTGGGCAGCAGCGTTGAAAAGAAGGGTCCCGTCTTTCAGAGCCATTGAATCTAACCGCACTCCTTCACCAACATCCAGGGTGATGGTTTGCGAAAAATCCTGCTGAAAACTATTCATCTGCATGTTCAGGGTCACTTCCTCCTGCACCTGCTGATCAGGAATGCTGAAAAAATCACTGGCCTGAAATGACAACATCTGCTCTTTATATACCAGCGTCACCAGATTATCCTGCCCGTAGCGGATGTTTTCGCGTTCCTCCTCCCTGATAACATCCTCGATGGTCAAAGAAGAATTAACAAGGGAGAAGGCAATGGTGGGATTGTATATGTAATCAGGCATCTCATCCTGATCAAAATAATCAGTATCACAAGAGCCTAGCAGGCCCACTGATAACAAAATAAATGCAACAAAAAAGCGCAACCTTTGAAAAGACTTCATGGAAATAAAGATGTTGATAAAAAAAGGATGAACCAGATGTGGTTCCCAAAAGAAACCTCAGCAAAGCTAAAGCAAAATACAGTGAGCACCAATAGGTGAATCACGCAATTCGTTAAACTCATATTAGTTTAGCAAATTCTCCGGTTTACTCAAAGCATTAGCAACACAATCAGGCCATTAACCAGGATCACCAGCCCGATTCCGGCAACAGTCAGTCGTCGTAACATTCCGCCTGAAATAAAAACGGCATATAAGGTTTTCAGAATATTATTGCTGATGATGGCCTGCATGGTGGCCAGGCCAATCACATGTAAAGAGACATCAAATCGTCCCTGAAACAGGTTCAGCAAAAAAGGGTCAATATCTGTAAGCCCTACAATCCATGACAGAATGTTTAGCCCTCTGATGCCGTATGACTCCATGACATAATAAGTGATAAAGGAAAAGGATACAAACAGCAGGGTGAAGATCATGGCTACCTTAAACTCCAGGGGGTTTCTATCAACGATGGGCCCTGTTTCAGTATCCTTTGCAATGTTGCGGTATTTCCAGTAGAGAAATATTCCGATGGCAACAGCAACAAGGGTCAGCATGGAAAAAGGAATCAGCAATGCCCAAGCCAGTTCCGGAAAGAAGATCAGCATCAGGATCCAGATGCGCAGGTACATCATGGCGGTGGCAAGAATAATGGCAGCAGCGTATACTGTCATCTGCCGGGGCTCGCTATTGCCCTTGCGGGCCAGTATAATGGTGGCAGCCGTACTGCTGTATAACCCGCCCAGCACCCCCGAGATCAGAATGCCTGAATCAACAAACACAAACTTGCGCAACAGATAACTGGCATAGGAAATCCCTGAAATGACCACCACTGCCATCCATACATCAAAAGGAGTAATCTGCAGAAAAGGCACAAAAGGATCATCGGGTATGATCGGCAATATCACCCCGGCAATAGCAAGAAATTTTGCCAGAGTAACAAACTCGTCTTTATCAAATTTTCGGGATATCTGTACAAAGCTGCTTTTCATCTCTGTTAGAATCAGCACAGTAACCACCACCAGAATCACCAGCCAGGCCGGCTGGGTAATTACCAGGGGCGGGATACAGTAGGTAATCAGAGCCACCACGATGGTGGTGATTCCGTACTCCTGGTGCTTCATCAATTTGTGATAATAGTAAATGGAAAGCAAACCAGCAATCACCAGGCCACCACCCAGATAAGGGATGAGGGTTTGAGGATCAAAAAGAAAAAGCAGATACCCTAATATGCCGATGAAGGTAAAGGTGCGATCAGTGCCGAACACCCTGAACTCATCCTTGGTTGAATGCAGCCTTCGCTGGGCCAGCCCAATAACCAGCGAAAACAGAGTTACCATAATGAACTCCATCAACTCTTCGGGTATGAAATCCAGAAATTCCATCTGAAGAAATTTTGCCTGTTCCTGATCGGGATTCGTTCCTACATCCGGATAAAAGAGCGCGAACCGGAGAATCCTACGCCTTTGAGAGTAACAACATACTGGCCGGGTAGTAAGCCTCCAGTATCAACCACACAGGATGCAGGTTGGCCGCCACCGGCAGCATGCATAACTTTGGATAGAAGGATTTTCCCACTAAGATCGGTCACCATCACTTCTATACTGCCCTCATGGGGTGGATTTACTTCAATAGTCATCAGCTCCCCGGCAGGATTGGGATACATCCTGATCAGCCTGAACTGCTGGGCATCCATGCCAGGCACCCCTGTTATTTCGTCATCTACCCCGCGGTATTTAGTGATTGCAGCCTGAGCACTTTCCTGAAGACCCACAAGATGATCGCCTGCCAGTAGGGCAAAAGCAACAGTCAGGGTGTCGTTGGCTTCCAGATAATGGGGCCCCGAGCTGATCAAAGTGGCTACATCATTGTCCTGATCAAAAGCACCGGCAGTCAATCGGTTGGTCCTTAATGCCGTATACTTTTCAATCCCGGTAAAACCATCATGGATGTTGATACTACCTCCTGAGCCATCCTGATCGAAGGCATAATGACGCATGTTCCCTTCAGTCAGCAACTGTAATCCGCTCAGATGGCCCCCTGTGGTAGACCATGCATAACCCATCCTGGTCTGATCATCAAAAGCGGCGCGGTGATTCTTGTTGTCGCGAAGCACCCAGTCGGCAAAAAAGCCTGCATACAGGCTACTATAGGGTGCGCCTGACTTGTTAATGATATGATATTCCAGAATCATGTATTTCTGATGCTCATCCTGCTGCCAGAAAAATACTGAATAATCCACCTGGATCTCCAGCGCCATATTTCCGGCATTGGCGTCAGTAAAAGAACCTGATACCGTGAGGTCTCCCGACGCAGGATCCTGAGTCGGGAGACCTCACGGTATCA
>JAWOCF010000265.1:0-23393 GCA_046483935.1 Bacteroidales bacterium | reverse complement strand
TCGAGGATTCAGGCTCACTTTTCAGATTGCGGTCCACCACCGCCAGGGTCGGACGCTCAAGCGGCGGCAGGGTGGCAGCGAGCATATCTGTTTCAAGGGGATCCACGTGCTGATCCTGGAAGTGAGCAGCCCCAACAGGGAGCCAGTTATCATGAAGGTGGTAAATGCAGGGGATTAGAGGATTAGCAGATTAGCAGATTAGCAGATTAGCAGATGAGCAGATTTGAGGATTTGGAGATTTGAGAATTAGCAGATTGGCGGATTGATAGATGGATAGATTGATCGATTAGTGGATTGCGCAAATTAATGTGCTGCTGCTGTAACTGCATAAACAATCGTTGATAATCAGCGCCAGGGCGCTTCAGATAATTGGTAACAGGATGATTTTCCGATTAGCAATCCCTGCATTATTGTTCTAAAAATTGGTGTGAATTTGTGGAGCGTCTTTTTTTAGTATTTCGAACACCCATTGAACGGATTATGACGGGATTTACACGGATCTTTCCTTAAGATTAGCAGCAGCCTGATGCTTATGACTAATCTGCTAATCCTCAAATCCTCAAATCCTCAAATCTGCTAATCTGCTAATTTATTTTTTAGTATTTTTATCATCGATGAAAGAAAACCAGGACATCCGTTGGCAGCAAAGGTTCTCGAACTTTAAAAAAGCCTTCGATCAGTTGGGTCGCTTCATGCTGCACCGCGACCTGAATGAAATGGAGATTCAGGGACTGATCAAGGCCTTTGAATACACCTATGAACTTAGCTGGAAAACTTTGCAGGACCTTCTGAAGGAAAAGGGCTATTTTGATATCATTGGCCCAAAACCGGTGATTGCGCAAAGCTTTCAGGACGGGTATATCGTGGACGGCAAAGGATGGATGCGCATGCATAAAAGCAGAAACCTCACCAGCCATACCTACGACGAGGATACTGCCAGGGAGATTGTCGACAGCATTAGAGATGAATATTTTATGCTCTTCCAGCAACTACAAAAGAGACTTGAAGAAGAAAGTACCGGAAAGCAAAATACGCCCCCTGATGCATAAAACCATAGGCCTTCAGGAAACTGACATAAAAGACATTCTCAGCACCCTGTGCAGGAATGAAAAAATTAACCGGATCATCTTATTTGGATCACGGGCAAAAGGCAGTTATGCAACAGGCTCTGACATTGATCTGGCACTATCGGGCGACAGCCTGAACACCAATGATATTCTTGACTTGTCGAATGATCTGGAGGAATTAGAATTACCCTATAAGTTTGATCTGATCATTCTTGAAAGAATAAAAGAAAAGGATCTGCTGGAGCATATTTCAAGGGCAGGAATCGTCATTTATGACAAGCACAGGCATTGAGAGGGTGCCTCTCCAGGTCTCCAAGTCTCCAAGTCTCCAAGTCTCCCCCTCTCCAAGTCTCCCCCTCTCCAAGTCTCCAAGTCTCCCTTCGGGATACAGAAAAGCCCGGCATGACACAAGGACATTTGCCGGGCAGGGTATATCGTGCTGGCTCTCTAATGCAGAATAAGCCGCATAGCTAAACATTACAATATGATTGGTTGTTTTAATGCAACCCCCCATCGACCGTTTTGCGTAAGCCTGCAAATCATTAAAGGGACCAATATTCGATCTAAAATGGAACAATGATGCAGATCCTGGCATTGCTCTCTGAGGCTTACCTCAGGTGCCTTAAAATGCAAGCAAAAAAATGAGGTGATGAATTCAGATAAGATGAATAAAGTAATCCTGTTAAACAAAAGACCCGTTGGGAAACCGGTTTTGGGTGATTTCAAATTTATCAGTGAGTCGATTCCATCACCTTTAAAAGGTGAGGTTTTACTAAAGACTTTATACGTTTCGGTCGATCCGTATTTGCGTGGTCGCATGAATGATTCCAAATCCTATGTGCCTTCTTTCGAATTAAACAAACCGATACAATCGGGTATCATTTCTGAAGTTAAGGTTTCAAATCACACCGGATTTAAAGTGGGTGATTTCGTATCCGGAAATTTAGAGTGGAAAGAATACCAAATCTCCAACGGCAATGGCCTGAATAAGTTAAATGCCAAGGCTTCTGAATTAACACCTTTTTTAGGAATTCTGGGAATGACTGGTTTGACCGCATACCTGGGTCTGACTGAAATTGGATGTCCGAAGCCAGCAGAAACATTGGTGGTTTCCGGAGCAGCCGGTGCAGTAGGAAGTGTTGTCGGACAAATCGGCAAGTTGATGGGCTGCAAAGTAGTTGGAATTGCCGGTTCGGATGAAAAAACAGAAATGCTTCGGACAACATTTAAATTCGATCAGGCCATAAATTACAAAACCACTCCAGACATGCAAAAAGCAATCCGGCAGGCTTGCCCCAAGGGCGTTGATATCTATTTCGATAATGTGGGAGGGGAGATTTCGGATGCCGTTTTGGCCAATATTAATAAATATGCCCGTATAGCGATTTGCGGTGCCATTTCGCTTTACAATGAAACGGAAATGCCTGTTGGACCTCGTTTACAGCCAATAATTTTAACAAAAAGCGCCACCATGCGGGGATTTATTGTTTCTGATTTTTCCGGGAAATTTCCGGAAGCAATTCAGTCGTTAGCCCGTTGGTTAAAGGAAGGAAAACTTACTTATGCTGAAACCATTGTTGAAGGATTCGAGCGCATTCCGCAAGCATTTATTGATTTGTTTGAAGGTAAAAATGAAGGTAAAATGGTTGTAAAAATCTAAAATCCTCCAGGTCTCCGTGTCTCCCCCTCTCCAAGTCTCCAGGTCTCCAGGTCTTCCTTCGTGATGCAGAAAAGCCCGGCATGACTCAAGGTCATTTGCCGGGCAGGGGATATCGTGTTGGCTGCAACCCATGATAAATAGTTGCAGGTAACAAGAAATGGCCACCACCAGGATGGCCGGGTATCATACAGGTGTCTTAGCTGTTGCTTTCTTCTTGGGCACGCACTATGGCTTTCCACTCGCGGTACGTTTTTTCAAAAAGGTCGGCATCATTTACACGTAACCAGGTGCCATATTTTACATAATCAGGAATAGAGCCACCGTTTGACTTTTTGTCCTGATCAGGAATGCCTGATTGGTTCAAATGACGCTCGTAAGAAATCTTGCTTGGTCTTTCGTCTTTTCTGTTCATAGTTATTTTGATAAATCATGTTGTTGTGCTAAATATTTCCGACCAACAACTGTTAGGGGAAAACACAGTAACAAGGTTATTAGCTGAGAAGTTTTTTGTAGCCCCGACAGGAATCGAACCTGTATCTAAAGTTTAGGAAACTTCTATTCTATCCATTGAACTACGGGGCCTTAAGTGGTGGCAAATATAAGTAAAATATTTTTTTTGCCAACCAAAATCAGCGAATATTAAAAAAAACGGAAGCGGCGATTTTAGCCCAAACAGGTTAATGACATTAACTCACTGGCGAGCCATTGGCCAGAAATTCGTCGGGTTGAACGAATCCCAGCACCCCCTCGGGGTTCTGGCCCATCAGGATCATGCCGTGCGAGCTGATTCCCTTGATTTCCCGTGGCTTGAGGTTTACCAGCACCAATACTTTTTTGCCAATGATGGCTTCAGGGGTAAAGTATTCGGCAATGCCCGAGACGATGGTTCGCTGATCCAGGCCGGTATCTACCTTCAGTTTGAGTAGCTTTTTGGTCTTAGCTACTTTTTCGGCTGCCAGGATGGTAGAAACACGTATGTCGAGCTGCGAGAAGTCCTCGAAGCTCACCAGCTCTTTGGCGGGGGGTAACTCCTGTGCCTGGCTGCTGTTTTCTTCTTTGGTTTTCAGCAGCTTGTCGACCTGTTGCTGTATCTGGTCATCCTCGATACGGGTAAACAGCAAGGTTGGCTCTTTTAGGCTATGACCTTCGGAAAGCAGCGTGGCTGCACCTGCCTGGGCCCAGGTGGCTTCCTGCAGGTTCAGCATGTCTTTAAGCTTAGCAGTGGTAAACGGCAGGAAGGGCTCGGAAAGCACCGCCAGGTTGGCACATAGCTGCAGACTGATATTCAGGATGGTCTGCACCCGGGCAGGATCCTGCTTGAAGATTTTCCAGGGCTCGGCATCGGTAAGATACTTGTTGCCCAGGCGGGCCAGGTTCATCAGGCTGGCCAGGGCCTCGCGGAACCGGTATTTCTCCAGGCTCTGTGCAATGCTGGCCGGGAAGGCACCGATGGCCTCCAGGGTGGCCTGGTCTTCGGGGGTGAGGGGGCCTGCAGCAGGCACCTTTCCCTCAAAATATTTATGGGTAAGCACCATGGTGCGGTTCACGAAGTTGCCATAGATGGCCAGCAGCTCGTTGTTGTTGCGGGCCTGGAAGTCTTTCCAGGTGAAGTCGTTGTCTTTGGTCTCGGGGGCAGCGGCACACAGCACATAGCGCAGCACATCCTGCTGGCCGGGAAACTCCTCGAGGTATTCGTGGAGCCACACGGCCCAGTTGCGCGAGGTAGAGATCTTGTCGCCCTCCAGGTTGAGGAACTCATTGGCAGGCACATTTTCAGGAAGGATGTATGAGCCTTCGGCCTGCAGCATCACCGGGAAGATGATGCAGTGAAACACGATGTTGTCTTTCCCGATAAAGTGTACCAGCTTGGAGTCATCACTTTTCCAGTATTGCTCCCACTCGCGGCCATGGGCCTCGCCCCACTCGCGGGTGGCCGAGATGTAGCCGATGGGGGCATCGAACCATACATAAAGCACCTTGCCCGCGGCACTCTCCAGGGGTACCTTCACCCCCCAGTCAAGGTCGCGGGTAACGGCCCGGGGATGAAGCCCCTGATCCAGCCACGACTTGCACTGGCCATACACGTTGGGTTTCCAGTCGTCTTTATGACCTTCCAGAATCCACTTGCGAAGCATGGGCTCATACTCATCGAGGGGCAGGAACCAATGGCGGGTTTTCTTCAGCTGCGGGGCATTGCCGCTGAGCACCGAGCGGGGATTGATCAGGTCGGTGGGGTTGAGCGAGGTGCCACAATTCTCGCACTGGTCGCCGTAGGCTTTCTCGTACGAGCAGTGGGGGCAGGTGCCCGTGATGTAACGGTCGGCAAGAAACTGTTGGTTTTCAACGTCATAATACTGTTCGGTTTCTTTTTCAATAAACTTGCCCTTGTCGTACAGCTTTTTGAAAAAGGCAGCGGCCGTTTCATGGTGCACGGGTGCTGAGGTGCGGCTGTAAACATCGAATGAGATGCCGAATTTCTCAAAAGACTCTTTGATCATGGTGTGATACTTATCGACGACCTGCTGGGGGGTTGTTTTTTCGTTGCGGGCCTTGATGGTGATGGGCACCCCATGCTCGTCGCTGCCCCCGATGAAAAGTACATCACGGCCCATGAGGCGCTGGTAGCGTGCATAGATGTCGGAGGGGACATACACCCCGGCCAGGTGGCCAATATGAACCGGCCCGTTGGCATAGGGCAGGGCAGAGGTGATGGTATATCTTTTGAAGGTTTTCGGGGTGCTGTCAGGTTTCATCGTGCTTGCTTTTGAAAATATCGCACAAAGGTAAGAAAAAAGAAAATGAGCAGATTTGACGATGAGCAGAGGAGCAGATTAAGAAATGATCCACCGGTCACTACAGATAATAACCCCGCATGACGCATTTCAAGGCACCTTTTCGAGGGGTAAAAACAAGTGGCACCATACCCTAAGGCGCTGCCGAAATGCTGATAAAAAGCATCCTGAGTGGCTGTAATGGCGTGTTTTCACGACCCCTTAGCCCAGGCTATTGGCTCCATGCTTTTGGCTTTTAGCCACTGGCAAGAAAAGTTGTGGTATTAGGAAAACAATCTGCTAATCTGCTAATCCGCTAATCTGCTAATCTCCTGAACATGCCTGCAGGAAGGTTCAAAAAATCACCTGCCAAATCAACTTAAAACATTAACTTTGTATCAATAACCTGACTTTATGACATAAAGTTACTTATGTCATTTTCGTTTAGAGGGTTTGGTACTTCAAAATAGCAACAATTCAAGGGTTAACAAAACATGGATATTCGCGCCATTAAGCAACGTTTTGGAATTATCGGGCATTCTCCACGGCTGGACCGGGCCATCGATGTAGCCCGCCAGGTGGCCCCTACCGACATCACGGTGCTGATTACCGGGGAGAGCGGCACCGGCAAGGAAGTTTTTCCCAAGATCATTCACCAGTTAAGTGCCCGCAAGCATGGTCCTTATATAGCAGTAAACTGCGGGGCCATTCCCGAGGGCACCATCGATTCGGAGCTGTTCGGGCACGAGAAAGGCTCCTTTACCGGGGCCCACGATGCCCGTCAGGGCTATTTCGAGGTGGTTAACGGAGGCACCATCTTTCTGGATGAGGTGGCCGAACTGCCCCTGCTCACCCAGGTGCGCCTGCTGCGGGTACTGGAAACCGGCGAGTTTCTGAAGGTAGGATCTTCCAAAGTGCTGAAAACCAACGTCAGGGTGGTGGCAGCTACCAATGTAAACCTGCAGGAAGCCATCAGCTCCGGGCGCTTTCGCGAAGACCTCTTCTATAGGTTGAACACCGTGCCCATCTATGTGCCTCCCTTGCGGGAGCGCCAGGAAGACATCCTGCTGCTGTTTCGTAAGTTTTCGTCCGACTTTGCCGAGAAGTATCGCATGCCCCCCCTGCAACTGACCGATGATGCCCAGCAGCTGTTGCTGCAGCAACACTGGTCGGGAAATATCCGCCAACTGAAAAACCTGGCCGAGCAGATCTCGGTCATCGAAAGTGCCCGCCTGGTCGATGCCAGCATCATCGTGAAGTATCTGCAGGAGATCCCCGCCAACCGCCTGCCTGTGCTGATGAGCAGGGATCACCATGTGGCCGGCGACATGAACGAGCGGGAGATCCTCTATAAGGTGCTCTTCGACATGAAACGCGACATTGCCGACCTCAAAAAGATCATCAGCAAGATGATGCAGAGCGAACAGGTGTCGGGAGCGTTCCAGGAAGAGCATGCACAGCTGATCCGCAAGCTCTATGAGAATACCGACCTGCCCCAGGTGTATAAGCAGGGCCCGGGCATCGACCTGAATGAGGAGCATGAGCAGGATGAGCAGGAGATGGAACGTTATGAAGATACCGTGCATGAATACGTTGAAGAAAGCCTCTCGCTGGCCGAAAAGGAAAAAGACCTGATTGCACGCGCCTTGAAAAAGTACCACGGCCGCCGCAAGAAGGCTGCCGAGGAGCTGGGGATCTCCGAAAGGACCCTTTACCGGAAAATAAAAGAATATAACATTTCTTAACAAGCCTTTTTTGTACTTTTGTGGTTGTCAAAGCATTACTCTCTAATGATTAGGTTACATAACGTTTTTCGTCAACTCTTTCTGGCCGGCATACTGGCCCTGGGCATGAGTGCCTGTGGCATCTATTCCTTTACCGGAGCCAGTATCCCGCCACAGGCACGGACCATCTCCGTTGATTATTTTCCCAACAATGCCCAGCTCATACAGCCCACCCTGAGCCAGGTATTTACCGAGGCCCTGCAGGATAAGTTCCTGCGGCAGACCAACCTGCAGCTGGTTGACGAAACCGGGCATCTTCATTTCGAGGGGAGCATCACAGGATATACCACCCAGCCCACCGCCATTACCGGCAGCGATCAGGCAGCCCTGAACCGGCTGACAGTCTCTGTCAGGGTGTCCTATCTCAGCGAGTTTGAACCCGAGAACGAGTTTGAAAGGACCTTCTCGCGATTCTATGATTATCCCAGCAACCTGAGTCTTTCAGCAGTGGAAGATGAAGCCATCAGTGCCATCGTGGAGGCCCTGGTGGAAGACATCTTCAACATGGCAGTGGTCAACTGGTAAAAACACTTTTTATGAACCAGGAACAATTCATCACACTGATCAATAAAACGCCCCCTGTCGACAGGTCCTCCCTGGACTTTCTTCAGCAGGTTGCCACAGAATACCCTTATTGCCAGCCTGCCCGCATCCTGCTGGCCAGGAACCTGAAGGAATTTAAAAAAGAAGACTTCGAGAAACAGGTGAACCAGGCTTCGGCCTATGCCACCGACCGGCGTAAGTTTCAGGCCATTCTTTCCGACCGGCCTACGGTTGATATCCCCCTGAAAAGGAAAGCACCTCATGAAGGCGAAAAAGCAACACTGGAATCCCAGGCGGCCCAGGTGGTCATTCCTTCCAAGCCCTTGCCGGCACAGAAAAGGGAGGAACGAAAAAAGGCCCCTATATTGGGTTGGCTGAAGAAGCTCCTGGGCAGCAAGCCCCCCGATAAGCAACACCCGGGCCAACAACCCCTCTCTGATGCCATGCCCGCCGAGGTAGCCGTGGCTGCTGCCCCAAAGGTGGCCAACCACAGGGTCAATGCCCAGCGGCAGATCATCGAACGCTTCCTGCAGGAGAACCCCCGGATGGCCATCCGCAAAGAGCTTCTTTCTGATGTGAATCTGGCCGGGAAAAGTGTTGCTGATGATCATGAGCTGGTGAGCGAAACCCTGGCACAGGTACTTGCAAAACAAGGCAAGACGCAGAAAGCACTGGAAGTGTACCGAAAATTAAGTTTGAAATATCCGGAAAAAAGTAGTTACTTTGCAAAAATTATAGAAGCACTAATCAACGAAAACACTAAACACTAGCATATTATGGGCGCATTTGTTTTAATATCTGTTCTGATTCTGATTACCTGCATCCTGCTGGTACTCATTGTACTGGTTCAAAATTCAAAAGGCGGCGGCCTGGCCTCCAACTTCTCATCCAGCAACCAGGTGATGGGTGTGAGAAAAACCACCGATTTCCTGGAAAAAGCAACCTGGTCGCTGGCCATCATTCTGCTGGTTCTTACCCTTTCTTCTACTTTCGTGATTCCCCGTTCGGGCGAAACAAGAGCGGTAGAAAGTGAAGTCCGTGACATGGTGCCACAAACTCAGCAACCTCCTGCCAACATGCAGATTCCTGAAGTGCCCGAGGAAACTCCCGCGCAAGAGCCAGACACCAACTAAAGATTTTTGCACTCCCACAGAAAAATGTCAGAATGTCATACATTCTGACATTTTTTTTTGTGGGATGCGAAAAATGGAAAATTTGTCCTGAAAAATGGGGCAGAAAATGCCTTTGCAGCCTTTGGCATAATATGTGATTCGGGGGCTATGGTTCACAGACCAGAAGATTCAAAAATAAAACTATTGTTAAACATTAAAATATCGTAAAAATGTCAAAACCGAACATTAAACCCTTAGCAGACCGTGTTGTCATAGAGCCTGCTCAGGCAGAGGAAAAAACTGCTGGTGGCATCATCATTCCTGACACCGCCAAGGAAAAGCCCCAGAAAGGCACTGTTGTTGCCGTTGGAGAAGGAAAAAAAGATGAACCCCTGACAGTAAAAGTAGGCGACACCGTACTTTACGGGAAATATGCCGGCACCGAATTGAACATCGCCGGCAATGACTACCTGATCATGCGCGAGTCGGATATTTTCGCCATTGTTTAAAGAAACGCAATAAATCAACATTCATTTAAAACATAAAAAACCTCATATACCATGGCAAAACAAATTTTATTTGATCTGGAAGCCAGAAATGCCCTGAAAATTGGAGTCGACAAGCTGTCGAATGCTGTGAAAGTGACCCTGGGCCCCAAAGGGCGCAACGTGATCATGGACAAGAAGTTTGGTGCTCCGGCCGTCTCAAAAGATGGTGTTAGTGTAGCCCGCGAAATTGAACTGGAAGACGCCGTTGAGAACATGGGCGCCCAGATGGTGAAAGAAGTGGCCAGCAAAACGGCTGATGTGGCCGGCGACGGAACCACTACTGCCACTGTACTGGCCCAGGCCATCTACACCCACGGGCTCAAAAACGTGACCGCAGGGGCCAATCCGATGGACCTGAAACGCGGCATTGATAAAGCTGTTGAACTCGTTGTGAAAAACCTCAGGCAACAGTCGATAGAAGTTGGTGACAGCATCAGCAAAATCCAGCAGGTGGCCACCATCTCTGCCAACAACGACCATTCGATCGGCAAGTTGATTGCTGAAGCCATGGACAAAGTGAAAAAAGAAGGGGTGATTACCATTGAAGAGGCCAAAGGCACCGAAACCAGCGTGAAAGTGGTTGAAGGGATGCAGTTTGACCGCGGATATATCTCTCCCTACTTTGTGACGGATACCGAAAAAATGGAAGCCGTATACGAAGATCCTTATATCCTGATCCACGACAAGAAAATCAGCACCATGAAGGACTTCCTTCCTATTCTGGAAAAAGTGGTTCAGACCGGCAAGCCCCTGGTCATCATCTCCGAAGATGTAGATGGTGAAGCACTGGCTACCCTGGTGGTGAACAAGCTGCGTGGCTCCCTGAAGATTGTTGCTGTAAAAGCTCCCGGCTTTGGCGACCGCAGGAAAGCCATGCTGGAAGACATTGCCATCCTGACTGGTGGTGCCGTGATCAGCGAAGAGCAAGGTTACAAGCTTGAAAACGCTGACCTCTCGCAGCTGGGCCGTGCTGAAAAAATCAGCATCGACAAAGACAACACCACCATCGTGAGCGGTAAAGGTGAAAAAGAAGGCATCCAGGCGCGCATCAAGCAGATCAAAGCCCAGATGGACAATACCACCAGCGACTACGACCGCGAAAAGCTTCAGGAACGTCTGGCCAAGCTGGCCGGTGGTGTTGCTGTGCTTTATGTTGGTGCAGCCAGCGAAGTGGAAATGAAAGAAAAGAAAGACCGTTTCGACGATGCACTGCATGCTACCCGTGCTGCTGTTGAAGAAGGTATTGTTCCCGGAGGTGGTATTGCCTACATCCGTGCTTTGGCATCACTGGATAACTTTAAAGGTTCCAATGAAGATGAAAATACCGGAGCATCCATTATCCGCAAAGCCCTCGAAGAGCCCTTGCGCACCATCGTGGCCAATGCCGGTGTTGAAGGATCTATCGTGCTGCAGCGCGTGAAAGAAGGAAAAGACGACTTTGGTTATAATGCTTATACCGAACAGTATGAGAATCTGTATGAATCAGGAGTGATTGATCCTACCAAAGTAACCCGTGTAGCGCTTGAAAATGCTGCATCTATCGCCGGAATGTTGCTCACCACCGAGTGTGTGCTGGCCGACATTAAGGAAGATAAGCCTGAAATGCCAATGAACCCAGGTATGGGCGGCATGGGCGGCATGGGTGGAATGATGTAATCATCGCTCATTCGCACAATAATAAAAACCACCTCAATAGTGTATTGAGGTGGTTTTTTATTGGTTTTTCTTTCCCGGATGAAAGGACAGAAAGGATTATTCCATCACCACATCCTGATGCATGAAGGTTACTTTGTCGCCAGCCCTGAGCTTGGCGCGTTTGCGCGATTCGGTAGCTCCATTGACCTTCACCAGCCCTTCATCAACCAGCTGCTTGGCATGTCCACCGCTTTCAGCCAGGTTCAGCACTTTTAATAATTGTATCAGCTCTATATACTCTCCTTCGATTTTAAAGGAGATGGGTTCTTTTTTCTTCATCATGCAATTTTTTTATCAGGTGCCTGTTGTTGTTAACCGTATACTTCGGTGGCAATGCCCAGTGCTTCTGCCTTACGGGCAATTTCCTCCAGTTTTTCCGCAGCGACCTTCTCCAGCCCCTCGGCCGGGGTGGCACGTGCAATGGGGTAGATCATCACCAGGCGGGGCTGAAGCATCTCCAGATGCTTTAACCAGGCATTCACTTCCTGGTCGGTGGTGTTATCTACATGCTTTCCTTCCAAATCGCCCTTCACAAACAGTGTCTGGATGATCATCTGCCCTTTGAACTGGCTGAGGTGTTCCAGCACCTGCTCCAGGGTGATGCTGGTTTTTGGATTGTTGATCTTTTCAAAGGTTTCCTGGGTCCCGGCATCCAGCTTGAGGATGTTCTGTTCGATCTTATGTAAGGCATCGGCCACTTCTTTTTTGCCTATCATGGATGAATTGCTCAATACGGCAATGCTGGCCCGGGGGTAATACTTGTTGCGCAGCACGATGGTGTCATCAATGATCCCTGCAAAGTCGGGGTGAATGGTCGGCTCGCCGTTGCCGGCAAAGGTGATGGCATCCAGCAGGGCATTCTTGCCCTGCATGGCCTGCAGCTTCTTCTCCAGCTCCTGTTGCACCTCTGCGCGAAGGGGGAAGGTGACCCTTTGCTCCTTTTGGGGCAGGGTCCAGCCACATTCGCAGTAGATGCAGTTGAAGGTGCAATGCTTGCGGTTCAGGGGCAGCAGGTTGACACCCAGAGAAATGCCCAGGCGACGGCTGCGTATGGGGCCGAAAATGATCTGTTCGAATAAGAATCCACTCATGATGGGAAAAGACTGTAAGGGTTATGGCCCGGAGCACCGGTGTTTACTGGCCGCCCGGGGGGGTGTTTTGTTTTTCAGCGTCGGCTTGCTGCTCATCCAGGGTGCCTATATGGGCTTTGCCAGCAGGCTGCTGCTCATGGGGAAGTTCCGTCAGAGCCAGTTCATCGGGGGCCTGGTCAGGGGTCATTTCTTTTTTCTCCTGGGGAAAGAATTTCTTCTGAAACGTAAACAGAATGATGACCCCCAGGGTAATGGCTGAATCTGCAATATTGAATACCGGGCGGAAGAACACGAAATCCTGGCCGCCCCACACGGGGATCCATTCGGGAAAATTACCTGACACCACCGGGAAGTAGAACATGTCGACCACCCGTCCATGCATCAGGGTGCCATAGCCGCCCCCTTCAGGAAACATTTCTGCCACCCTGTTGAAGTAGCTGTCGCTGAAGATCAGCCCGTAGAACGTGCTGTCGATGATATTGCCAATGGCTCCGGCCATGATCAGCGAGATGCAGATGATCAGCCCCGTGGACGCCTTTTTGAGGATCAGCTTGTGGAGGTACCACCCGATAAAGCCCACTGCCGCGATGCGCAGCAGGCTGAGGCTGAGCTTACCATATTCGCCCCCGAATTCCAGGCCGAAGGCCATGCCATAATTTTCCGTAAAGTGCAGGATAAACCAGTCGCCGAAAATCGGGATGTTCTGGCCAAGCGTCATATTGGTCTTTACCAGGATCTTGAGGGTTTGATCCAACACAAGAACCAACAGGATAACCAACCAGGGAAGATGCTTCTTTTTCAATGCCAACGAGGGGTAATAGACTATTTATTCTGATTCAGTTTGGCTTCGATGCTCAGGGTGGCATGAGGCACACTTCTAAGACGTTCCTTGGAGATGAGCTTGCCAGTGGCACGACAGATGCCGTACGATTTGTTTTCGATACGGATCAGGGCGTTCTCCAGATCACGGATAAATTTCTGCTGACGGGCAGCCAGCTGGCTGTTCTCTTCCTTACTCAATACCTGGGAACCCTCTTCGAGGATCTTAAAAGAAGGGGAGGTGTCGTTGGTGTCATTGGCATTCTGGGTTGTGTAAGCCTCTGTAAGCAATTTCAACCCATCCCGGGCTTCTTCCAGCTTCTTCATGATGATTTGCCTGAACTCCTGAAGTTCATCATCTGAATATCTGGTCTTTTCTCTGTTGTTTTCCATACACTCGGGTTTTAAAATAATTTATAACTAACTCATTTTTTCTATAAGAACGTGGGTCTGAATGTCATCTGTCAGCTCAACGGCAGTTTTCCTGGAATCATCAATGCTGTTAGAATAAATGAGCCGGGTTGCCAGAGTTTCTGAACAAATATACTCATTATTGTTTAAAACAGCTTCAGTAATCGTATCCTGCTTTTCCACAAACACCTCGATCTGATCAGTCACTTCCAGGCCCATTTCTTTGCGCAGGTTCTGGATGCGGTTGATGAGCTCACGGGCAATGCCTTCCTGACGCAACTGCTCAGAAATGGTCACGTCGAGGGCCACGGTTAAGTTTCCTTCATTGGCAACCAGCCACCCCGGAATATCTTCTGAAAGGATCTCCACGTCATTCAGGGTAATCTCTATCTGTTGTCCGTCCAGTGAAAGGGTCATCTGTTGCTCATTCTCCAGTTGTGCGATCTGATCCTGGCCGAAGGCACCGATGGCGGCTGCGATCTGCTTCATCATCTTGCCATAGCGGGGCCCCAGGGTCTTGAAATTGGGCTTGATTTTCTTTACCAGTACGCCGGTGTCGTCCAGGTATTCCAGCTCCTTCACGTTCACCTCCGAGAGGATCAGCTGCTCCACGCCCTGCAGGTGATGGCGGAACGATTCATCCAATACAGGCACCATGATCTTTTGCAGGGGCTGGCGCACCCTGATATTTACTTTCTTGCGCAGGGCCAGCACCATCGAAGAGATGCGTTGGGCCAGCTGCATGCGTTGCTCCAGTTCGGGATCTATCAAGGGCTCATCGCAGGCAGGGAAGTCGGTCAGGTGAACCGAGATGCTCTGGTGCTTCTGGCTTACCCTGTTGAGGTCGTTGAACAGCTGGTCGCTGAAAAACGGAGCGATGGGTGCTGACAGCATGGCGATCTTCTCCAGACAGGTATACAGGGTCTGATAGGCAGAGATCTTGTCGTGCGAATAATCGCCTTTCCAGAAGCGGCGGCGGCAAAGCCTTACATACCAGTTGCTCAGGTGTTGATCCACAAAATCCTGGATCAGCCTTCCGGCACGGGTAGGTTCAAAGTCGTTGTAACAGTCATCCACTTTGCCGATCAGGGTGTTCAGCTCCGAGAGAATCCAGCGGTCGATCTCCGGGCGGTCCTTCACGGGCACTTCTTCCTCCTGATACGCGAAGCCATCAATGTTGGCATACAAGGCAAAGAAGGCATAAGTGTTGTACAGGGTGCCGAAAAACTTACGCTGCACCTCTGCCACCCCTTCCATATCGAACTTCAGGTTGTCCCAGGGCTGGGCATTGGTGATCAGGTACCAGCGGGTGGCATCGGCGCCGTATTTCTCGATGGTTTCAAAAGGATCGGCTGCATTGCCCAGCCTTTTCGACATCTTGTTGCCGTTTTTATCGAGCACCAGCCCGTTGGAAACAACGGTCTTAAAGGCTACCGAATCGAACAGCATGGTGGCGATGGCATGCAGGGTAAAGAACCATCCGCGGGTCTGGTCGACGCCTTCGGCAATAAAATCGGCAGGGAAATTTTGTTCAAAGGCCTCTTTGTTTTCAAAGGGGTAATGAAACTGGGCATAAGGCATGGAGCCCGAATCAAACCATACGTCGATCAGGTCGGTTTCGCGGATCATCTTGCGGCCAGAGGCCGACACCAGTGTCACCTCGTCGACGAAGGGACGGTGCAGGTCGAACAGCGCGTAATTCTCCGACGACATGTTGGTGGGATCAAAATCTGCCAGGGGGTTTTCTTTCATGAAGCCTGCCTGTACCGACTTCTCAATCTCTTCTTTGAGTTGTGCTGCCGAGCTGATGCATATCTGCTCCTGGCGGTCTTCGCTCACCCAGATGGGCAAAGGGACCCCCCAGTAGCGCGAGCGGCTCAGGTTCCAGTCCTGCAGGTTTTCCAGCCAGTTGCCGAAGCGACCCGTACCTGTGCTTTCAGGTTTCCAGTTGATGGTTTTGTTGAGCTCTATCATCCGGTCGCGCAGGGCGGTGGTGCGGATAAACCAGCTGTCGAGCGGATAGTACAATATGGGCTTGTCGGTACGCCAGCAGTGAGGATAGGAGTGCTCGTATTTCTCAGCCTTGAAGGCTTTGTTTTCATTTTTCAGCTTGATGATGATGTCAACATCTACCGGGCGGTCGGCCTTGGGATCAAATTCAGGATCGTATTCAGGCTTCACAAAGCGGCCGGCAAATTCACCCATCTCATCAATAAAGCGACCCTGCTTGTCAACCATGGTCAGGGCACCGATGCCGTATTGTTTGTCGACCCTGAAGTCGTCGGCCCCAAAGCTTGGGGCAATGTGTACAATGCCAGTGCCATCTTCGGTAGTCACAAAATCGCCGATCACCACCCTGAAAGGGTCACCCTGCTCAGGGCGGGCATAAGGCATGAGTTGCTCATAGCGGATGTTCTCAAGCTGATGGCCGCTAAAGGAAGCCAGCACTGCATAGGGGATTTTCTTGTCGCCGGCGACATACTCCTGCAGGTCCAGGTTCTGGTTTTCAGGATTGAAGAACTTGTGCATCAGGTCTTTTGCCAGCACCACGTCGACAGGTTCGAAGGTATACGGGTTGAAGGTACGTACCTTCAGGTATTCTATTTTTTTGCCCACCGCCAGGGCGGTGTTGCTGGGCAAGGTCCAGGGGGTGGTGGTCCAGGCCAGCAGGTGTACCTGCTGGCTGTCGGGAGCAAACAGGAATTCAGAATCAGCATCACGCACCACCTTGAACTGTGCGGTCAGCGAATGGTCTTTGACCATCTTGTAGCAACCAGGCTGGTTCAGCTCATGGGTGCTGAGGCCTGTGCCAGCTGCGGGTGAATAGGGTTGTATGGAATAGCCTTTGTAAATCAGCCCTTTTTCATACAGCTTGCCCAGCAGGTGCCATACTGTTTCGATATACTTATTGTCGAATGTAATGTATGGGTTGTCAAGGTCTACCCAATATCCCATCTTTTTGGTGAGGTCATCCCAGGTATCCTTGTATTTCATAACCTCCTTGCGGCAGGTGTTGTTGTATTCGGCAATAGAAATGGTCTTGCCAATGTCTTCCTTGGTGATGCCCAGGGTGCGTTCCACACCGATCTCTACGGGGAGGCCATGGGTGTCCCATCCGGCCTTGCGGTTTACCAGAAAGCCTTTTTGAGTCCGATACCGGCAGAATATGTCTTTAATGGCCCGGGAGATCACATGATGGATGCCCGGCAAACCATTGGCTGAAGGAGGCCCTTCATAAAAAACCCATGGAGTGTGACCCTCGCGGAGTTCAAGACTTTTTTCAAAAACCTGTTGTTGTTCCCAGTAGGTCTTGACGTCTTTTCCGATGCGGGAAAGATTAAGTTTTTTGTATTCTGTGTATTTTGGCTTCATAGTCAATTGGTTTTCCCGTTTGCGGGAAGCAGTTTTTTATTCTAACCGGCTGTTTTTAAAGGCGCAAAATTATAAAAAAAAACGGTAGGAATGGCATTTTTGTTTCACCCACATCCCTGGTTGGCTGTTGCAGGTTTTCTCCACTATCCCCGCTTATTGTCAGGGGATAGCAGCTGAGCATCAGTGGCTGATGGAAAAAGAATTTCTTTTTTAAGATTGATAAACAGGGAAGCGCGGCTATTGGTCCAGGGGGATGATCCTGAAAAAAAGCCCGGGGCTCTCTGTCAGCACATAAATGTATCCATCAGGACTTTGCTGAACGGCCCTGAAGCGGGCCATGCCTTCCAACAGCTTTTCGGTCTGTACCACCTGATCGCCCTCCAGCACCACACGATGGATGTGTTGCCCGGCCAGGGCGCCTGCCAGGATGTTGTTCTCCCATTGGGGGTATCTGTCGCCGGTTACGAATGTCATGCCGCAGGGAGCGATCGAAGGCGTCCAGTGGTAGATGGGATCGACCATGCCCTCGCGTGTGGTATCAGGCGAAATGATGGAGCCATCATAGTCTATGCCATGAGTTACTTCAGGCCATCCATAGTTTTCACCTTTGATGATGCGGTTGATCTCATCACCGCCCCGGGCACCATGCTCATGAGCCCATAGCTGCCCTGTAGCGGGGTGTAATGCCATGCCCTGTATGTTACGATGTCCGTACGACCAGATCTCATTACGGGCTTCTGTGTCGTCGGTGAAGGGGTTGTCGGCAGGCACGCTGCCATCATCATTGATGCGCAACACTTTGCCATTGTGGTTCGACAGGGTCTGTGCATTGTCCATTTGTCCCCGGTCGCCAATGGTGGTAAACAGATAATGATCGCGGTCGAACACGATGCGTGTGCCGAAGTGGTGGCCGGCACCGGTATGGGGCTGGCCATGAAACAACAATTCGTGGTCGGTAAACTGATTGCCCTGCAGGCGTCCTCTGGAGATGGCCGTATTGCCTCCGCCATTGCCCTGCAGGGAATAGCCCAGGTAGATCCAGCCATTGTTTTCATAATCAGGATGCAGCACCACTTCCAGCAGGCCGCCCTGCCCGTTGGCCCATACCTGGGGAATGCCCTCAACAGGATCGGGCTGCAACTGCCCGTCAGCAAAAATGCGAAGCCTGCCGGGACGTTCTGCAATCAGGATGCGCCCGTCGGGCAGAAACGCCATGCTCCAGGGGTTTTCAAGCCCTGTGGCAAGCGTGTCGAGGCTGAAGTGGAAGGAGCCGGAGCTGTGGGTGCCGGGCTGCGAGTCATTTCTTTCGGAGGCACATGAAAATAGAAATGAGAACATCAGCAGGAATACCAGGTGGAGTTTCATGAGTTTCTTTTTTTGGAATATTTAGCTTTACTGGAATAAAGATAGATAAATATAATATGAAAGACAAACATTTCAGGTTGAATTGTTGCCATGTCCTTAGCTGGGTCAAACCTGGGGTTGAACCATTGTTGAACCATTGTTCAACCAGTGTTGAACCAGTGTTCAACCGTAAATTTATGTAGCAACTATGTTTCAACTATGGTTTAACTACGTTCCAACTACGGTTCAACTATGGCCGATTATTGGCTTTGGTGTGATTGAAAATCATTGATGATCAGAAGAGTGCCCGGGTGTTTTCTGCCAGGTAAGCCGATGATATGCGATCCTTGCTTTGTTTAGGAAAAATGGATTAATTATCGTATTTTTATAACAGGAAGTTATTAAAAATCTATTAACTCATTTTTTTCTATGATGTTCATAGCCCACTGCAGCAGTTTCAAATCAGTATTTAGTGGTAAGTTGAAAAGTGCGGGGATGGGCTTTTTTATGCTTCTGGTGGCTGTTGCTTCTTTCGGGCAGGAGGTCACGCTGAAGGGCTATATCCGTGATTCCCGCAGCGGTGAATCTCTCTCAGGTGCTACCCTTGCCATTATGGATATGCAAATTGCCGCCAATGCCAATGCATACGGGTTTTATAATATAAGCCTTCCCCCGGGGCGTCATACCCTGGTATTTTCGTTTGTCGGTTATCAGTCGGTTGAAAAAACCCTTGACCTTCAGGAGAACTCCATCCTGAATGTGGAGTTGGTGGCTGCCAGCCGGCACCTGCAGGAGGTGGTGGTTACCGGCAAAAAACCCGCCCGCAATGTATCTGATGTGAGGATCAGCGCCCAGAGCCTGACGATGGAAACCATGAAGACCATTCCGGCCTTCATGGGCGAGGTGGATGTGATGAAAAGCCTGATGCTGCTGCCGGGTGTCAGCTCAGGGGGTGAAGGCAGCACCGGGCTTTTTGTGCGTGGGGGAGGGATGGATCAGAACCTGATTCTGCTGGATGATGCCACGGTGTATAATGCTTCCCACCTGATGGGTATTTTCAGTGTCTTCAATCCTGATGCCATCAAGGCGGTCCAGATCTTCAAGGGAGGCATCCCGGCATGGTATGGGGGCCGGCTCTCGTCGGTGGTAGATATCAGGATGACAGAAGGCAATGCTACCCGGCTGAGTGGCTCCGGAGGCATCGGGTCCATTGCCAGCAGGCTCACCCTGGAAGGGCCCCTGCGCAAAGAAACCAGCAGCTTCCTGATCTCGGGCCGGCGTACCTATGCCGACCTGTTCCTTCCGCTGGCCCCCGACACCTCATTGCACAACAACAGGCTTTATTTTTACGACCTGAACGTGAAGGTTGATTTCCAGCTGAATGAAGACGACAGGGTATATTTCAGCAGTTATGCCGGCAGCGACATCCTGGGCATCAGCAATGAATTTCTTATCGGTTGGGGCAATATTACCACGGCACTGCGCTGGAATCATATCTTCAACAATGAGTTGTCTTTCAATATTTCCTTGTTGTATTCGCGCTTCGACTACCTGATGGGGTCGCGTTATCAGGTGAATTCTTTTGACTGGACCTCCTTCATTGAAGACATGGCCCTGAAAGCCGACTGGACATGGTTCCTGAATCCTGACAACACCATGCGCTTTGGGGTGCAGTCTGTCAGGCATTGGTTTAATCCTGGTGATATTCAGGGGGTGGGCAAAAAATCGGCCATCAGCAACTATGTGCTCCCCAGAAACAACGCCCTGGAACACAGCCTTTATTTCTCCAATGAGCAGAATCTGTCCGCAAAATTAACTGTCGAGTATGGGTTGCGGTATACCCTGTTTCAGAATATTGGGCCCGGTACGGTCTATGAGATTGATGATCAGTACCAGGTGAGGGATACCCTTGACATTGTTTCCGGAAAGGTTTATCACCAGGCTCATGGCCCCGAGCCACGCCTCTCGCTGCGATATCGCCTGAAGCAGGGGCAATCGCTGAAGGCAAGCTATAACCGTACCCGTCAGTACATTCAGCAAACCAATACGACCACTTCGGGCTCCCCCCTCGACATCTGGTTTCCCAGCAGTCCCAATGTGCTGCCTCAGTATGCCGACCAGGTGGCCTTAGGATATTTCCGCAATTTTATGGACGACGTGGTGGAGTTTTCCCTGGAAGGATATTACAAACACATGGGCAATCATATTGACTTCAAGGATCATGCCCAGGTGGTGTTGAATCCTCATCTTGAAGCCGACCTGCGCCGGGGCGATGCCTGGTCGTATGGGCTGGAACTGATGGTGCGCAAGACCCGGGGGCGTTTTTCCGGATGGTTTAGCTATACTTATTCCAGGGCCTGGCAGCAGATCCCCGGAATAAACGAAGGCCAAAGCTTTCCTGCCAATTTCGACCGGCCCCACGACTTATCGCTGGTGATGTCTATGGAGTTAAGCCCAAGGGTCACCCTGGGAGCCAGCTGGGTCTATAATACAGGGCGGCCCGTCACCCTGCCCGTAGGGCGTTATGAATTCGGGGGGGAGATCATGGCCGTTTATTCGGGACGTAATGCTACCCGGCTGCCCGACTACCACCGTCTGGATCTTTCACTCACCCTGGAGCCCCGCGACAGGCCTCAGCGACGTTTCCGGGGAAGCTGGAGCTTCTCGGTGTATAATGCTTACCTGCGTAAGAATGTTTACAGCTACAGCTTTCGCCAAAAGGAAGAAGCACCCTACGAGACCCAGGCTTATAAGACTTACCTGTTTGGGATAGTGCCCGCAGTGACCTATAATTTTGAATTTTAACCTGCAGACCATGAATGTCATCAGAGCCATTGTGATCATCATCATTACAGGATTGCTTGCCTCCTGCAAGGAGGAGATTGAACTTTATGTTGAAGATGCAAACCAAAATCTGCTGGTTGTTGATGGTATGATTACCAGTGAGAGGGGTACTCACCAGGTAACTCTTTCACGGACGGGGGACTTCTACCACGACAGGATGACTCCCCGTGTTCAGGGTGCTGTTATCAGCATCAGGGATGGCGTGGGCAACCTCTTTCCTTTGAAAGAGATTTCTGCCGGGGTGTACCAAACGGCACCCGGTGTGTATGGCCTGCCCGGAAGAGAGTATACTCTGGAAATAGACTTTGAGGGGGAAAGACATACTGCCAGCAGCACTATGAAACGGCCCATGGAGATTGATACCCTGCGCTACCGGTGGGAGTCGCCGCAAGGGCCCTGCCGCATTCTGCTGTATGCCCAGGAGCCCCCCGGCAGGGGAGATTATTATATGTGGCACCTTTACCGGAACGGTACATTAATGACCGATGCCTTGTCGAAGGTGCATGTGATGAGTGATGAGCTGATTGATGGCAGCTTTCTGCATGGATATAAAGTGGATTGGTTTGGGCATGACTTCGATATTCAGAGAGGCGATACCGTAACGGTGGTCCAGCATTCCATTACCCGCGAGGCCTTTGAGTTTATCATGGCCGTTACCATGGATAGCTTCTCGGGCAACGACCTGGGACTGAACCCCCCTGCCAATTTGCCCGGTAACGTGAGTAACAGCCTGGGGCTGTTTCATGCCTCGGCTGTCAGCAAGATGGATATTGTTATTGGCGATTAATGCCCTTACCTGAATCCAAACAGAAAAGGAAATCCAAAGGCCACGATCACTACCCACGCGACATAGATGGGCAGATATCCGGAGATGGTTGTTTCTACCAGGCTGATGTCCCTGTTTTTGACGTTTACCTTGTAGAGGTCAATCATGATCATGATCAGGTTGCCAAAGATCAACAGGTTAGAGCCCAGCACGGCTGCCCGGTTGGGGGTCAGGCCATATTCGCCCAACCGGTAGAGGATGGCAGATAAGGCCACCGCATCGATGATCAGGGTAACTGCTACCAGGGCAAACAGGATCATCTTGTGGAATTGCTGTTTGCTGCCCAGGGAAGTTTCTGACACCGAGAAGACAATGATCGCCATCACCCCCAGCAACATCAAATTGAAGATCAGCAAAAAGTCCCTGTCGTTGTAAGGATCCTTGCCAGCCAATGGGATGCTGACCAGATAAATCACCAGGGTGATCAGCACCAGGGGGCTGAAGATGCTGGCAATAACGGGGGCGATCCGGTGGGTGATGGCCGGGAAGTTGCGGATGATGAAGGCAGTGAGCACAGGAGCGGAAACAAGGCCCCAGATCCCTACATAGTTCATGTAAAAATTCTCAATTTCAATATCTATAGCCATAAACAGCCCCAGGGTCACCATGGCAAGGGCCATCCCGGCAATGAGGATCAGGGCGCCCAATACCGCCAGGTCGCCGTTGTAGCGAATGAAGTCCATGCGCCGGGCCTTGTTCCGGAAGTCAAAATCTATGACGATAAGCCCGAACAGGCACCACAGCACCAGTGGCAGATGTATGTAGGCCAGAATGATGGAGTGACTGTCAGGTGAGGAGGGCAGCAGGTTCATGTAGATGGCTGATCCCACGAAACCACCCAGGGCAATCAGCAGGTGTTTGGTTTTGGGAGCCTCTTTTGTTAACAGGGTATAGACCGACAAGCCCAGCAACACGATCAGGGCGGCATTTTTCTCATAGAATGAGAAACTTTGCAGGTTGATGTTCAGGATGTCAGGCAGTTTGATCAGAAACGATGCCAGGGCGCACGACACGATCAGCATCAGCACATCCTTCCGCTCAAAGCGCGTGCTTTTTTCCAGCGCCCTGCCGGGGGCATCATATTCTATCCGGTATTTCCAGTAGCCGGCAATTTTTTCTTGTGCAATCAGTGGGTAGGCCTGAAAGAACTCAGTGGTAAACGCTCTTCTCTGCTCCCGGTAATACTTTTCAAGCTCCTCGGGATTGTCCAGGTTGGTGATGATTCTGTTGCTGTTCATAATAACCCTCCCATTAATTGTCAGATAGAAGTATGATCAATTCAAATTTAAACATTTTTGCACAACATATCTTTGTTTTTTTGTCTTTTAAGGTCCCTGAAAATTAGGTATTTGATGGTGGCCCGACGGGGTGGAGCAACGCATTTTCAGAGAAGAAAGAAGCAGGTTTTGCCGAAAAAGGATGTTATTGCTGATCAGGGGTGGTAAAAAACTGTTCAGGAATAGGTATTTGTTAAACTTAGATTTAACTTTGAGCGGTTTTTTAAAT
>JAWOCF010000195.1:0-3559 GCA_046483935.1 Bacteroidales bacterium | reverse complement strand
TGAAACCCGCCAAAACCTTGCGGGTAGATGCGGGTTCAGAGCAGGATTTTAAGATGGAGAAAGACCGTTATGCATTTGGCACCTTCGAAGCATGCAGCAGGGCAATAGAACCGAAAGACCCTGCCACCAGCCCTTTCAGACGATACCTGTCATCACCCTGGCACCGTGCCATCCGCCTGAAATCCAATCAGATGCAAAGAGGCCTGCAACTTCATCAGGCCGAACACTTGGAAAAGGGGAACCTGCTGCACCGGGTCATGGAAAACATACGCACCATCAACGACCTCCCTACCATGCTCAGGGCGATGGTAGTGAACGGCGAGCTGGATGAACCAACAAGCACCACCTGGGAGCAGAACCTGAGCAGCCTGCTGAAGAACCCCCTGCTGGAGGGATGTTTTACGCAGGAATATCCTGCCCGTGCCGAAGCAGTCATTGCCGATGCCGGTGGCCAGTACTACCGGCCCGACAGGGTGGTGTTCCTGCCCCAAAAGACCATCATCATCGACTATAAGACCGGCAGGGAATACCCTGCCCACGCCGCCCAGATGCAGACCTACAGCCGGCTGCTCAGCGAGATGGGATATCCGCAGGTGAAGTCACTGCTCATTTATCTGGATCAGAATACAGTAAAATCAGTCTGAATAAAAATGTTATTTTTGTAGAATAAAATATGCTTATGATGACAAGTTTTATGGCTTTTATTTATTAATTTCATCGTTGGAACTTCTACCACCATGTTCCGCATCAATGCATGAGATTTTAATAAACAAAGTCAACCACAACTTCTTAAACCGTCATTTTTATGTCTACTCAAAAGATCCTGAAGAAATTTGATCCCCGGCGGGAGAACCTGTTGCTGATCCTGCACGATTTGCAGGACAACCACCCACAGAACTACCTTACTGAAGATGCTTTGGACCATACGGCAAAGTACCTGAAGCTGACTAAAAGCTCTGTTTACGGGGTGGCCACTTATTATTCCATGTTCAGCGTCACACCCCGCGGCCGCCATATCATCCGGGTGTGTGCCTCACCGGTTTGCGAGCTGCTGAAATCGGAAACCATCATTGCTTCTATCGGTGAGCACCTGGGCATAAAAACCGGGGAGACCACCCCCGACGGGCTGTTCACCCTGGAGCTGTCAGAATGCCTGGGGCAGTGCCAGGATGCCCCTTCCATGATGATCGACAAAACAGTATACAGCAATCTCACGACCGACAACATCCGTGAGGTGCTCGACGCCTACCGCCAACCATGACCTGCTGACCGGTATTCCTGCAAAGGGGTGCCGGTCAGGTGCTTTCAGGCCGTTGGCTTTTGATGGCCGCCATGACAGGCGCCTCTTAATCAGAAAAAATAAACATTATGATCCAGGAAAACAGAGTACTCTTAAAAAATGTGGGGAAAGTAAACCCCGAAAGCATTGAAGATTATCTGCAGGAAGAAGGTTACCAGGGGCTGCGCAAGGCCCTGACCATGGATCCGGTGGCAGTTATAGACCAGCTGCTGGATGCAGGCCTCAGGGGCCGGGGCGGTGCCGGTTTCTCCATGGGCATGAAGCAGCGCTTCACCAGCGACGCCTGCAAGAGTTGCCCACAGCGTTACCTGGTGGTCAATGCCGACGAAGGGGAGCCGGGCACTTTCAAAGACCGCATCATCATGGAGAACACCCCCCACCTGTATCTGGAAGGTGCCATCATTGCGGCATACAGCATACAAGCCACCAAAGGGTACATCTACCTGCGGGGGGAGTATACCGAGTCCATCCGCCTCACCCGAAAGGCCATTGACGATGCCTACGCAAGAGGATTCCTTGGCAAAGATATCCTGGGCTCAGGTTTCGACCTGGACCTGGAAATAGTGCTGGGGGCAGGCTCTTACCTGTGCGGCGAGGAATTCACCCTGCTGGAGTCGCTCGAAGGAAAGCGGGGCAACCCCCGCCTGAAGCCGCCCTTCCCGGCCGAGAAGGGGCTGTTCGGGCTGCCCACGCTGGTGAACAACGTAGAGACCCTGGCCAATGTGCCCCTGATTGTCCGAAACGGCACAAAATGGTACCGTACCCTGGGTACAGAACGCTCGCCCGGCACCAAGATCTTTACCCTCAGCGGGCAGGTCAGCAAGCCGGGCCATTATGAGGTGGATCTGGGGGTTACGCTCCAGGAGCTGATCGAGCTGGCCGGAGGCATGCCCCCGGGCAAGGAGTTTAAGGCCGCCCTGCTGGGCGGGGCAGCGGGCAACTTCGTGGATGCCTCCATGCTGCAGGAGCGCATGACCTTCGACAACCTGCGCGAGAAGGGAGCCACCCTGGGCTCGGGTGCCATTATGGTACTATCAACCGACGACCCGGTGTATACCATCCTACACAACTGCCTGCGTTTCTTCAAACATGAGTCGTGCGGTAAGTGCGTGCCCTGCCGGGTAGGCACCACCATGCTGCTCAACGCCTCCAAGCAGCTGGCCAACGGCCATCCCGACAAGGGAGTTTTGCTGCAGCAGATGGTTAAAGATGCACGGGTGATGGCGGCCACCTCGCTGTGCTTCCTGGGTCAGTCGCCCCTGATGCCCCTGGAGAGCGCTGCACGCTATTTTCAGAGCGAACTCACCGGGGGTAATGCTACATAGCCACTCCCGATAGCCCTCTGAAAACACCCCTTAAAAAGCCTCTGAGGCGATCCGCTGCCTGGCTAATTCATGAATAAAAAAACAGAAGCATGTCACAACAAACAACCATCACCATCGATAACCGCGAGATTCAGGCCACCATCGGGGCCAACCTGCTGCAGACAGCACGCGACAACGGGTTTGCCATCCCTTCATTGTGTTACCACAAAAAGCTGTCGCCCACCGGGGCCTGCCGCCTGTGTGTGGTGAAGGTCAAGGGCATCCCGGGCATGATGGCCTCCTGCGGGGTAAAGGTGAAAGAAGGGATGGAGGTCATTGCCTTCGACCCCGAGCTGGAAGATACGCGCAGAGACCTGCTCGACTACCTGCTGGCCGAGCACAATGAGGCGGACGATGGCAGCTACCCCGATGAGTTCCGTGAGCTGGTGCATAAATACGGGCTGGATGACCCTGCAAACAGGCACTTTCCCTCTATCTGGAAGGAGCTGGGCTACCCGGTTGACGACTCCTCGCAGGTGCTCACCTACGACGCCTCCAAGTGCATTAAATGCTTCCGGTGCATCAAGGCCTGCGACGAGGTGCAGGGCAAGAACGTGCTCTCGTTCACCAACCGTGGCATCACCTCAACCATCATTGCAGGATTCGACCACTGGAACGGCAGCGAATGCGATGGCTGTGGCGAGTGTATCCAGCTGTGCCCCACGGGGGCCATCGTCGAAAAGCCTCACCGCAAGGAAATCAATTTGAAAGAAGAGCTCAAAACGGTACGCACCACCTGCCCCTACTGCGGGGTGGGCTGCCAGCTGGATCTGGTGGTACAGAACGGACACATCGTGCGCAGCATCGGCACCCAAGGGGTGAGCCCCAACGACGGACGCCTGTGCGTGAAAGGACGTTTCGGCTATGAATACATCAACCACCCCGACCGCCTCAC
>JAWOCF010000086.1:0-3402 GCA_046483935.1 Bacteroidales bacterium | reverse complement strand
GGTCGGCCCCGTTATAAAGCACCGTTCCGGCTGACTGCCGGGTGATGGATAGCATCTCTTCCAGCACAGGGTCATTGTTATTTTCTGTCAGACGGTACCAGTTACTGAATCCGTTGTGTTGGAGCAACACAAATGTCTGCTCTCCGGAAGAGGCAGTCTCGGCAAAGGTATATGCAGGGTTTTCGCTAAGTTGCAGATTTCCCGAATCATCAAAAAACACATCAATGCTGTTGTATTTGTGAAAATCGGGGTAAGGTTCCGTTCTAAGTCCTTTATTGAGAATAAAAACGGTAAGGACAATGGAAAAAATGATCAATAATCCACCCTTGATAAACTGCACATAGGTTGTAGAGGTCATACCGGCAGTGGCCACGATAAATATCACCACCGACCCCACAATCACCACCCCAACCCAGTGGGGCAGGCCCAGGATGGGCACCACCAGGTCGCCCGCACCCACCATCTGCGGGATGAGGTAAAACATGGAAACCACCAGTGTGCTGACGGCCGCCATGAGCTTGATGGAACGGGAGTTAAATTTATAGTCCAGGGCATCGGTAAAGGTATATTTACCCATTCTCTTCAGGGGTTCGGCCACTACAAAAAGGGCAACAATCCACCCTGCCAGGTATCCGATTGAATACAAGAACCCATCGTAGCCCGCAACAGCAATCATGCCGCAAATACCCAGAAAAGAAGCTGCTGAGAGGTAATCTCCCGCGAAAGCGATCCCGTTAACCCCCCAGTGAATGGTACCACCGGCCGCAAAATAACCGGCAGAAGTTTTGGTTTTACGGGCAAAATAAAAGGACAGGCCCAGCACCAGGGCCACAAAACTGAAGAAAATGATCAGGGCCAGGTTGGATACATCGTATATCATGATTTGCCCTCCCCTGTATTTAGTTCATCTTCCAGGCGCGAACAGGCCAGGTGATACAGAAAACCCATTACAATGGCGATGATAATGAGCCCGAAGCCATAAACAATGGCCAGGTTTAAACCGAATATCACGTTGACCCCCATCAGCGAAGGTTTGGTGACCCCGATAAAAACAAAACCGGCATAAATAAAGGCGTAGATGAAGAAGAGTTTTAAACCCAGGCGCGACTTTCGGTCGGCTGCCTTATCCTCTTGCTGTGGTGAAACAGGTTCATGCAACATAGGTTCCTCCCTTTTGTTTGCAAACAAATATAAAACAAATATGAATACACGCCAACTTTTCTCATCTATTTCTGTGTCAGACCATTCAGAGGCCATAAAAACCCGGCATGTTGAACTTGCTAAAGAGGTGGGAAATGTCTGGAGTGATAAAAGTTGAAAGCAGGGTCAGGAAATTCAGCGGGCTGCATTTAAAGTACAGAGAAAGGATTTAATGGGGATAGATGCCGTGCCTTACATCAAAGCAGCAATCATTTTTATTGCTTTAAGATCAGCAATCATTGCTTCAGGCATTTTTCACGTCTCTGGAAAGTTCTGCAGGGGGATAATTGAAAACGGAGACATCATATTTTTCAAGCAGTTCGGCAAATGTCCGTTTGGTCAGGCCGGCCATTTCAGCGGCTTGTCACAGTGAAAGTTTCCCTTTTTGGTAAAGAGTTGAAGCAAGGATCATGGCTACTTCCTTATCATCAAGGTCGACGTTATCCAGTATATTAAAATTTACTGATCTCATACAAAGAAAGATAGTTAATATCTCAAAATCATATCTTATGAGTGACTTTTTAAAATCTATTCGTATTGCCTGTCTCTTCGACAAGCTCAGCAACAGAAACCACATTGGGTTTGCCGTCTTATTACTCCTGTAAAAATCTTTGGATTTCTTGTTGCAACTCCGGCAAATGGTTGACCACAATCCCCCAGATTACAACATCGTCAACCTTATCATATCCATGAATTACCCAGTTTCGTGTATCAACTATTCTTCTGGCATTTTCAATATGTAAGCCAGGTTCAAGTTTCAATGCCCTGTTAATTGCTTCACCAATAATTTCAATTTCCCGTTCCACCGCTCTGCGTAACAGCTTGTTTTTCAAATATTCCTTAAAGTCCTGCTTATCTCCTAAATACTCAAAAATAGAGTTTATGGAAACATCTACATCATGCAGGTGTTTCTTTATGTCAGCCTTCATAAATCAGCACCTTATTCTTGTTGACGCTGTCGATAAAGTAGGGATTGGATAGGGAGCGTTCAGTGACAAGGTCTATTTCCCGATCGAAAAGCTCCCTTAATTGATACTGCAGTTGGAAGTAATTCTCAGAATATTCTTCAGGTGAAAGCCTTTCATCAAAAGAAATAATAAAGTCAATGTCACTGTCTTCATTAAAAGAACCCGCTGACACGGCGGAACCAAAGGCATAGAGCCTTTTGACCTTTAGCTTTTTACACAGCTTTTTCAGTTCTTCTTGCCGTTGTTCAATTATCGGTTGCATATCAATAACATATCAAGGTTCAGGATAACCCCTTTCACATTTCACAAAGTTAAGAAATATATGGCTGTATTTCAATGGCATGGGAGGCATTCAGGGGGAGGCTCCTGATGCTTTCGGCCTGTCCAATACGCAACCCGGTTTCCAGGTGGCTTTTTTTTACCGACTGAACAGCCATGGAATCCACCGCTGCATTGATTCAAAGCCATATCAGGTTCCAACCAAATACGTACCAGGTTCACACCAAGTTCACACCAAGTTCACATCAAGTTCACACCTGGCTCAGTAAATACTGAATTTAATGTGTATTAGATGCAAGTTTAATATGAATATACCGTGTGTTTAATGCGAACTTATACTATCTTTGATATAGTAAACACATAATTCAAAATCAACTGACATGGCAAAGATTGATAATCTTTTCGACAACGTTAGGGGGAGTATTGGGAACCTGATATTTTACAAGATGAATGGCCGCAATTATGTACGCACCCTACCTCAAAATTTCACCGACAGGAAGTCACCGGGGCAGCTGGCCCAGCGCCAGCGCATGCAGGCAGTCAACCACTTTATGAAGCCTTTCGGGGGGTTGATCAGGATCACTTTTGGGGCACAGGCCAATGGGCTGTCGGCCTGGCAGGCAGCCCAGTCGCACAACCTGCGGCATGCCCTTACGGGCGAATATCCCGGCATCCGGGTCGACCCTACCAGGGTGCTGCTCAGCAAGGGGCCCCTGGGGCTGCCCCTGAGCGCCACGGCATCCGTCCAACCCGGGGGTCTGCTCATCCAATGGCAGAACGGCCCCGAGGGTGCCGGCAATGACTCCCTGGTGGTGATGGCCTCGTGGGGCGATGGGGCGTGGTGCGAGCACCGCTTTACCGAAACCCTGCGCAACAAGGAAGAATATACCTGGCAGACAACACAGCCTGTTACCCCCGATGCCTTGCCCGACGTATGGATCGCCTTTCGCAATAG